>JBQCIO010000203.1:0-14776 GCA_051953655.1 Motilibacteraceae bacterium
CGCCCGCGCGGCACTGATGCCGGCGCCCTTCATCGAGCCGCTGGTGTCCACCGCCAGCACGGCTCGGCGCACCGGCAGCGGTCGGTCGACCTGGGCCCGCGGCGTCACCGTGGCCGTCACCGGCACCCCGTCGACCGTGACGTGAACGCTGCCGGGGGCCAGCGTCGCCCCGGTGGGCAGACCGCTGGCAGAGAAGACCAGCTCGAGCCGGCCGTTGTCGGTGGAGACGTCGGTGATGCTGCCGCTGGCCGCGTGGGCCGGAGCCGCGAGCAGCAGCACCGCAACCACCGTCGGCAGCGCCACTGCGAGCCCGCGTCCGAGGCCGAGGCGCGGGCTCATCGTGCGAAGCTCTCGAACGCGAAGATGCCCTGGGGCACCGGAACACCGGCATCGGTCAGACGCTCGAGGAACTTGGGGCGCAGGCCCGTCGACCTCTGGGTGCCGCGGAAACGGCCGTTCTCGTCCAGTCCGGCGCGGAAGTCGAAGAGGAACAGGTCCTGCAGGGTGATGACCTCGCCCTCCATGCCCGCCACCTCGCTGACGTGGGTGATGCGCCGGCTGCCGTCCTTGAGCCGGGCCTGGTGCACGATGAGGTCGACGGCGCTGGCCACCTGCTCGCGGATGGCACGGACCGGCAGGTCGACACCGGCCATCAGCACCATCGTCTCGAGGCGGGAGAGCGAGTCCCGGGGCGAGTTGGCGTGCACGGTCGTGATGGAGCCGTCGTGGCCGGTGTTCATCGCCTGCAGCATGTCCAGCGCCGCGCCGTCGCGGACCTCCCCGACCACGATCCGGTCCGGGCGCATGCGCAGCGCGTTGCGCACCAGGTCGCGGATGGCGATCTGCCCCTTGCCCTCGATGTTGGCCGGGCGGGACTCCATCCGCAGCACGTGCTCCTGGCGCAGCTGGAGCTCCGCGGCGTCCTCGATGGTGATGATGCGCTCGTCGGCCGGGATGAAGGACGACATCACGTTGAGGGTCGTCGTCTTGCCGGACCCGGTGCCGCCGCTGATGAGCACGTTGAGCCGACCTCTGACACAGGCCTCGAGAAGCTCGCACAGCGCCCGGGTCATCGTGCCGAACCCGACCAGGTCGTCCGCACGGAGCGGGTCGGCGGAGAACTTGCGGATGGTGAGCATCGAGCCGTCGAGGGCGATGGGCGGCACGACGGCGTTGACCCGGCTGCCATCGGGGAGGCGCGCGTCCACCATCGGGCTGGACTCGTCGACCCGTCGACCGACGCGACCCACGATCTTGTCGATGGTGCGCCGCAGATGGGCCTCGTTCTGGAACCGGCCGTCCGCGGCGTAGAGCTTGCCGAAGCGCTCGACGTAGATCTGGTCGTGCCCGTTCACCATGATCTCGGTGACCTCGGTGTCGCGCAGGTAGGGCTCGAGCGGCCCGTGACCCAGGATCTCGTCAGCCACCTCCTGCGCGATGCGGGTGCGGTCGGCCGCGGTGAGGGGGGTCTCCTCGAGCTCGAGCACCGACTGCAGCGACTGGCGGACCCGCTGCTCGAGCTCGGTCTGCTCCATCCGCGCGTCGTAGAGCTTGGGGCCCAGGCTCTCCAGCAGTGTCTGATGGACGCTCTGCTTGACGTCGTGGAACGGGTCCGCGAGCCGCACCGCGCGGGCCGGCTGCGGCCGGCCCTCGGTCGCGACGGCCGGCAACTCTGGCTCGATTCGACGGGCCTGGTTGATGCGGTCCTGCAGGCTCATGCCACGCTCCCCCGACGCAGGAACGCGAAGCCCCGGCGCTCCTTCTCGCTCTCCTTGCCCTGGACCGTGCTGCTGCGCCGGCGCGCACCCGCCGGCAGCGTCGCGACCCCTCCACTGCTCGTCCCGCGCACCCGTTGCTCGGCCAGCGCGCGGATCGCCTGGCTGACAGGGTGGTTCGGCTCGTCGAGGACGATCGGGACGCCCTTGTTGATCGAGGCCGACACGGCTCGGCTGGAGGGCACCTGCACGGCGATCGGCACCTTGAGCGTCTTCTCGACGTCGGCGACCGCCAGCCCCACCTTGGAGTCGCTGCGGTTGAGGACCACCTGCCAGCTCTCCCGCGGGTACCCGAGCAGGTCGAGCATGTCGAGGGTCAGCCGCAGGTTCTTCAGCGCCGGGATGTCGAGCGTCGCCAGCAGGACGTAGGTGTCGGCCAGGTCGAACGCGGCCAGCACGTGATCGGTGAACGCAGGCGGGGAGTCGATGACGACGAAGTCGTACATGGTGCGCAGCACCCGGAGCAGCTCGGTGACCACGGAGACCGGGATCCGTTCGGCCTCACCGGGCTCGAGCGGCGCGAGCACGGTGTCGAGTCCTGGGCTGTGCGGGGTCACCAGCGAGGAAACCCCTTGCGCATCCATGCTGCCCTGCATGGCGACCGCGTCGACGATGGTGCGGGCGGGTACCAGCTGCATCGCGATGGCGACGTCGCCGAAGGCGAGGTCGAGGTCGACGACGCAGACACGGCACCTGCCGCCGTCGGCGAGGGCGACGGCGAGGTTGGTAGCCAGAGTCGTCTTGCCGCAGCCGCCCTTGGCCGAGAACACCGTCACCACCCTGCCCTCCGCGGCGTGGCTCTGTGCGGCGGTGGATCCCAGCAGCCTGCGCGAGACGTCCACCGAGCGTCGGCAGGCGTCGGCCAGTGCGGTGAGGTCGTCGGGGTTGACCACCTCACGGACCCCGGAGCGCAGGGCTTGGCCGAGGACGGCCACATCAACCCGGCGGCGCAGAAGCACCACACCGAGCTCGGGGCGCGCGGTGCGGTACCCGGTGGCGACCTGCAGGGCCACGGCGAGGTCGACGTCGGCGCCGACCACCACCAGCAGCTCGAGCGGGTTGTCGTCGAGCACCCGGGTGAGCGCGTGCGGTGTGTCCACCCGGGTCATCTCGCCACCGAGGGCGAACGCGAGAGCTTCTGCCGCGCCGGTGTCCGGCTCGAGGAGGACGGTCACGGAGCCACCCCCTGGGCGAACAGGTCGCGGTCTTTGACCCCCGGCCCGGACTGCACCTTCGAGCCGCCGTTCAGCAGCGCGAAGTACAGCGTCCCGGTCTGGATGCCATGGATGAGCTTCTCCGCCTGGTCCTGGGTCACCGCGACGGTGACCAGGCTGGTGGACACCTGGGTCTGGGTCGTGTTCGCGACGAGCCCGGTCCTGCTCTGGCTGTCCGACTCGGTCTTGCTGACCGTCTTGGTCGTGGACTGCCCGACGCCGACCACCTTGACCTTGGGAAGCAACAGCCTGGTGGCCCGGGTGTACGCGTGCTGGTCCTGGAGGTGGTCGCCGGCCGGCGTGGTGTCGGCCTTGTCCGCCTCCTGAACGTTGAACGTGTCGAAGATGGCGATCTGCGAGCCGACCTGCAGGAAGGAGCCGACTCGGGCCGGGTCCTCGAGCTCGACCGAGACCGCCATCTGCCCGGCGGGGATGGCGACCTCCCCGTCTGCGGCCGCCTCGGTGCCGAACCGAGCAGACATGATCAGCGTGCCGGGCGAGATGTCGCTGGTGGCGACCAGCGCCTCGGAGGACGAGTCCACCGAGGTGAGCGCGCCGTCCGGCACCCCCACGCGGGCCACCGTCTCCTGCACCATGAGGTGGTCGGACACGGCCTGCTGCAGCGTCGTCCCGGCCGGGATGGTCTGCCGGGCGATGTAGACCTCGACCGGCTGCTGCCCGGCCACGGCTCGCTCGTCCGCCCCCCTGACGTATGCGAGGACCGCCCCGGTGCCCACCAGGGCCAGGACCACCGCCAGCGCGACGGCGAGAACTCGACGACTCATGTGCTCTGCTCCCCAGCTTCCGAGCGGTGCGGGCGCTCCTGATCGCTCTGCATGTGCGAGGACTTGCTCGACGGGCTTGCGGCTTGCGGCTTGCGGCTTGCGACGTACGGCGCGGTCAGCCGCTGAGCGAGACGACGGAGGCGCCCAGGTCAGGTCCCCCACCGCTCGCCGCCGGAATGAGACCTTGGGTGAAGTAGCCGGACAGGCACTTGGTGTTCGACGGGAGCCCGGCGTCGCAGAACGTGCTGGTCAGCCAGCTCTTCCGCTTCGGCGGCCCGCCGCCA
The DNA here is from genome assembly GCA_051953655.1 of Motilibacteraceae bacterium. Lineage (GTDB taxonomy): Bacteria > Actinomycetota > Actinomycetes > Motilibacterales > Motilibacteraceae > JBQCHF01. The sequence continues at coordinate 4,059 of JBQCIO010000203.1, forward strand.
CCGGGCATGACGTACCCCGTGGGCACGAAGGCGGCGAAGCCCAGCAGGTGGTAGTAGCCGTTGTGCCCGGTGCCGCCGTTGCCGTCGTAGACGGGGATGTACACGATCTGCCGACCGGTGATCGCGGTGTCCAGCGCGTCGCGACAGGCTGAGGAGACGCTCACGCCGGTGTTGTCGTGGTAGATGCCACCGGCGTCCACCGTGGTCTGGCAGGTGTTCGCGGAGTCGTCCAGCCACCCGAAACCGCCGGGCAGGTCCCATCCGGCCGGCCCTGCCACCGGCGGGGTGCAGGCGACGGCCGGCGAGCCGGTCTGATGGAGGACGATCTTCCGCTCGGCGCCCGCCGGGGGTACGGCGTTGGGCGGGTACGGCGGCGGCGCCGCGTACACGGTGCCGTTGGAAGTGGCCGCGTTCCACTCGCACACGGACAGGGTCAGAGCCAGGCCGGTCGCGGATCCGACGCCGCCCCAGGTCGCGCGGCTGCAGGCCCTGACCACCGTGCTCTGCCCTGCGGCGAGCCACCTGGGCAGGCCGCCTGCCGCGGTGGAGGTGTGGACCTCGACGTACCTGGTGCCGGCGGGCGGGCCCGCAGCGCAGCTGAAGAGGGCGGTGGAGGCCGGCGGACACGCTGGCAGGGTCAGCAGACCGCTGCCCGTGCTCCCGCACACGCCTCCGAAGGAGGCGTCGACGGTGGATCCGGCGTCGACCGCGTTCAGACCCACGAACCCGGACACGTACCCGGTCGGGTTGCCGCCGCTCACACAGTTCGCGCCCTTCTTGGCGCATTCGGTCGCGAGCGCGAGCGCACCGGAGTCCGCGCTGGTCTGCAGCTCCGCACGCTTGGCGTAGACCCGGCCGACGTCGATGGAGACCGCCGAGAGACCGACCAGTACACCGAACGCGGCAAGAACGGCCACGATCACGACGACGGCGCCGCGGTCGTCTCCGACGCGCCGCAGTATCAGACCTCGCATCGCATGACCCCCGTCGAGGTGATGGCCACCGAGGTTCCAGGGCCGCCACCGCCGAAGAAACCCATGACGGCGCCCAGAGGAGTGATGAATCGATAGGTGTAGGACACCGTGACGCTGCCGTTCCCCCCACCGTTGGGGCAGGCCGTGAAGGCGGTGACCGCAGGCGGTGCGCTGCCGCCGAGGGGGAGAGATGGAGCGGCCGCGACGACCCTCGCCTGAACGTCGCTCAGCGGCTCGCCCAGAGCAGCCCAGCGTGCTCCGTCCCTGGCGGCGGAGTTGACCGAGATCTTCGCGAAGTAGGCGAGCCCGAAGTCGACGAGCCCGCTCAGGAAGAGGAGCAGCAGGGGCAGGACCAGGGCCAGCTCGACCGCGGCCGCGCCGTGCTCAGGACCCGACGAACGCCAGCGTGCGTACACCTCTCCCCCTCGAAGCAGCTACAAGCCAGGTGGAACGAGCTGGAACAGGCCTCGGACTCCGACACCCAGCGCGGTGACCGCTGAGACGATGACGACGAAGATCCCGGCAAGGATCAGCGCATACTCGACTGCTGTGGCCCCTCCATCGCGCCGGCTCGATGTCACGTGATCTCCTAGTTGCTGAGGCCTGTCGGCGGAATCTCGCCTGCTCCTGCTCACAGGGCTCCTTGACTCTGAAGCTGAAGGCCCGGCCGAGGGCCGGGCCTTCGACCGTGGACTACGTCAGAGAGCCCCGGTGACGGTGGTGAACAGACCGTTGAGGCCCGTCCCGAGCGCCGTCACGGTGCCGATGATGGCGACGGCGATCAGCGCGACCATCAGGCCGTACTCCACGGCGGTGGCGCCCTTGTCCTGCGCAAGACGGCTCTGCAGCTTGGCGACGTACTTGAGCATGGGAGGTTCCCCTCGTGAATGTGGTCCGGGACCGGCCCGGGAGGCCGGCGGTCGCCGACCCGACATCAGGAGAGTGCGGTCACGATGCGTCGCAGAGAATGAGGAGAACGGCTGCTCCGCGTCGACGATCCGAGGATCCCGGTGGCCGTTCGGACGATCCCGGACCGGACAGACGTCACGGCTCGGCACGAATGGCGGTCACGCATCGTGTGCACCCGGACGACCCGTCGTGCGCGGGTACCCTCCGAGCATCGCTTCAGGAGGGGTCGTGCTCAGCGTCGTCGTGCCGGTGTTCGAGGAGGAGGAGGTCCTCCCCCTCACCGCGGCGCGCCTGCGCGCGGTTCTCGACGCCCTCCACGAGCCGTACGAGGTCGTCACCGTCGACGACGGCAGCCGCGACGGCACCGCGCTGGTGCTGGCCGGCCTGCGCCAGGAGTGGCCGCAGCTGCGAGTGGTCCGCCTGCGGAGGAACAGCGGGCACCAGGCCGCGCTCACCGCCGGCCTGGAGCGGGCCCGCGGCGACTGGGTGGTCACCATCGACGCCGACCTGCAGGACCCGCCCGAGCTGATCCCCCGGATGCTGGAGCGGGCGCGGGCCGACGGCAGCGACGTCGTCTACGCCGTGCGCGAGGACCGCAGCACCGACTCGGCGTTCAAGCGATGGAGCGCCGGGGCCTATTACCGCGTCGTCCGGCGGATCGCCGGCGACGACGTGCCCCACTCCGCGGGCGACTTCCGGCTGATGAGCCGGGCCGTCGTCGACGACCTCAAGGCCCTGCCCGAGCGGCACCGCGTCTACCGGCTGCTCATCCCGTGGCTCGGCCATCCCAGCAGCCAGGTCACCTACCGGCGCGAGAAGCGCGCCGCCGGCACGAGCAAGTACCCGCTGCACAAGATGACCCGGCTGGCCCTGGACAGCGTCACCTCGTTCACCGGGGCGCCGCTGCGGATCGCCACCTGGGTGGGCCTCTACGGCGCGCTGCTGTGCGGGCTGCTCACCGCCGGGGCGGTGGCTGCCTACCTGCTGGGGCACACCGTGCCCGGCTGGGCCTCGGTCACCGTCGGGATCCTGTTCCTGGGCGCGGTCCAGCTGCTGTGCCTCGGCCTGCTCGGTGAGTACGTGGGCCGGCTGTTCGCCGAGGCCCAGCACCGCCCGCTCTACTACATCGCGTCGGACACTGCCCCGGACATGGCCTCCGACACCCTCAGCGACCCAAGCGTCGAGACATCGCGGCTACGCCCCGAGAGCTAGGCGCGCGCGGTCAGCAGCATCGACACCCCGCGCCGGCCGGCTACCGGCAGCACCCGCTCGGCGACGACGACCCCGCGCAGCGCGGAGTTCACCACCGCCGGCAGCGCGGACAGGTCGCTCCCCGTCGACCGCGACCGGCGCAGCCGCACCACCGGCCGCAGCAGGACCATCCACGGCTGCGCCTCGGTCACCGTGAAGCCGGCCGCGCGCACCGCGGCCAGGAGCGAGGCGGCGTCGTAGCGGCGGACGTGGCCCACCGCCTCGTCGTGCGCGGACCACAGGTCCATGCCGGTCGGCACCGCCAGCAGCAGCACTCCGCCGGGGCGCAGCACCCGGCGCATCTCCCTCAGCGCGGCGACGTCGTCCTCGATGTGCTCGATGACGTCGAAGGCGACCACCAGGTCGGCGCCGCCGGTGGCGAAGGGCAGCGCGGTCGCGTCACCGCGCACGACGTCGAGGCCTCGCTCGCGCGCCACGGCGGCGCCGGCCTCGCCGTACTCCACCGGCACCGCGAAGCAGCCGAGCCGGGCGAGCTCGCGGGTGTTGCCGCCCCCCGCCGCCCCGACGTCCACGGCCACCGGTCGCCGCGGCGAGTCGGCGAGCACCCCGCACCGGCGGACCATCCGGCGCAGCAGCCAGCGCCGCTCCGCGTACCACCAGTGGCGGTCCTCGAGGGCGGCCAGCTTCCGGACCTCGGTAGCCTCCACGACGGACATCCTCCCCGACGCACGTCACGACGTCAGACAGGTGGTCGCAGCCCCGTGCCAACCCCGTCGCCCGCCCGGTGGGCCGGCGCCGCGCTGGTCGGCGTGTGGACGCTGCTGTCGATCTCCAACCTGCACTCGGTGGCGGACTTCCAGCCGCTCACCGTGGTCGGGCTGACCCTCTGCCTGCCCGCCCTGCTGGGGCTGCTCCTGCTCACCCGCCGGCACGGGCTGGCCGCACCGCCGGCGTGGTCGGTGGCCGCCGGGCTGGCCCTCAGCGCGCTGGCCGTCGCGTCGCTGCGCTACTTCGCCTACCTGCCCGACGACCCGAAGGCGGCGAACCGCTGGCTGGTGGTCGGCGCGGACCTGCTGTGCGCCTCGCTCTGGCTGGTGCCCCGCCGCGCGGCGCGCACCGGTGCGCTGCTGCTGGCCGGCGCGGCCCTGGTCGCCACCACCTGGGTCGCCGTGCGCTACGACCCGGTGCCGCGCATCGACGTCTGGCTGTCCCTGGACCAGGGCGCCACCGGCCTGCTCCACGGACGCGATCCCTACGCCAGCAGCTGGGTCGGCAGCCCGGGCGTCGGCGACGCCTTCACCTACCTGCCCACCACGCTGGTGCTGCTCGCCCCGTTCCGCTGGGTCCTCGGCGACGTCCGCTGGGGTCTCACGGTGGCGCTGCTGTTGGCCGCCCTGGTGCTCGCCCGCTGGAGGCCTGAGGACGACGGCCGGGACCGCGGCGCCGACGCGCGGGCCGGCGCCCTGCTGCTCCTGCTGACCCCGGGCCAGCTCGCGCAGACCGAGCAGTCGTGGACCGAGCCGCTCCTGCTGCTGTTCCTCGTGCTGCTGCTGGCGGCGGCGCGCACCGGTCGTCTGCCCGGTGCCGTCGCCTCGCTGGCGGTGCTGCTGAGCACCAAGCAGCACATGGCGCTGCTGGTGCCGGGGCTCCTCGCGTGGAGGCGGTTCGGCCCGCGCCGCACCCTCGTCGGCGTCGTGGCCGGCGGCCTGCTGTGCCTGCCGTGGTTCCTGTGGGGACCGGCCGACTTCCTGCACGACACGGTCACGCTGCTGCTGAGCTATCCGCCGCTGCGCCTGTCCCCCAACCTCTACGTCGCGGCGTTCCGCGCCGGCTGGACCCCGCCGTTCTGGCTCACCGGCCTGGTCCTGCTCGGCACCCTGGCCGGCACGACCTGGGCCGTGCGCCGCGAGCAGCCCGGACCGGGGCGGCTGGCGATGTGGTGGGCGGTGCTGCTGCTGGTGCTCAACCTGACCAACAAGCAGGCCTTCTACAACCAGTTCTGGCTGGTGGGCTCGCTGCTGCTGGTCTGCCTGGCCGCCGCCGAGCCGGCCCTGCCCGCACCTTCGGGGTCCGAGGACGACGTCGACGACCCCCGGCGCCGCCGCGCCCGGTTGGTCGTCCACCGGTAGCCGCTGAGCACCACCAGGTGCACCAGGTAGACCCACAGCGCGAACAGCGCCACGGTGCCGACCAGGTGGTTGCCGTACTTCGTGTCGTAGCTCCCGGCCAGCCGCACGTAGCCCACGAACCCGGCGCTCACCAGCACCGCGGCCAGCGCGGCCAGCGCGCCGCCCGCGGTCGTCTGCCGCCAGCCGGCGTCCACCGCACCGAAGGCCTTGTAGACCGCCGCCAGGACGCCGGTGAGCAGCACCAGCCCGAGCAGGCCGCCGGCGACGAGGCCGAGCACATAGGCCCAGACGCCCTTACCGGTGATCCCCGGTGCCAGGAACGCCACCAGCAGCACGGCGAGCACGCCGAGCGGCAGCGCGAGCACGAGGGTCAGCCCGAGCGCCCGCCCGCGCAGCCCGTCCAGCCGGCGCTTGTCCCCGCCCGCGATCCGGTCGAAGGCGCGGGACAGCCCCCCGCCGTACCAGGTTGCCGGCCACACCGCGGCCAGCACGCTCGTCCAGCCCACCCCGGCGGCCACCGACGTCATCGTGGTGAGCAGCCCGGTCGACTGCAGCTGCTGCGGCAGCCAGCCGGACAGCGTGTCCCCGGCCGACTGCAGCTGGTCCTTGCCGGCCACCGCGCCCACGATCCAGAAGGCGATCAGCACCATCGGCGGGAAGGACATCAGGGCGTAGAAGGACAGCGCGGCCGCGGTGAGCAGGGACTCGTCGCTGCGCGCCCAGCCGACGATCCGTCGCACCGGCCGCGGGACGTGGCGCATCCCGCTGCGGTAGCGGCGGCGGACCGGGCGCATCAGGCCGTCGGGCAGCTGTTCCAGCATCCCGGACCCCTGCCCGGTCACCCCCGGGGCGATGCGTCCTGCACCGGACCGGCATCCCACCCGACGGCCGGTGGCAGAGGGTCGTCCCGCAGCCGGCCGTGGCTGTGCTCGTCGTGCCACCGGCCGTCGCCGTAGCGGTAGGACTGCCGGTGCAGCCCCTCGTAGGCGAAGCCGGCCCGGCCGGCGACCCGGCAGGAGGACTCGTTCTCCACGGCGTGGAAGAGCATCACCCGCCGCAGACCCAGCTCGGTGAAGGCGAACGAGGCGGCGGCTGCGAGCGCGGCGGTCGCCACGCCGCGGCCGCGGGCGGCCGGCAGGGTCCAGTAGCCCACCTCGGCCGACTCCTGCTCGCGGTCGACGTCGAAGAGCGAGACGTAGCCCAGCACGACGTCGCCCGGCGGCTGCGCCACCGCCCAGGTCGCGTGGGCTCCGCCACGCCAGTCGGCCATCCGGGCGAGCCACTCCACCGCGGCAGTGCGCGCCGCCGGCTCCGACACCGCGTAGGCATCCTCGACGGTCCGAAGGACGCCGTTCCACAGGCTCAGCTCGGGGTCCTGCGCTGCGCGCAGCACCGCCTCGATGTCGGCCTCCGCCTCCGGGCGCCAGGGTCGGAGCACGAGCGAGCCCGTTGTCACCGCGACCGGCGAGGTCACGGCGCCGCCATCTCGAGCAGGTCGCGCAGCGACGCCGCCAGGTCGTCCCACTGCCACTGCTGCTGCACCCAGGCTCGCCCCCGCTCCCCCATCCGGTGGGCCAGGTCGCGGTCGAGCAGCAGCTCCGACACTCTGTCGGAGACCTCTTCGACGTCGGTGCCGTGGACGACGTAGCCGGTCTCCCCGGGCAGGCACGCGTCCGGCGCACCACCAGAATCCCCCACCACCACAGGAAGACCAGTGGCCGCGGCCTCGAGGAAGACGATGCCGAGCCCCTCGGCCTCCAGCCCGAACCGGCGGGTGCGGCAGGGCATGGCGAAGACGTCGGCGGCGTCGAACCACGAGGGCAGCTCCGCCCACGGCACCGAGCCGGGCACGAGCACGGAGCCCTCGACCCCGACCTCGCGAACCAGCTTCTCCAGCCGCTGCCGATAAGGCCCGCCGCCGGCGACGACGAGCAGCGCGTCCGGCACGCGGGCCAGCACCCGGGGCATCGCCCGGATGAGCGTGTCCTGACCCTTGCGCGGGGTCAGCCGCGCCACGCACAGCACGACCGGCCGCTCCGGCGGGATCCCCAGCCGGGCGCGCAGGGCGGCCCCGCCGCTGCCCGGGTGGAAGCGCTGCGGATCCACACCGGGTGGCAGCCGGGCCATCCGCGCGGCGGCGGCGGGCGCGAGCGCCGGCGCGATGCGCGAGCGGGTGTACTCCCCCAGGTAGGTGAGCACGTCGGTGCCCTCGCCGATCCGGTGCAGGACCTGGCGCGCCCCGGGCATCCGGGCCCACCAGATCTCGTGACCGTGGGTCAGCCCGACGATCCGCTGCGCGCCGGCGGCCCGCAGCCGCGGCGCGAGCAGCCCGAGCGGCGCGGCCGCACCGAAGAGCACCGAGGTGCAGCCGTGCTCGCGCAGCATCCGTTCGGCGTCGTGCGCCACCCGCGGCGTCGGCAGCATCGGGTAGCGAGGGCCGCGCACGACCCGGTAGGGCACCTGCGCGTCGTACTCCGACGCGCCGTCGGTGCGGGAGGCGTAGACGACGACCTGGTCCGGCGGCATCCGCTCGACCAGGGCGCTGACGAAGGACTCGATGCCGCCCTGCCGGGGTGGGAAGTCGTTGGTGACGACGAGGGTGCGGGCGGCCACCGGCGCAGCCTACGGGGCCAGCGCACCCGGCTCGGGGACGCCGCGGCTGCGCGCCCAGTCCCGTGCCAGGGCGATCCGCTGGGGCCCGGTGGGATGGCTGGCGAACAGCACGAAGGCCAGCACGGGCGGGGTGAGGTCGCTGAGGTTGGAGACGGCGAGCCGCCGCTGCATGAGTGCGAAGGTGGCCGGGTCCGCGGTGAGGTCGAGCGCGTGCACGTCGGCCCGGGTCTCCAGCCGCCGGCTCACCAGCATCTGGAACGGCCCGCCCACCGCGGACAGCAGCGCGGCCAGAGCGAGGACCAGCGCCACCGACCGCCCGTCGGCCAACCCGTCGACCCCGGCGCGGCGCAACAGCGGAGCCCAGCCGAGCAGCACCCCCAGCAGGCACACGCCGGCCGCGGCGCCGAGCGCCCCGAGCAGCGTGCCGTGCAGGACGTCGCGGCGGGCGGCGTGCCCGAGCTCGTGCGCGGTGACGAGCCGCACCTCGCCGGGGTCGGCCTGCTGCAGCAGGGTGTCGTAGACGACCATCCGACGGGTGGCGCCCAGGCCCGAGACGTAGGCGTTGAGCGCGGTGGTGCGCCGCGACGCGTCGGCCACCAGGACGTCGGACACCGGCACGCCGTCGCGGGCGGCGAGCTCGAGCAGCTCGCTGCGCAGCGGGCCCGCGGCCATCGGGGTGAACCGGTTGAACAGCGGCTCGACCACCAGGGGGTAGGCGAACGACATCAGCACCACGAGCAGCGCGGCGCCGACCGCCGCGGGCACCCACCACCAGCCACCGCGCCAGCGGGCCAGCCCGACCACCGCCAGCAGCACGAGCGCGAGCAGGACGGTGCCGACGGCCCAGCCCTTGACGACGTCGAGCAGCCAGCCGCGCCAGGGCTGCACGACCAGCCCGTAGCGGCGGGCCACCACCTGGACCCGGGCGTGGAACGGCAGCGCCAGCAGCCGGCCGAGCAGGGTCAGCGCCACCGTTCCCACCAGCACCTGCGCCCACCAGGACCCACCGAGCGGAGCAGCCAGGGTCCGGACCAGCCGCGCACCCAGCGGGGTCAGGCCCAGCAGCAGCGTGAGGACCAGCCCGAGGGCCAGCGAGACCCAGGCGACCGGGCGCACCAGGGAGCGGTAGGCCTCGGCCCGCGCCACCTCCGGCGCCGTGAAGTCGCCGGCCACCCGTGGCGCCGCCCTGCCGCCGGGCACGGGCCCGGGCAGGGGGTGCCAGGGCGTGGTGAGCAGCGCGGCCGCCAGCAGCGCGAGGCCGAGCACGACCACCGCGAGGGCGGCAGCGGATCGGGCGCTCACCGGCCTGCCTGGGACCGCACGTAGTCCCGCCACCCGTCGGTGAACTGGGCCGGGGTGAGGCCGAGCACGCTGCGCAGCGCGGCGGCCAGGTTCGTCTGCTCGTCGCTGGACCGCGAGGTCGCCACCTGCTGGTAGAGCCGGACCAAGGCGTCCTGACCGTTCTCCGCGACGACGTAGCGGCACGCCAGCCACGCGCTCTCGTAGGCGGCTGCGATCTTCCCGCGCGCCGGGTCGAAGTCCTGCTGCACCGGCAACGTCGTCGGCGCCGCGCCCGAGCGCACCTGGGTGAGCAGCTCGCGGGCCGCGGTGGCCACCGGGACACCGCTGTCCAGGTAGCCCACGTAGTCGGCGAAGCCCTCGGACAGCCAGATGGGGACGGCGCCCCGGGTGACGGCACGGGTGGCGACGTGGGTGGTCTCGTGCGCCAGCACGACCCGGCGTCCGAGCGCGGTGAGCGTGTCGTAGGTGGCGGGGTTCACCACGACCCGGTCGCCGGTGGTCCCGGTGCCCCCGTCCGAGCGCTGCCCGGTCGTGATCGCCGCGATCTGCCCGAGGCCGTCGGCCGGGATGGCCAGCACGCTCGCCATCTCCTGCTGGCTGGCCGGGACGAGCAGCACCACCCGGCGCGGCCACGCCGAGGGCCACACCCGGTCCACTGCCGCCACGGCGGCGTCCTCCTCCCGGGCGTAGCGCGCCAGGTCGACGTCGTCGCGACGGGAGACGACCAGGGTGCGCCGGCCCTGCTCGACGGTGACCGGGCCGAGGTCCCACAGGTCGTGGTCCGGCTCGGTCCCGCCGCCCGTCGAGCCGGCGGCGGCCCCGGTGGCGGCGGCATCGGCGTCGGAGGCGATCTTCCAGGTCCCGTCGGGCGCGGTGACGAGGGTGAGGTAGCGCTGGCGGACCACGTCGGCGGCGTCGTAGCCGCGCAGCCGGTAGCGCAGCACGACCCGGCTGATCCAGGCGTCCGGCCCGAGCACCCGGGCCCGCTCCGGGGACAGCGCCGGACCCTCTCCGCCGGGGGCGAGCTCCCAGCCGGCCAGCGGCAGGCGGAGGAGGTTGCTGAACAGCACGTCCTGCTGCGCGGCGAAGGCTCCCTCGCGCGGGTCGACGGTCGCCCGCCAGGCGGTGACGTCGCGGTGCATGACCGCGCGGGACCGGCGGGCGAGCAGGTCGGCCAGGGCCTGCTCGCGGGCGGCGCGGGCGGCGGCCTGCGGGTCCACCTGGCTGGGCACCCGGGTCCCGGCGGTCACCCGGCCGGTGGGCGCGGCGGTCGGCCCGGCGGCGGGGCGGTCGGTGAGCCGCTGACCGAACCAGGCCGCCGCGGCGAGGTCGGCGGCGAGGAAGAGCGCCACCGCGATCGCCACCCGGCGCGAGCGCCGATGGCGGCGTGGCGCCGGGGGCCCGGCGTCCGGGGTCGGCCCCGGCGGCTCGCTCACACCGCGCATGCTAGGCACCTTCGCGCCCTGCGAGGCCGACGACGAGGGCGGACACGAGCGGCCGCCCGACGGCCGGTCGAGGGCCGGCCCCCGACAGCAACGAGCCCCGGACGCCGCAGGCGCATCCGGGGCTCGTTGCTGAG
>JBQCIO010000204.1:0-3886 GCA_051953655.1 Motilibacteraceae bacterium
CGGGTGGGTCCCCGGCCCGCCCGCGTGGGTCGCCGGGGGCCGCCCCGCGACGCAGTTCCTCACCTACGTCAACGGGGCGCCCGTCCAGCCCGCGGTCGCCGCCGGGCTGGGGCTGCCGGATGAGTACTTCGCCGGGCTGCGCGACGGGCTGCGGGCCAAGCGCGACCGGCTGTGCGACGGCCTGGCCTCGGTCGGCTTCGACGTGTTCGTGCCGCAGGGCACCTACTTCGTCACCACCGACATCCGTCCGCTGGGGCACGAGGACGGGCTGGAGTTCTGCCGCGAGCTGGCCCACCGGGCCGGGGTGGTGGCGATCCCCTGCCAGGTGTTCTACGACGACCTGTCGGAGGGGCGGCACCTGGTGCGATGGGCGTTCTGCAAGCGCGACGGGGTGCTGGACGAGGCCGTACGGCGGCTGGCGGTGCTGAAGTGAGCCGGAAGCCGGTGACCGAGGAGGACCTGGACGAGATCCTCTGGAGCAGGGAGCCCCCGCTGGTCGGGGCGGAGGTCCTGCAGCGCTGGGCGGACAGCCCGCACCCGGAGGACGAGGTGTGGCCCGGGGACCTGCTGGTCGCGGCGGGGTCGCAGTGGGAGCAGGCGGGCGACCACGCCCGTGCCCTCGAGTGCTACCGCCGGGCGGTCGCGCTCGGCGAGACGAACCACTACCAGGACCCGCGCGTTCACCTGCATGCCGGCCTGCTGGAGGCCGGGCAGCTCGAGGAGGCGGCCGAGCTGGAACGGGCGCTGCGCCGGGAGCCTCCCGCCGAGGCCGCCGACTTCAGCTTCGTGGCCGAGAGCTACGAGGAGCACGGCGACCTGCGCACCGCGGCCCGCTGGTACACGATCGGGCTGGACCGCGTGCCGGACGACGACGGACAGCTGGCGATCGGCCGCTTCCGGGTCCGCCGCAAGGCCGGGCTCCCCCTCGACGGCATCGACGAGGAGTCGCTCGAGGACTTCCCCGAGATCCTGCAGCGTCTGCTCGACGACCTCGGTGCCTGACGCCTCCGCGCTGTTCCTGGTCGGGGCGGTGGCGGCCGGGGCCGTCGCGCAGTCGGTGTCCGGGATCGGCTTCATCCTGGTCTGCGGGCCGGCCCTGGTGGCCGCGCTCGGGCCGCACCAGGGCGTCGGCGTCGCGATCGTCATCAGCGCGGTGCTCAACGCGGTGGTGCTGGCCCGCGAGTGGCGCGAGGTGCGCGCCCTGGACGCGCTGCTGCTGTTCGTGCCCGCGGCGCTGACGACGCCGCTGTGGGCGCGCGCGCTGCGCGGGCTGGACCCGACGGTGGAGGCGCGGGTGGCCGGGGCGGCCGTCGTCGTCGGAGTGCTGATGCTCGCCGCCGGGTTGCGCTGGCACCGGGCGGCCGGGCGGGCCGGCGCCGTCGTCGCCGGCACGGTGTCCAGCGCGATGAACGTGGCCGCGGCCACCGGCGGACCCGCGGTGGCGCTCTACGCGACCAACGCCGGCTGGGGGCAGCGCGACCTGCGGGCCACCCTTCAGGCCTACTTCCTCGCGCTCAACGTGGTGGCGCTGGCAACCCTCGGGGTGCCGCCATGGGCGCCGTCGACCGACGTGCCGGTGGCCGTCGGGCTGGTGGTGGGCCTCGCGCTCGGCGCGCTGGTGGCGCCGCGGGTCGGGCACCAGCTGGCGCGGACCGTGACGCTGGTGCTCGCCGGGATCGGCGGGGCGCTGCTGCTGATCACCGGCTGATCGGCCGGGTCGCCGTCGCACGTCCCGCCGCCTTTGGTCGCTTCCCGCCGTGAATTGAATTCACGGCGGGAAGCGGCCAATGGTCACGTTGACGTGATCGTTGGCAGCGGGCCGGGTGCGCGCGCCGTCAGCGGGCGGCGGTCAGCGCGAGCGCGTCCTTGCTGTCGCTGACGTCGACGGTGACGGTGTCGCCGTCGCGGACCTGGCCGGCGAGCAGGGCCTTGGCGAGCTGGTCGCCGATGGCGCTCTGCACGAGCCGGCGCAGCGGGCGGGCGCCGTAGACCGGGTCGTAGCCGGTGAGGGCGAGCCACTCCTTGGCCGCGTCGGTGACCTGCAGGTCGACCCGGCGGGCGGACAGGCGGCGGGCCAGCGCGGCCACCTGGAGGTCGACGATCTTCGTCAGCTCCTCGGTGCCGAGGGCCTCGAACAGCACGACGTCGTCGAGCCGGTTGAGGAACTCGGGCTTGAAGGTGCCGCGCACCACCGACATCACCGCCTCGCGCTGGGCGTCGGGCTCCATGCCGGGGTCGGTGAGGTAGACCGAGCCGAGGTTGGAGGTGAGCACCAGGATCGCGTTGCGGAAGTCGACGGTGCGGCCCTGGCCGTCGGTGAGCCGGCCGTCGTCGAGCACCTGGAGCAGGATGTCGAAGACCTCCGGGTGGGCCTTCTCCACCTCGTCCAGCAGCACCACCGTGTACGGGCGGCGGCGGACGGCCTCGGTGAGCTGGCCGCCCTCCTCGTAGCCGACGTAGCCGGGAGGGGCACCGACCAGGCGGGCCACCGAGTGCTTCTCGGAGTACTCGCTCATGTCGATGCGGACCATCGCCCGCTCGTCGTCGAAGAGGAAGTCGGCCAGGGCCTTGGCCAGCTCGGTCTTGCCGACGCCGGTGGGGCCGAGGAAGAGGAACGAGCCGGTGGGGCGGTCCGGGTCCGAGACGCCGGCCCGGGCGCGGCGGACGGCGTCGGCGACGGCGCGCACGGCCTCGCGCTGGCCGATGATCCGGCGCCCGAGCTCGTCCTCCATCCGCAGCAGCTTGGCGGTCTCGCCCTCGAGCAGCCGGCCGGCGGGGATGCCGGTCCAGGCAGCGACGACGTCGGCGACGTCGTCCGGGCCGACCTCCTCCTTCACCATCGCCTCACGGCTGTTGGCCAGCACCGAGGCGTCGGCCAGCTCCTTCTCCATGGCGGGGATCTCGCCGTACATCAGCCGGGAGGCGGCCTCGAAGTCGCCGTCGCGCTGGGCCCGCTCGGCCTGGCCGCGCAGGTCGTCCAGGCGCTTCTTGAGCTCGCCGACCCGGTTGAGGCCGGACTTCTCGTTCTCCCAGCGCGCGGTGAGCGCGGCCAGCTCCTCCTGCTTGTCGGCCAGGTCCGCGCGCAGCCGGGCCAGCCGGTCGACCGACCCGGCGTCGGTCTCCTTGGAGAGGGCCAGCTCCTCCATGCGGAGGCGGTCGACGGCGCGCTGGAGCTCGTCGAGCTCCACCGGCCGCGAGTCGATCTCCATCCGGAGCCGCGACGCGGCCTCGTCCACGAGGTCGATGGCCTTGTCCGGCAGGAAGCGGCTGGTGATGTAGCGGTCCGACAGGGTGGCCGCGGCGACCAGGGCGGCGTCGGCGATCTGCACCTGGTGGTGCGCCTCGTAGCGGCCCTTGAGCCCGCGCAGGATGCCGATGGTGTCCTCGACGCTGGGCTCGCCGACGAACACCTGCTGGAACCGGCGCTCGAGGGCCGGGTCCTTCTCGATGTGCTCGCGGTACTCGTCCAGCGTGGTGGCGCCGACCATCCGCAGCTCGCCGCGGGCGAGCATCGGCTTGAGCATGTTGCCGGCGTCCATGGCGGAGTCGCCGGTGGCCCCGGCGCCGACGACGGTGTGCAGCTCGTCGATGAAGGTGACGACCTGGCCGTTGGACTCCTTGATGTCGTTGAGGACGGCCTTGAGCCGCTCCTCGAACTCACCGCGGTACTTCGCGCCGGCCACCATCGAACCGAGGTCCAGCGCGACGACGCGCTTGCCGCGCAACGACTCCGGCACGTCACCGGCGACGACGCGCTGGGCCAGGCCCTCGACGATCGCCGTCTTGCCGACGCCCGGCTCACCGATCAGCACCGGGTTGTTCTTGCTCTTGCGCGAGAGGATTTGGATCGTGCGGCGGATCTCGGTATCACGGCCGATCACCGGGT
>JBQCIO010000205.1:0-3694 GCA_051953655.1 Motilibacteraceae bacterium
TCGACGTCCTGCTCCTGGAGGGGCACGAGGTGGGCTGGGCGGCCTCGGGCCGCAACGGCGGGTTCTGCGAGGCGAGCATCACCCACGGGCTGCGCAACGGCCTGGACCGGTGGCCGGGGGAGCTGCCCGAGCTTCTCCGACGGGGGGCGGAGAACCTCGCGGCGATCGAGGCCGCGCTGCTGCGCCACGGCATCGACGCGCAGTGGGAGCGCACCGGCGAGCTCACCGTCGCCACCGAGCCGTGGCAGGTGGAGGACCTGCGCGAGGAGCCGGAGCTCGCCGCCCGGCACGGCGGCAAGGTCGAGTGGCTCGACCGCGACGCCGTGCGGGCGCAGGTCAGCTCACCGACCTACCTCGGCGGCGTGTGGGACCGCGACGGCGCGGCGCTGGTCCACCCGGCCCGGCTTGCGTGGGGCCTGGCCGCGGCCTGCCGGGCGCTCGGCGTCCGGGTGCACGAGCGCACCGCCGTGCGCGCCCTGGACGACGCCGGCGCGCACCTGCAGCTGCGGACCGACTTCGGCACGGTCCGGGCCGGCAAGGTGGCGCTCGCCACCAACGCGTTCAAGCCGCTGCTGCGGCGGGTCTCCTCGTTCGTCGTCCCCGTCTACGACTACGTGCTGGTGACCGAGCCCCTCTCGTCCGAGCAGCGGGCCTCGATCGGATGGGCGCAGCGCCAGGGCATCGGCGACGCCGGCAACCAGTTCCACTACTACCGTCTCACCGCCGACGACCGGATCCTGTGGGGCGGGTACGACGCCGTGCACCACTTCGGCGGCCAGGTGCGGGCCGAGTACGACCAGCGGCCGGAGAGCTTCGCCACCCTCGCCGACCACTTCTTCACGACCTTCCCCCAGCTCGAGGGACTGCGGTTCAGCCATCGCTGGGGCGGGGCGATCGACACCTGCAGCCGGTTCAGCGCGTTCTGGGGGACGGCCCACCGCGGCCGGACCGCCTACGTCGCCGGCTACACCGGGCTCGGCGTCGGAGCGACCCGGTTCGGCGCGGCGACCCTGCTGGACCTGCTCGACGGCCGGACGGGGACGCGCGCCACCGAGCGGACCCGGCTGGAGATGGTGCGGACCAAGCCGGTGCCCTTCCCGCCCGAGCCGTTCCGCTGGGCCGCCATCGAGGCGACCCGTCGGGCGATCGCCCGCGCCGACGCGCACGAGGGCCGGCGCGGTCCCTGGCTCCGGCTGCTCGACCGGTTAGGGCTCGGATTCGACAGCTGACGCGCTCGAGCACAGGGCCGAGGACGGCAACGTGTAAGCCCCCTGCCGGTCGACGCCGACACCCTGCGCCTGTCGATCCGGCGCCGTCGCTCGCCAGACTCGTCGCGACCCTGCTGTGCAGCCCGTCGCGCGGGCTGCAGCCTCGAGGAAGGCCACGACGTGCCCGCGAGCATCACCCACTGGATCGACGGCAAGCGCTGGGACAAGCCGGCCGAGCGGCAGGGGGAGGTGTACGACCCGGCCACCGGCGAGGTGTCCGGCCTGGTGTCCTTCGCCTCGGTCGCGGAGGTGGACGAGGCCGTGGCGGCCGCCAGCAGCGGGTTCGCGGAGTGGCGCAACACCTCGCTCACCCGTCGCACCCAGGTGCTCTTCGCCTTCCGCGAGCTCCTCAACGCGCGGAAGGAGGAGGTGGCGGCCATCATCACGGCCGAGCACGGCAAGGTGCTCTCCGACGCGCTCGGCGAGGTCACCCGCGGCCTCGAGGTGGTCGAGTTCGCCTGCGGTGCCCCGCACCTGCTCAAGGGCGGCTTCTCGGAGGGCGTCTCGACCAACGTCGACGTCTACTCCATCCGCCAGCCGCTCGGCGTCGTCGCGATCATCTCGCCGTTCAACTTCCCGGCGATGGTCCCGATGTGGTTCTTCCCGGTCGCGATCGCCGCCGGCAACGCCGTGGTGCTCAAGCCCAGCGAGAAGGACCCGTCCGCCGCCAACTTCCTCGCCGAGCTGTGGGCCGAGGCCGGCCTGCCCGCGGGCGTCTTCAACGTCGTCCACGGCGACAAGGTGGCCGTGGACCGGCTGCTGGAGCACCCGGACGTCAAGGCGGTCTCGTTCGTCGGCTCCACGCCCATCGCCCAGTACGTCTACGAGACCGGCACCCGGCACGGGAAGCGCGTGCAGGCGCTGGGCGGTGCGAAGACCCACATGGTGGTCCTGCCCGACGCCGACCTCGACCTCGCGGCGGATGCGGCCGTGAACGCCGGCTTCGGATCGGCCGGGGAGCGCTGCATGGCCATCTCCGCGCTGGTGGCCGTCGACCCGGTGGGCGACGCCCTGATCGAGAAGATCAAGGAGCGCATGGCCGGGCTGAAGGTCGGCGACGGCCGTCGCGGCTGCGACATGGGCCCGCTGGTCACCCGCCAGCACCGGGACAAGGTCGCCTCGTACCTCGACGCCGGGGTGGCCGCGGGCGCGGACCTGGTGGTCGACGGGCGGCAGACCCAGGTGGACGGCGGCGCGGACGGCTTCTGGCTCGGGCCCACCCTGTTCGACAAGGTCGCCCCGGAGATGCCGATCTACACCGACGAGATCTTCGGCCCGGTGCTCTCGGTGGTGCGCGTGCCCAGCTACGACGCCGCGCTGGAGCTGGTCAACGCCAACCCCTACGGGAACGGCACCGCCATCTTCACCAACGACGGGGGAGCCGCCCGGCGCTACCAGAACGAGGTCGAGGTGGGCATGGTCGGCGTCAACGTGCCGATCCCGGTGCCGATGTCCTACTACTCCTTCGGCGGCTGGAAGGCCTCGCTGTTCGGCGACTCGCACGCGCACGGCACCGAGGGCTTCCACTTCTTCACGCGCGGCAAGGTCGTCACCTCCCGGTGGCTCGACCCCAGCCACGGCGGCCTCAACCTCGGCTTCCCCCAGAACGACTGATGCTCGTCCGACACGCACCGGCGCTCCCTCTCGAGGGGGCGCCGGTGCCGTCCGAGCAGGTGCTCGCCGGTGCTCCCCGGGTGGGGGTGGAGACGCTCCACGC
Organism: Motilibacteraceae bacterium; assembly: GCA_051953655.1. Lineage (GTDB taxonomy): Bacteria > Actinomycetota > Actinomycetes > Motilibacterales > Motilibacteraceae > JBQCHF01. Next base: position 2,986 of record JBQCIO010000205.1, read on the forward strand.
GTGGCCTGACGGCCGGGAGCTGGGCGTCTGGGAGATCGCCGTGGGCTCCGAGGGAGGGGCCGTGACGGACGTGGAGGCGGACGAGGCCTTCGTGGTCCTCTCCGGCCGGGCGACGATCGACGTCGCCGGCGGCCCGACGCACGAGGTGGGTCCAGGGGACGTGGTCGTCCTCGACGCCGGAGCCCGCACCGTCTGGACGGTGCACGAGACGCTGCGCAAGGTCTGGCTCACCGGTCCGGCCGGGAAGTGACCCCGCCGGGTCGGGCGCGGGCGGCGCGGAGGACGTCTGCAGGCCGCTGACCTGCGGATTTGCGTTCACCGGCAGGGGTGCCTAATGTTTACCTCCGTCGCCCGGACGGGTGGAACGGACAGCGGAGACGCTGGTCGGACCCGCGGGAGACCACCCCACAAGATCGGGGCCCTCCACGAGGGGGCCTAGATGAGTGTGGGATGCTGGACCTGCCTCGAGCGGAGGCGCCCCGGAGGGGGCGGTTCTCGCGAGATGTGCGTCCGTTGTTTGAGAACTCAACAGCGTGCCGAAAGTCAATGCCATTTCTTTGACCCTCGTGCCTCAAGGTTTCGGTCTTGGGGTTTGGGTTTCTTTGAGTGATGGCAGGCAGACAGCTAGCTCTGTTTTGTCTGTTGTTGCTGGGGTTTTCTCTATGGTTCATATGCCTGCTTCGGTGGGTGTGTGGTTGAACCTTTTTGG
>JBQCIO010000206.1:0-7947 GCA_051953655.1 Motilibacteraceae bacterium
GGGGCCCGGGACACCCTTGGGGCCAGGGGGGGGGCCCCCTGACCCGCCGCGGGGCGGGTCCGGGGTCCCCTCACGTGATCAGCCCCTCCCCAGCTCCCGCAGCGCGACGGCGGTGGCCAGCGCCGCCAGCGCGGCCTCCTCGCCCTTGTCCTCGCGCGAGCCGGGCAGGCCGGCGCGGTCGCGGGCCTGGGCGTCGTTGTCGCAGGTGAGCACGCCGAAGCCCACCGGCGTCCCGGTCTGGACGGCCACCTGGGTCAGGCCCTGGGTGGCGGCGTCGCAGACGTACTCGAAGTGCGGGGTGCCACCGCGGATGACCACACCGAGAGCGACGACGGCGTCGTAGCCGAGGTCGGCCAGCCGCCTGGCGGCCACCGGCAGCTCGAACGTGCCGGGCACGCGGACGACCGTCGGCTCGGCCACCCCGCACCGCTCCAGCGCCCGCAGCGCCCCGGCCAGCAGGCCGTCCATCACCTCGGTGTGCCACTGCGCGGCGACGACGCCGACCCGCAGGTCCGCCGCCCCCTCCACGGTGATGCTCGGTGCTCCGGCCCCGCTCATGTGCTGCTCCCCTCGACGACGTCGGTCCGCGCTGCCCCAGGTGCTGGCGTGCCCGCTGCGCTGGGCGCCGTGGGCGCTCCCGGCACGTCGGGCAGCTCCGGCAGGCCGGGAAGATCGTGGCCCATCCGGTCCCGCTTGGTGCGCAGGTAGCGCAGGTTCCACGGCGTCGGCGTGGTGGGCAGCGGCACCCGGCCCACCACCTCCAGCCCGTAGCCCTCCAGCCCGGCCCGCTTGGTCGGGTTGTTGGTGAGCAGCCGCATCCGGCGCACCCCGAGGTCGGCCAGGATCTGCGCGCCGGTGCCGTAGTCGCGGGCGTCGGCGGGCAGGCCGAGCTCGAGGTTGGCGTCCACGGTGTCGGCCCCGGAGTCCTGGAGCTGGTAGGCCTGCAGCTTGTGCACCAGGCCGATCCCGCGGCCCTCGTGCCCGCGCATGTAGAGCACGACCCCCCGGCCCTCGGCCGCCACCGCGGCGAGCGCGGCGTGCAGCTGCGGGCCGCAGTCGCAGCGCAACGAGCCGAAGACGTCGCCGGTGAGGCACTCGGAGTGCACCCGCACCAGCACGCCGTTCGGGTCGGTGTCCTCGTCGCCGCCTGCGACGTCACCCAGCACGAGCGCGACGTGCTCGACGTCGTCCAGCGTGGAGCGGTAGCCCACCGCGCGGAACATGCCGTGCTCGGTGGGCAGCTGGGTCTCCGCCTCCCGGCGCACCTGCCGCTCGGTGCGCCGGCGGTGCTGGATGAGGTCGGCGATCGAGACCATCGCCAGCCCGTGCTCGTCGGCGAACGCGCGGCACTGCGGCGCGCGCATCATCGACCCGTCCTCGTTGACCAGCTCGCACAGCGCACCGGCGGGGTTCAGCCCGGCCAGCCGGGCGAGGTCGACCGCGGCCTCGGTGTGCCCCGGGCGGCGCAGCACCCCGCCCTCCTTGGCCCGCAGCGGCACCACGTGCCCCGGCCGGCTCAGCTCGTAGGGCTCGGTGGCGGAGTCGCACAGGACGCGGATCGTGCGGGCGCGGTCGGCGGCGCTGATGCCGGTGGTGGTGCCGTGCCGGGCGTCCACGGTGACGGCGTAGGCGGTGCCTTTCCTGTCCTCGTTGACGTATGTCATCGGCGGCAGCCCGAGCCGGTCGAGCTCCCTGCCCTCCATCGCCACGCACACGAACCCGGAGGTGTGCCGGATCATGAACCCGACCAGCTCGGGGGTGGCGCGCTGCGCGGCGAAGATGAGGTCGCCCTCGTTCTCGCGGTCCTCGTCGTCGACGACCACGACCGCCCGGCCGGCGGCGACCTCCGCGATCGCCCGCTCGACCGGGTCGAGCACGACGCCTGTGCTCACGCGGGGACCTCGTCCGGGCGCGGCGGCGCGGTGAGGCGCGCCACCGTCTCGGTGCGGGAGAGCCGCAGCCAGGCGACGAAGCCCCAGATCACGAACACCGCGTAGACGCCGTAGAGGACGGCCGACGGGTAAAATGTGAAGTGGATGAGCTCAGGCACGCCGATGAGGTCGACGGCGATCCAGCACAGCCAGAAGTCGACCCAGCCGCGGCCCATCGCGTAGGTGGCCAGCATCGAGCCGACGAAGATCCAGGAGTCGGCCCAGTAGTACCACCAGGGGGCGGGGAAGCCCGCCCCGATGGTCTTGAACAGCAGGGCGCAGACCACGACGCCGGCGATCGCCGCCGGCAGGTAGACGGCACGCTCCCGCGCGGTCGCCCACCGCGGCACCACCGCGACCGCGCCGGCCCCGGCCCGCTGGTTGGCCCGCCACCGCGCCCAGCCGTAGATCGACACGACGACGAAGAAGATCTGCCGTCCCGCCTGCCCGTAGAGCGGTCCGCCGCCGTGGTCGGAACCGGCCGCGGTGAAGACGAACACGGTGAACAGCAGCACGTTGCCGACGATGCCGACCGGCCAGGCCCAGATCCGCCGGCGCATGCCACCGATGGCCGAGGCCAGTCCGAAGGCGTTGCCGAGGATCTCGCGCCAGGTGATGTCGTGACCGGCGATGGTCAGGTGCGCGTCGTACAGCTCGGTGAAAACGCTCACGAGGGGTCCTTCGGGGAGGGGGCGGACGGGCCGCCGTTGATGAGCTTCTCGACGTACTTCGCCAGCACGTCGACCTCGAGGTTGACGTGCTCCCCCGGTTGCTTCCGGCCCAGCGTGGTGAGGGCGAGCGTGGTGGGGATCAGGCTGACGGTGAAGGACTCCTCGTCCACCGAGGCCACGGTGAGCGAGACGCCGTCCACCGTGATCGAGCCCTTCTCCACCACGTAACGGTTGAGCTGCTGCGGCAACGAGACGCGAACCAGCTCCCAGTGCTCGGCCGGCGCGCGCGACAGGATCCGGCCGGTGCCGTCGACGTGGCCCTGCACGACATGACCACCGAACCGGCCGTCCGCGGCGAGCGCCCGCTCCAGGTTGACCGGGGCGCCCGGGACCAGCTCGCCCAGGCTGGAGCGGCTGAGCGTCTCCTTCATGACGTCGGCGGCGAACGCGCCGTCCTCGACGTCGACGACGGTGAGGCACACCCCGTTGACGCAGATCGAGTCGCCGTGCGCCGCGTCGCTGGTGACGAGCTCGCCGCGCAGGGTGAGCCGTGCGCTGTCGTCGGTGAGCGGGTCGATCGCCACCACCTCGCCGAGCTCCTCGACGATCCCGGTGAACATCAGGTCCGCACCGCCTTGCTGGACATGTTCCTCCTACTGCTCGTAGGTATCCGTGCCGTGAACCGCACGTCGGGGCCGACGCGCGTGACGTCGTCGAGCTCGAGCCGGAGCGCGTCGGCGATAGTGCCGATGCCGGCGTCGGCCAGCGCGGCAGGTCCGGCGCCGAGCAGCGCCGGGGCGACGTAGCCGACGACCCGGTCGACCAGCCCGGCGCGGAGCATGGCGCCGGCCAGGGTCGGGCCGCCCTCGAGGAGCACGGACTGCACACCCCGCTGGTGCAGCGATGCCGCAAGGGCGGTCAGGTCGACCCGCCCGTCCGCGCCGCGGCCCAGCTCGACGGCCGTCGCCACCCAGGTGGGGGCGGCGTCGTCGCGCACCCGGGCGTCCAGCGGGGTTCGCCCCTCGGTGTCCACGACGACCCGCAGCGGCTGCGGACCGGCCGGGGCGCCCGCGGCGTCGCGGACGGTGAGCTGCGGGTCGTCGGCCAGCACGGTGCCGACACCGGCCACGACGGCGTCGACCTCGCCGCGCAGCCGGTGCACGTCGGCTCGCGCCTGCGCGGACGTGATCCAGCGGCTGGTGCCGTCGGCGGCGGCCGAGCGGCCGTCGAGGGTGGCGGCGAACTTCCAGGTGGTCCAGGGCCGTTGCTCGCGCACGCCGGTCAGCCAGCGGGCGTTCCCCTGGGCCGCCTCGTCCTCGAGCACGCCCCCGACGACGTCGACGCCGGCCGCCGCCAGCGCCTGCGCACCGCCTCCGGCTTGCGCGGTGGGGTCGGCCACGGCGTAGACGACCCGGGCGATCCCGGCGTCGAGCAGGGCTCGGGTGCAGGGGCCGGTGCGGCCGGTGTGGGCGCACGGCTCGAGGGTGACCACCGCGGTGCCGCCGCGGGCGCGGGAGCCGGCGGCGGTCAGCGCCACCACCTCCGCGTGCGGCCCACCGGCACGCTCGTGCCAGCCCTCCCCCGCGACCTGCCCGGCGGCGTCGAGCACGACGCAGCCGACCTCGGGGTTGGGGCGGGTGGCGGGGCCGCCGCGGGAGGCGAGCTCGACGGCGCGGCGCATCGCGCGCAGTTCTGCGTGGTTCGCGTGCTCGTCCACCGTGCCTCCCTCCGCCTCGTCGTCCGTTCGCGGACGCGGGCCCCGGAGGGGGCGTGCTGGGAGGTAGGACGCGCCGACGGCGCACAGGTCGCCGACCGGTGGCGACCGTGAACGCAGTCACGGCAGCCACCGCCGACGGCCGGGGCCGTCGAGCGCGCGTGCTGCCTCCCATCCGGACTTTCACCGTCGGTCCCGGAGTTCCACCGGGTCCACCGGCCGATGGCTTCGGCCGGGTCGCGGACTGTCACCGCCGGTTCGGAATTGCACCGACCCCGGAGCACGCGTTGCTGACTGTCGCCGACAGTCTTGCACGTGGCGGTGATCCCGAGCGCGCGGGTCCCCGTGCGGAGCGGCTGTCGGGAGCCGGTGCGACGGTGTCCCCAGCGGGCGCCCCCGGAGCGCCCGGCACCAGGGGGTCACATGGTCGCCGCTCCCACCCGTGCGGTCACCGCGCACGAGGTGGCCTTGCTGCGCCTGGTGGCCCAGCGGATCGCCGGGCCCCGGCCGCCCGACGCAGCGGCCGCCGTGCACCGGCTGGGCGCCATGCAGGGACAGGACTACGCCGGGGCCCTGAGCTCGGTCGCGCTGCGGACGCGGGAACGGACCCGGGCCGGCGTCGAGGCGGCGCTGGACCGCGGCGAGCTGGTCCGCTCCTGGCCGATGCGCGGGACCCTTCACCTGGTCGCGGCCGAGGACCTGTTCTGGCTGACCCGGCTGTGCGCGGGCCGGGTGGAGAGCGCGGCGGCCAAGCGGCAGGCCGAGCTCGGACTGCGGCCCGCGGACCTCGAGCGGGCCGGCGAGCTCGCGCTCCACGCGCTGGGCGGCGGCGGGCGGATGGCGCGCGCCGACCTGCTCGCGGTCTTCGACGCCGGCGGCGTGGCCACGGACGGCCAGCGCGGCTACCACCTGCTCGCGCACCTCGCCCGCACGGGCGTGCTGTGCCTCGGCCCGACCGACGGCCGGCAGCAGCTGTTCGTGCTGGCCGAGGAGTGGGTCGAGCGGGTCGAGGCGCCGCGCGAGCCGGCGGGCGAGGAGGCGCTCGCCGAGCTGGCGCTGCGGTTCTTCCACGGCCACGGGCCGGCCACGGTGGCCGACCTCGCCCGCTGGTCCGGGCTCACGCTCACCGCGGCGCGGGCGGGGCTGGCCGCCGTCCGCGAGCGGCTGACGTCGGTGGTCCTGGACGACGTCGAGCACTGGCTCGATCCCGCCGTCCCGGACCTGCTGGCCGAGGTCCGCGCCGAGGCGCGCGGGTTGTTCCTGCTGCCGGGCTTCGACGAGTTCCTCCTCGGCTACGCCGACCGCAGCGCCGTCCTGGACCCGGCCTTCGCCGAGCGCATCGCCCCCGGAGGCAACGGGATGTTCCGGCCGACGGTGGTCCACGACGGGCAGGTCGTGGGCACCTGGCGGTGGGCGCGCGGGAGCGGTGAGGTGGAGGTGGAGCACTTCGGCGAGCCGGGCCAGAAGGTGGTCCGGGAGCGGCTGCGGGCCGTGCGGGCCAGGGCCGCCGTGCTCCCCCGCTAGGGACGGACCTAGGGTTCCGCGCATGAGCGTCTACGTGCTGGCCGACATCGACGTCCACGACCCCGCCCGCTACGAGGACTACAAGACCCTCGCCGCGAACTCCGTCGAGCAGTACGGCGGCCGCTACGCCGTCCGGGGCGCGCAGGTGGAGGTGCTCGAGGGCGACTGGCCGACGGCGCGCTTCGTCGTGCTGGAGTTCCCCGACGCCGAGTCGGCGCGGCGCTGGTACGACTCGCCGGAGTACTCGGCCGCCCGCGCCGTCCGGCAGGAGGCCTCGGAGGGGCGCTTCATCCTGGTGAGCTCTCCCGCCTGAGACCCTCGCCGCTACCGGCTACCCGCACCACCAGGAGGCCTCGGTGGCGCGCTCGGCCTGGGCGCGCAGGGACTGCACGGCCGCGGCGGGGTCGTCGGCACCGTAGACCGACGAGCCGGCCACGAAGACGTCGGCGCCGGCGTCGGCCGCCCGCTCGATGGTCTCCGCGCCCACCCCGCCGTCGACCTGGATCCACAGGTCCAGGTCGCGGCCCTTCACCAGCTCGCGGGCGCGCCGGATCTTGGGCAGCACGACGTCGAGGAACGACTGCCCGCCGAAGCCGGGTTCGACGGTCATGAGCAGCAGCATGTCCAGCTCGCCGAGCAGGTCGGCGTAGCCGTCGACGGCCGTGCCCGGGCGCAGCGCCATCCCGGCGCGGGCCCCGGCAGCGCGCAGGTCGCGGGCCAGCTTGACCGGGGCGCGGGCGGCCTCGACGTGGAAGGTGACGCTGCGCGCGCCCGCCTCGGCGTAGGCCGGCGCCCAGCGGTCGGGGTCCTCGATCATCAGGTGGCAGTCCAGCGGCAGCGGCGAGGCGCTCACCAGCCGCTCCACCACCGGCAGGCCCAGGGTCAGGTTGGGCACGAAATGGTTGTCCATGACGTCGACGTGCACCCAGTCCGCGTCCGGCGAGATGCGCTGCACCTCCTCGGCGAGCCGGGAGAAGTCGGCCGACAGGATGCTCGGGGAGATCTGGACGCCCACGCTGCGGAGTCTAGGTCGTCCCTATGCCGGCGCCTGAAGGGCCTTCGTGGTGCGGTCGGGGTGCGGTCAGGGCGAGACCAGGGTCGGTCCCCGATGCGGCGGGCTGCCCGCCGGGCGGACGGTGGGTGCACCGGCGGGCACCCTGCCCGCCGGCCACCTGAGGAGTCTTCGATGACCGACGTCCGCGCCTCGTTCGCCCGCGAGGGCCTGGTCCGTACCCGCGACGAGCGGGTGCTCGCCGGCGTCTGCGCCGGACTGGGCCGGCGGATCGGCCTGGCCCCGTGGCCCACCCGGCTGCTGTTCGTCCTGCTGACCATCCTGCTGCCCGGCACCCCGCTGGTCTTCTACGTCGTCCTCTGGGTGCTGATGCCCGACGAGCGCGACGCGGCGGCCCGGCTGGGCGTGCACCGCACGCAGGACGAGGGCGCCGCGGGGGCGTGAGGAGATCAGCCGCCCCGACGAGATGGTCGCCGCCCCGACGGAATCCCGCGGGGGCGGCGGTCAAGGACCACGGGGCCGTGATCGTTTGCGGCTGGCCAGTGACGCCCAGCCGGCACCAGCCGCGCCGTGACCAGCGCCGTCGCCCGTGTCGCCGCTGGCCGCGGCGGACCACGCCCCGGGTCCCGACGGCGCCGCCGCTCTCCGACCCCCGCCTCAGCCCTTCCGCAGCAGCGTCAGGTGCATGGCGTCGGTGCCGTGCACGTGCGGCCACAGCTGCACGTCCGGGCCGGCGCCGAGCGCGGGAACGCCGGGCAGGAACGGCCGCGCGTCGATGCGCTCGACGTCGGGGCGGCGGCGCAGGACGTCGTCGACGACGACGCCGGTCTCGGCCAGGTGCGGGGAGCAGGTGACGTAGGCGACCACGCCGCCGGGGCGGACCAGCTCCAGCGCGCTGGCCAGCAGGGCCCGCTGCAGCGGCGCCAGGGCGGCGACGTCCTGGGGGGTTCGCCGCCAGCGGGCCTCCGGGCGGCGGCGCAGGGCGCCGAGGCCGGTGCAGGGGCCGTCGACGAGGACGCGGGCGGCCGTGCCGGGCGCGACCGGCGGGGCGGTGCCCTCGGCGGTGACGACCACGGCGGGTAGGTCGGCGCCGAC
>JBQCIO010000207.1:0-11040 GCA_051953655.1 Motilibacteraceae bacterium
CCGGCACCCAGTCGACGCCGCGGGCGTCGAGGCCCTTGACCTGCGCGTCGCGCAGGGCGGGCGCGATGCGCCCCTGCCGGGTCGTCACGTGCAGCGCGAGCCGGTCCAGGCCCGGAGCGAGCGCGTCGATCCGCACGTCGAGCACGGTGTGCGCCTTGACCACGAGCCCGCGCCCGCCCGGCGCATCGGCGGGCCCGGACGGACCGAACACGTCGACGTCGACGACGGCGGGGGCGTCCTGCGGGTTGGCCAGGCGCAGGGCGGCGGTGCGTCCGACGCCGGTGCCGGAGCCGACGAACCAGGCGTCGGTGACCGGGCGCGGGCAGGCCTGGCTGGACAGGCCGCGCAGCGGTCCGGAGTCGGTGCGCACGGTCTCGGTGGCGGCCAGGCCGGGGGCCAGCCCGCCGTCGGCGTGCACGAGCACCGGCGGGGTGCCCTTGGTCGGCGACCAGTGCGCCTGCGCCCCGGCGGTGGTGGTCCGCGCTCCCGGCGCCGGGGCGCCAGGGCCGGTGGGGGCGCCGAGGTCGCTGAGGGTGAGCAGACCCGTCCCGCCGTCGGGGGCCAGGGCGGTGGAGGCGGCGACCCGCACCTGGCTGTCCGGCTGCCGGGAGGGGTCGGTGCAGACGGCGCTGGCCGCGGCCCGCGGCAGCACCCGTGCGGCCGGCCGCGGAACCGTGGAGCTGCCCGGGGCGGGACGGGTGGCGTAGGCGGCACCGGCGGTGACCAGCCCCAGGGTCAGCACCCCGGCCAGCGCGGCGGCGGGCCGGGTGAGGACGCCGGCGCCGGTGGCGTCCCCGGTGCGGCGACGGCGGGCGCGCCGGCCCGGCACGGGGGTCCGGTCGCCCGGGGCGCCGGGCGTGCTCGGCGTGCTCGACGTGCTCACGAGGTGCTCCCGGAGGGCGGGACGTCTGCGGCGCCGACGGCATCGAGGGTGCCGTCGGCCCGGGGGCCGGCAGGCACGGGCGAGGAGCCGGCGTGGTCGGACGCGTCGTCCGCGCCCGGTCGCTCCGTCCCGCTCGTGCCGCCCACGCGCTGACGCGGGGCGGTGGGCGGCGCGGCCTCGGTCTCCGGCACGCCCTCCGCCTCGTCGCCGCTGTCGGCGCCCCGGCGGCCCGTCGGCAGGGCGAGGACGAGCGCGAGCAGCGCGAGGGCGCCCTCGGCGACCAGCCACCAGGGCCGGCCGGCCGGGTCGTGGGACACCGCGAGGAGGCCACCGGCCGCCGGCAGGGCGAAGCCCTGGGCCCACCCGTCGACGACCACCGGCTCCAGCGGCACGCCATCGAGCGTGGCCCGCCAGCCGGCGTCGGCGCGGTCGGCCAGCACCGCCAGCCGGCCGGTGCCGCCGGCCGGCACGGGGCCGCCGCCCGCGACCTCGCCGGCCGGCAGCAGGGTGGCGGTGTCGCCGTCGACGACCCGCAGCCGTCCGGCCGGCACGTCCACCCGCCACAGCGTGGTGCCGCCCTGGGCGCTGAGCCGGGTCAGGCCGGGGACGCCGTCGAGCACCTCGGCCAGGCCGGGATCCACCGGCGGGGCGAGCACGACGTAGCGGACCGCGAAGGAGGCCAGCCGCTGGGCCAGGCCCGGCTGCTCCGCACCGGTCGGGTCGCCGGTCGCGCCGGCGGCGGGCGAGGACGCCTCGGTGCCGGTGGCCAGCGCCGAGACCGCGGCGGCAAGCGGGGCCGACTGCGCGACCGAGGGCGTGAGCTCGGCGTCGCCGAGGCGCGGGCCGGTGGCGTCCAGCAGCGCATAGGTGAGCCGGTCGCCGTGCCCGCGGAGCACCAGGGCGCGGGGCGCCTGCGCGGTGGCGGCGTCGGCAGCCACGAACGCCGGCAGCGGCTGGGCGGCGCTGCGGTGCAGCGGGTCCTCAGCGCCGTCCGCGAGCCACCAGCCGCCGGCCAGCAGCGGGGCCACGCCGGCCGCCACCAGCCGCAGCACCGCCGCCGGCGGGCGCCCGCCGAAGCTCGTCCCGGCCACGCGGGCGCGCCGGCCCTCCGCGCCCACCCCCGCGGCGGCCACGGCACCCAGGGCGACCAGCGCCGTGGGCACGCCGGGCCAGGCCGGCACGTGCAGTTCGGTGCCCGGCACCAGGACGGTGGCGCGGCTGACCAGGAGCCCGGCGACCCAGCCGGTGGCCACGGCCGCCCAGGCCAGGGCCACGGCGACCCGGCGGTCGGGGCGCAGCAGCGCGCCCAGCGCGGCCAGCAGCACGCCGGCCCCCAGCAGCACCGGGGTGGCCGCGGGCCCGCCGGGGTGCCAGAGCAGGACGGCGAGCGGGTCCAGCCGTGGCTCGGCGAGGCCCGGCCCCGGAAGGCCCGGCTCGCGCAGGAGCAGGCCGGGGTGGGACACCAGCCGCAGCGACCAGGGCAGCAGCACCACCGGGGCGACCGCGAGCACGGCCAGCGGACGGAGCCGGTCCCGACCGCGCAGCACCAGCACGCCGGCGGCCGCGAACGGCACGGCGAGCAGCCAGGTGAGCGGCACGAAGGCGGCGGCCACCGCCAGGCCCAGCCCGGTGGCCCAGGCGGCCGACCTGCCGCTGGGGCCCGACGATGAGAGGTCCCTCGAGGACGCGGACGGGCCGCGCAGGCCGAGCGTGCTCGCCGCACCGCGGGCCAGCAGCGGCAGGAGCACCACGACGACGGCGGTGCCCAGGCGCCCGGCCGACACCGCGCCCACCGCGGCCGGCACCAGCGCGTAGGTGAGCGCGCCCCAGACCCGCAGCACGGTGGAGGACGTCAGCCGGCCCAGCGCGGACCAGGCGGTGAGCCCGGCCAGCGGCACCGCGCCCAGCAGCAGCACCGAGACGGCGAGGGAGGCCTTGCCCAGCAGCACCGTGGCCAGCAGCGCCACGACCGCGAGCCACGGCGGCGCGGTGGACCCGTCGCCGAGCCCCACCGGGTGCCAGGCCGAGGCGTAGGTGCGCCACAGGTCGCTCGCGCCGTCCGGGGCCGGCAGCAGCGCGCCGCCGAGCAGCCGCCCGCCGCCGCCGACCAGACCCCGCTCGGCCACCAGGGCGAGCAGGACGAGGCCGAGCGTGAGCGCGACGCCGGGGCGGCGCAGGACGCGCAGCAGCCCGCCGGTCGGTGACGAGACGACCTCGTCGAGCTCCTCGCTGCCCGGGCCCGACTCCACCGCCCCCAGGGAGGCACCGGGCTCGGCGGCGCCGCCGGAGCGGTGCCGACCGGTGCCGGCGGGCCGGTGCTGCGTCCCCAACGAGCCCAGCGCCTCGCCGAGGTGGCGCAGCGTGGCCGACGGCGGGGCGAGCAGGCGACCCACCGCCCGGTGCGGGAGGGTGGCGGTGCGCCGCCGGGCCGCGCGGGCGCGGACGACGCGTCCGGGGCGCAGCAGGACGGCGAGCAGCGCGCTCAGCTCGTCCAGCGCGTCGCCCGGCGCCTTGGCCAGCAGGTAGGCCACCGACCGGAGCAGGGTGCCCAGCAGCACCCGGACCAGGACCAGCGGGACCGCCCAGAGGGGGGCGTTGGCCAGCAGCACGTGCAGCGCGCTGCGGCGGTCGACCAGGTGCGGGCGGTGCACGCGGCCGGCGTCGATGCGGCGGCGGCCGCGGGCGGCGGCCTCGGCGTGCCGGACGACCGCGTCGGTCACGCAGACCACGCGATGGCCGGCGCGGTTGGCCCGCCAGCCCAGGTCGACGTCGTCGCGGAACATGGCGAGGGCGGGGTCCAGGCCGCCGAGGGCGTCCCAGACGTCCCGGCGGACCAGCATCCCCGCCGAGCCCACGGCCAGGACGTCGTGGACGCCGTCGTGCTGGCCCTGGTCCTGCTCGCGCCGCTCCAGGCCGGTCTCGCGCCGGCCCGACCCGGCGATGGTCACGCCGACCTCGAGCAGCCGGCGCCGGTCCGACCAGTCCAGGACCTTGGGGCCGGCCACCGCCACGCTGGGCATCAGGTCGACGGTCTCGAGCAGCCGGGCGAGCGCGTCGGGGTCGGGGGCGCAGTCGTCGTGCAGGACCCAGACCCACTCGACCCGCTCGTGCGCCGGGCCGGAGCCGGGCGGTGCCGGGGTGGCCCCCAGCCGGGAGACGGTGGCGTTGAGCGCGGCGCCGAACCCGGTGCCGGCGGGCTCGGTGAGGATGCTCGCCTCGCCCAGGCGGGCGGCCAGCAGCTCGCGGCTGCCGTCGGTGCTGCCGGTGTCGACCGCGACCAGCCGCTCCGGGCGGCGGGTCTGGGCGTCGAGGGCGTCGAGGACGTCGGGCAGCCAGCGACGACCGTCGTGCGTGACCAGCACGGCGGTGACGACGTGGCGCGGGGCGGTGCGGCCACCGAGAGCGACGGCCTCGGGGCTCGCGGCGAAAGAGGTGCTCATGGGCGGGGCAAGAGCCTACGTCAGGCCCGCGCACGCTCGGTCGGCCTGAAGGTGCAGCCGGTCAGCACCCGGCCGGGCGTCGCGGCCGGTTCAGCGTCGGGACGCCGTGCGGGCGAGAGGTGTGGCCGGTCGGGCGGCGGCTCTCGCCGGCCGGCCGCGGCTTACGTCCGAGGAGGTGAGGGCTATAGGCCACAGTTCCTCGGACGCAAGGCGTTACGTGAGCCGCCGGCGGGCCGCCTTGCCAGACCCGAGCGCCGGCTCCCCGTCATCAGCGCCTTTCGCCTCGAAGAGGACTGCAGCGCGGCGTCGAACCGCGAGCGAGCGTGCGCCGCGGTCACGAAGGAGCGCTCAAACCGCCCGCTTCTTGATCCGGCGCCGCTCGCGCTCGGACAGGCCGCCCCAGATGCCGAAGCGCTCGTCGTTGAGCAGGGCGTACTCGAGGCATTCGGAGCGGACCTCGCACCCGAGGCAGACCCGCTTGGCCTCCCGGGTCGAGCCGCCCTTCTCGGGGAAGAACGCCTCCGGGTCGGTCTGGGCGCACAGGGCTCGCTCCTGCCACGCCAGCTCTCCGGAAGGCTCCTCGGCGAACCCGTCGACGAGCGGGAACACCTCGTTAGCCACGCCGCCCATCACGCCTCCTCGACCCTGCTCACGCTGTCTCCCCGCTGTGGTGCCCGCTCCAGCACGCGCCGCCGCTCCACTAGCCCGAACGACGCCCGGCAGGCGGACGACACGTGTGGAATTACAAGCGCGTCGGTACGTGCGCGTCAAGCGGGTCAGTGATATTCGGGCCGCCCGGGCGGGTGGTGCGACCGCCCCGCGGGGCCGATCCGCGTGCTGGGAGGATGACGGCATGCGCATCGTCGTCCCCGCCGGCGGCATCGGCGGAGCCCGCTTCCTCCGCGGCCTGCTCGCCCACCTCGGCATCTCCCCCGGGTCCTCCGACGGCTCGTCGGAGCAGCACGAGGTGACGGTGATCGGCAACACCGGCGACGACATCACCCTGTTCGGGCTGCGGGTCTGCCCGGACCTGGACACGGTGATGTACACACTCGGCGGCGGCATCCACGAGGAGCAGGGCTGGGGCCGGGCCGACGAGACCTACGTGGTCAAGTCCGAGCTGGCCGCCTACGGCGCGGAGCCGCAGTGGTTCGGGCTGGGCGACCGCGACATCGCCACCCACGTCGTGCGCACGCAGATGCTCGACGCCGGCTACCCGCTCAGCGCCGTCACCGAGGCGCTGTGCGCCCGCTGGCAGCCGGGGGTGCGGCTGCTGCCGATGAGCGACGACCGGATCGAGACCCACGTCGTCATCGAGGACGAGCAGGGCCGGCGGGCGGTGCACTTCCAGGAGTACTGGGTGCGGCTGCACGCCGCGCCGGACGCGCTGTCCGTGACTGCCGTGGGCGCGGAGAACGCCACGCCGGCGCCCGGCGTGCTCGAGGCGATCGCGGCCGCCGACGTCGTCCTGCTGCCGCCGTCGAACCCGGTGGTGTCCATCGGCACGGTGCTGGCGGTGCCCGGCGTCGCCGAGGCGTTCCGCTCGGCGCAGGCGCCCGTCGTCGGCCTCTCGCCCATCGTCGGCGGCGCGCCGGTGCGGGGCATGGCCGACAAGGTGCTGGCCGCCGTCGGCGTGGAGGCCACCGCCGAGGCGGTGGCCCGGCACTTCGGCCCCCGCAGCGGCGGCGGGCTGCTGGACGGCTGGCTGGTCGACGAGCGCGACGCCGCCGCGGTGGAGCCGGTGCAGGCAGCGGGCATCGCCTGTCGCGCGGTCCCGCTGATGATGACCGACGTCGAGGCGACCGCGGCGATGGCCGCGGCGGCGCTGGAGCTGGCCGCGGAGGTTCGGGCATGACGGTGGTTCGGGCATGAGCGAGCCGACCCCGCCGGCTCGTCTGGAGCTCCTCGCGGTCCCTGGGCTGCCCGAGGTGCGCCCCGGCGACGACCTGGCCGCGCTGCTGCTGGAGGCGGTCTCCGCCCCGGCCGTGGGCGGGCTGCACGACGGCGACGTCGTCGTGGTGACCAGCAAGGTGGTGTCCAAGGCCGAGGGGCGCCTCGTCCCCGGCGACGACCGCGAGGCCGCCATCGACGCCGAGGCGGTGCGCGTGGTCGCCACCCGCGGCACCACCCGCATCGTGGAGACCCGGCACGGCTTCGTCATGGCCGCCGCCGGCGTCGACGCCTCCAATACGGCGACCGGCACCGTGGTGCTGCTGCCGGAGGACCCCGACGCCAGCGCGCGCCGGCTGCGGGCGCAGCTGCGCGACCGGTCCGGCCGGCGGGTGGCCGTGGTGGTCACCGACACCGCCGGCCGACCGTGGCGCGAGGGGCTGACCGACCTCGCCCTGGGGGCGGCCGGGCTCGCACCGGTGCAGGACCTGCGCGGGCAGCAGGACGCGCACGGCAACTCCCTGGGCATGACGGTGACCGCCGTGGTGGACGAGCTGGCCGCCGCCGCCGACCTGGTCAAGGGCAAGCTCGCCGGGGTGCCGGTCGCCCTGGTGCGCGGCTGGGGCGAGCGGGTGCTGGACGACGACGGTCCGGGCGCCCGCGTGCTCGTGCGCCGGGCCGAGGACGACATGTTCCGGCTGGGCACGCAGGAGGCCCTGCAGCAGGGACTCGAGCAGGGACTCGAGCAGGGGCTGGCGCAGGGACGCCGGGACGCGCTGGCCGCCCGCCGCACGGTCCGCGCGTTCACCGACGCACCGGTAGACCCGGCCGCCGTGCGCCGCGCGGTGGCCGCGGCGGTCACCGCACCCGCGCCGCACCACACCACTCCGTGGCGGTTCGTGCTGGTCGAGGACCCGCAGACCCGTACCCGGCTGCTGGACGCGATGCTCGCCGCCTGGGTGGAGGACCTGCGCCGCGACGGGTTCACCGAGGAGCAGGTCGCCCGCCGTGTCCGCCGCGGCGACGTGCTGCGCCACGCGCCCTACCTCGTGGTGCCGTGCCTGGTGCCCGACGGCATGCACGCCTACCCCGACGCGCGCCGGCTGGCTTCGGAGCGGTCGATGTTCCTGGTCGCCATGGGCGCGGGCGTGGAGAACCTCCTGGTGGCCCTGGCCGCCGAGGGCCTGGGCAGCGCGTGGGTGTCGAGCACCCTCTTCTGCCCGGACGTCGTCCGCTCGGTGCTGGACCTGCCGGCCGACTGGGAGCCGATGGGCTCGGTGGCCGTGGGGCACGCCGCGGAAGCACCTCAGCCACGTCCGCCGCGGGAGGCGGACGCGTTCGTCCTGGTGCGCTAGCCAGTTCGACTCATCAGCAGGTGCACGACAGGAGCCGTTGCCCCACAAGGGAACGGCTCCTGTCGCGATGTGTCCTACGGCTCGTCGTAGGTACTGCTCCTACGGGTCGTCGTCAGTCGGCCGGCCGGTCCACCTGGCCGCGCCAGGCGCCGGTCTCGCCGCCGCGCTTCTCGATGAACTCCTTGAACCGCTCGAGGTCGCCCTTGATGCGGTGCTTGTCGACGCCGAGCGCGTCGCCGGCCTTCTCCACCACGCCCTCGGGCTGGATGTCCATCTGCAGCATGACGCGGGTCTTGCCCGTGTCCAGGTGATGGAAGGTCACGACACCGGCGTGCCGCGGGCCGTCGACGCTGGTCCAGGCCACCCGCTCGTCCGGCAGCTGCTCGGTGATCTCGGCGTCGAACTCGCGCTTCACGCCGGCCACCTTGGTGACCCAGTGCGTGCGGGTGGGGCTGAGCTGCTCGATCCGCTCGACCCCCTCCATGAACTGCGGGAACTCCTCGAACTGCGTCCACTGGTCGTACGCGGTGCGCACCGGCACCTCGACGTCGATGCTCTGCTCGACGGTGCTCATCTCGTCCCTCCGGGTCGGGATCTCGGGCTTCGTCGTACCTCGCCCAGAATCCCCGCACAGGGGCGGAGGAAACGGCCTCGCCTCGAAGCGCGACCCCGGGTCGCGAGGACCCGACCTCAGATGGAGCGGTGGTCCTTCACGCTCATCCGCGGGCCGAAGCGCGGCTTGCGCACCCCGGACAGCTCGACCAGGCGCTGGACCCGGTAGCGGTGGCCGGCGTAGGGCTCCAGCAGCGCCATCATCCCGTCGTCGTCGACGGGCGAGCCGGTGAGCGCCCAGCCGATCCAGGCGGCCACGTGGAAGTCGCCGTAGGAGACCTCGTCCGCGTGGCCGTGGGCCCGCTGGACCACCTCGGCGGCGGTCCACCGGCCGATGCCGGGCACCGACCGCAACCGGCGCAGGGCGTCGGCGACGGGCAGGTCGACGGTCTCCTCCAGCCGGGCGGCCACCCGCGCGGCCAGCACGATGGTGCGCGAGCGGACGCCCTCGACGCCGGCCCGGTGCCAGTCCCACGACGGCACGTGCGCCCACTGCTCCGGGCTGGGGACCACCCGCATGCCCTCCGGCGCCGGCCCGGGAGCCGGCTCCCCGTGACGCAGCAGCAGCCACCGCCAGGCCCGGCGCGCCTCCGCGCCGGTCACCTTCTGCTCCAGCACCGCCGGCACCAGCGCCTCCATGACCCGCCGGGTGCGCGGCACGCGCCAGCCCGGGTTGGCCACCAGGGAGTCGGCGACCACGCGGTGGTGCGCGGTGAAGCCGTCGAGCGCGTCGTCGGCGCCGAGCAGGGCGGGGAGACCGTCCAGCGCCCACGCCGCCCCCGGCCCCCAGGCCTGCGCCTCGACCGCCGCCTCGCTCCGGCGCAGGACCGTCCGCATCGTGGCCGGCCCGTCGGGCGTGCGGGTGGTGAGCCACACCGCTCCGTCGGGCGTCCGCTGGTGGGCCGGGTCCGCGGCGCCGCGGCGCAGCACCCCGAGCGTGGCCCCGACGTCGACCGGGCGACCGGCGTGCCAGGTCCGGCAGCTCGTGGGCGGGCTCACAACGGACAGTCTGGCGCGCGCCCGCGACCGGCGGCTCTCGTGCGCGTGAGGGGACCCCTGACCCGCTTCTTCGCCGGTGAGGGGTCCCCTCACGCACGGCCGGTCCGGCGCGAGCGGCGCCGGCGGCTCCCTAGACTTCGGCACCGGTCAGGTGGGCGGCCGGTCGACCGATGAGGCCAGACGAGAGCGAGGGAAACCGGACCAGCACCCTCGACGTTGGGCAGTCGACAGCGGCACGGACAGCGGCACGGACAGGCGCACCCAGCAGGCCCGACGCAGGGCGAGACGGAACCGAGGAACCAGTGGCGAAGGACACGGCGAGGAACGCGGCGCAGGACACCCGGACCAGCACCGGGTCGGCGGCCGGGACGACCGGCGGCGGGAAGAACCGCCGCGCCGTCGTCGCGGAGATGCGCGAGCAGCAGCAGCGCGCCGAGCGGCGCAAGACGCTGCTCATCGTCGGCGGTGCGCTGGTGGCCGGCGTGCTGCTCATCGCCGCGGTCGCGGTGCCGGCCTTGATCAGCAGCCGCAACGACCCCGCCAAGAAGGCGGTCTCCGCCCTCGGCGTCAGCGCCTCCGCCGCCTCGTGCGACGCGCCGATCACCGACCCGGTGTCCGGGAGCGGCGTGCACGTGGGCCCGGGCACCGACAAGCCGGACGAGACCACGGTGAAGTACGCCACCGTGCCGCCGACGTCGGGCGAGCACTTCGCGGTCCCCGCGCCGTTCGGCAAGGACTTCTACACCACGGCCGACGTGCCCAAGGTCGAGGAGCTCGTGCACAACCTCGAGCACGGCTACACGATCCTCTGGTACCCGCGCAGCGCGGACACGGCGCAGCAGGACACCATCAAGGCGCTGGCCGCCAAGATGGCCGCGCTGGACGAGACCGGCCGCGGCAAGTTCATCGCCGCCCCCTGGGACCCCGCCTACGGCGCCTTCCCGGCCGGCAAGAGCTACGCGCTCTCGCACTGGGGCCAGAAGCAGGGCTACCGCCAGATCTGCGGGCAGCTGTCCGGCCAGGTCGTGCAGGACTTCGTCAAGGCGCACCCCTACACCGACTCGCCGGAGCCGCAGAGCGCATAGGCGGCTTGCCTTCGCGGCTGCTGATCCGCCCTGGTGCCCAGGGACGGCTGCGGTCAACGGGTGGGGAAAGGCGCTGGTGACGGGAGGAGCCCGGCGCCTGGGCACGTCCGGCGGCCGGCCGTCGGTGCCGCTGGGGCCGCCTCCCATGCATGGGTGTCACACCCATACGCATCTATGCCGATGGGTGTGACACCCATGCGAGCCGTTGCGTAGCGGAGGTCAACTCATGGGTCTCCTGGCCGCCGGCCGGCCGCCGGAAGCACTCGCCGCCCGACCGCTCCCGTCATCAGCGCCGTGGACGGTGGACGGCGCGACCGCAGGCTGCCGACGGAGCCCGCGACACGCATCGACCTGGCAGGCTGCCCGCATGGGGGATCACGAGCAGCCGTCGGCGCAGGAGTGGCTGCAGAAGGCACGCCAGCGCGAGCACATCCTGGCCGCGATCGCGTTCGCGACCACGCGCTGGAGCGATGTGCTCTCGGTGGCCGCCCACGCCGACGACGTGGAGCAGTCCGCCGCCCGCCTCTCCGCCGAGTTCGGGCTGGACGACGTCCAGGCGCAGGCGGTCCTGGCCCTGCAGGTCCGCCGGCTGCCGGCGGCCGAGCGACGGAAGATCGAGCACGAGCTGGCCGAGATCCAGGCCGAGATCGCCCGGCTCGAGCGCGAGGTGGCCCGGTCCGCCGGCTGAGCGAGTCACGGGAGGGGTACCCAAAACCCCAAAAAAAACGGGGACGGGGACACCCCCACCCAACAACCCCCAACACCCAGGGACCAAG
>JBQCIO010000208.1:0-3713 GCA_051953655.1 Motilibacteraceae bacterium
CACGACGACAGCGAGCACGACGACAGCGAGCACGACGACAGCGAGCACGACGACAGCGAGCACGACGACAGCGAGCACGACGACAGCGAGCACGACGACAGCGAGCACGACGACAGCGAGCACGACGACAGCGAGCAGGACGAGCCCGGCGACGCGGACGAGCACCTCGACCGGCCGCTGAGCGAACCGGTGCGCCAGCGCGTCGTGGCCCTCGCCTCCGACGCGCTCGGCGCGCTGACCGCGGAGGAGGTGCCGGCGTCGCTGCGGCCCTTCCGCGGCTTCCAGCCGGCCAAGCGGGCCCGGCTGGCCGCCACCCCGCTCGCCGCCGCCGTGGAGCACGACCGCTCCTTCCGCGGCCAGGTCCGCGCCCGGGCGCGGGAGGGCCTGCCGGACCTCGTGGCCGCGCTGGAGGCCGGCCGCTCCCCGGCGGCAGCCGACCCGCTCGACGTCGCCGCGGTCGCCTACCTGGTGCGGGCCACGGGCTGGACCGCGCTGGTCGGGGCGGCGGAGGAGGAGCTGCGCCAGGGTGCGGACAGGCAGGCGTCCGCCGGGGCGCAGGAGGCCGCCGGGCGGTTCGAGGCGCAGCTCGCCGAGGTGCGCGCGCAGAGCCGCGCCGAGGTCGAGCGGGTGCGCGCCGACCTGTCCGCGGCCAAGTTGGAGGTGACCGACCTGCGTCGCCGGTTGCACGACGCGCGCCAGGCGCGGCGCGAGGCCGGTGAGGAGGCCAGGGCGGCCCGCGAGGAGCTGGACCGGGTGCGGGCCGAGGCCGCGTCGGACGTGGCGGCGGCCGAGGCCGAGCTGCGCCGGGTGCGCGCGCGCCTGTCCGAGGCCGAGTCGGCGCTGGACACCGCCCGCCGCACCGCGCGGGAGGGGCGCGCCCTGGAGGACACCCGCGTGCGGCTGCTCCTCGACGTCCTGCTCGACGCCGGCGCCGGGCTGCGCCGCGAGCTCGCGCTGCCACCGCCGGGTCCGACGTCGGTGCGCCCGGCGGACGTGGTGCCGGCGGTGCTGCCGGAGACCTCGGGCGTCGGACACGTCGTCGGTCGCGCGCAGGAGCCCGACGACCCGGCCGTGCTCGAGCAGCTGCTCGCGCTGCCGCAGGTCCACCTCGTCGTCGACGGCTACAACGTCACCAAGCTCGGCTACGGCTCGCTCCCGCTCCAGGTGCAGCGCGAGCGGCTGGTGGCCGGTCTCGCCGTGCTCGCCGGGCGCACCGGCGCCGAGGTCACCTGCTGCTTCGACGGCGCCGAGCTGGCCCAGCCGGTGGTCATGGCCACCCCGCGCGGCGTCCGGGTGCTGTTCAGCCGGCCTGGTGAGACCGCCGACGAGCTGATCCGCCGGCTGGTGGCCAACGAGCCGGCGGGCCGGCCGGTCGTCGTCGTCTCCTCGGACAAGGAGGTCGCCGACGGCGTGCGCCGCTCCGGGGCCCGCCCGGTCGCCTCGCACACCCTGCTCCGCCGGCTCGACCGCGCCTGAGCCCGCGCCCGCCCGACCTCCGGTCCGCCCGACCCTCCGTCTTGTCGGTGGCGGTCTCTAGCGTCCGCGGCACTGGGTCCGACGAGCCCGTCTGGAGGGGCTGTGGTCATCGACTGCGACACGTGCGTGATGCGGGACATCGCGTGCGACGACTGCGTGGTGAGCGTGCTGCTCGGCATGCCGACCGGCGGTGCCGTGCTGGAGGAGGAGGAGCACCTGGCGCTGGCGGTGCTCGCCGGCGGCGGGCTCGTGCCACCCCTGCGACTGGTCCAGGCCGACGAGGCCGAGAGCGGGGAGGTGGCCCCGCCGCCGACGAGGGCCCGGCGGCGGGCCGGGTGAGCGGCCACCGAGACCCCCCCCTGATGGCGGGGGAGTCGGGCGCGGGGCGGGTGGTAGCCGCCCGGCTGTGTGGACGAGGGAGGAAGGCGGCTGTTACGGGGGGAGTCGGGCGCGGGGCGGTCCTGCGGCCGGCTGCCGGTCAGTGGGCAGAGTGTGACGCTTTGGTTGCGACACGCCGAGGAAGGCTGCATCAGCGCCACTCTTCCGCTTGCGGCGATCCGCCGTGATCGAGTGGAACGTCGTTGCCCGACACGCCGGCGTGTCACGCACCAACCGTCCACTCCAGCGCGTCGCGGACCGCAGGCCGGCGTCGGGCCTCGCGTGGGGCTCACCCCTCAACAGCGCTGTGAAGAACTGAGCCCGAGCAGGACCGACAGCCGTCGGCGTCGGCGGGCGACAGCGAGACCTGTCCCTGGCCCCCCACCCCGGTCACGCCGCGCCGCTCTTTACCCCTCCTTGACCGACACTCCGTCACCAGGGGATTTTGCGAGCCGATGACGGCCCGCTACCTTTCCCCCTGAGCCGCCGTCCTATGCCGATCACCAGATCGGACCGGCGTCTCCCGCCGAGTTCTCGACGTGCCGGCCCGTGCGGGCAGGTGCCAGAGGAGCCGGGGAACCACTTCCCCCGGGGCGAATCGGCGTGTGGCTCGACCGCTGTCCTGCACGTCGAGGGCTCGGTCGGGTGGCGCGTCGTAGGGCGACCTTCCCGCCCGAGCCCGTCAGCTCACCCGGTAGGCGGTCGAGGAGGAGGAGAGCCGCGTCCGTGGCCCGTCGTGCCCTGCGCCGTCCCACCAGCACGCTCGTCGCCCTGAGCACCGCCGCCGTCGCGGCCCTGACGCTCGTGCCCGGCACGGCCGTCGCCGACCCGGCGCCCACCATCGCCCAGGTGCAGGCCCAGCTCGACGACCTCGACCACCAGGCCGAGGCGGCCAACGAGAAGGTGAACGGCGCGCAGGTCCAGCGGGCCCAGATCGAGCGCGAGCTGGCCAAGGTCCGGGCCCAGGCCGCGGCCCAGCAGAAGAAGCTCGACGCCATGCGCGGCGAGGTGGCCTCCCTCGCGGCCGCCAGCTACCGCAACGGCGGCATCGACCCCACGGTGCAGCTGCTGCTCGCCGACAACCCCGACGACTTCCTCGCCGGGGCCAGCTCGGTCAGCCAGCTGGCCCAGCGGCAGGCCACGGCGCTGCGCAAGGTGCAGGCGGCGCGCAACCAGCTGGCGCAGGACAACCTCGCCGTCGCCCAGCGGCTCGGCCAGCTCAAGGCGGTCGAGAAGGAGCTGCAGGCGCAGAAGGCCGAGCTGGACCGCAAGGTCGCCCAGTCCAAGGCGCTCCTGAGCAGCCTCAAGGCCGAGCAGCGCCGCCGGCTCGAGGAGGCCCAGCGCGCCGCCCGGGCCCGCGAGCTCGCCGCCGCCCGCGCGGCCCGCGACTCGGTCCGCACCGTGGCCCGCACCTCCTCGCCCTCGTCGTCGTCCTCGAGCGACTCCTCGGTGAGCGCGCCGGCCCCGGTGAGCGGGCGCGCGTCCACCGCCGTCAGCGTGGCGCTGAGCAAGGTCGGCGACCCCTACGTGTGGGGCGCGGCGGGTCCCAGCGCCTTCGACTGCTCCGGCCTGATGATGTACGCCTGGCGTGCTGCCGGCGTGAGCCTGCCGCACTACACGGTCGCGCAGTACAACGCGATCCGGCACGTCTCGCTGTCGGACATCCAGCCCGGCGACCTCGTCTTCTACTACGGCGGCATGAGCCACGTCGGCATGTACATCGGCGGCGGGCGGATCGTGCACGCCTCCAACCCGCGGACCGGCGTGAAGATCTCGCCGCTGCACGAGATGCCGATCACCGGCGTCGGCCGCCCCTAGCGCTGGCGCCGACCACGAGCCCCTCAGCAACGAGCCCCGGA
>JBQCIO010000209.1:0-22772 GCA_051953655.1 Motilibacteraceae bacterium
CCACGGCGGGCAGCTCGACGTGGCTGACGAGGACGCCTACGCCCGCTACCTGACCCGCGCCGTCGCCGACTACCGCGCCGCCGGGGTCCCGGTGGTGGCGCTCACCCCGGTGAACGAGCCGCTGTACGCCACCGCCGACTACCCCAGCACCTGGATGGGGCCGGACCAGCAGGCCCGGCTGGTGGGCGAGCACCTGCGTCCGGCGCTGGACGCGGCCGGTCTGCAGGACGTCGGCGTCCTCGGCTACGACCACAACTGGGACGACAGCTGGAACGGCGTCGACTACCCGATGTCGCTGGTGACCGGCCCCTACGCCGCCGCCTTCGCCGGGACGGCGTTCCACTGCTACGCCGGCGACGTCTCCGCCCAGAGCCAGGTCCTCGCGGCAGCGCCGGACAAGCAGGTGTGGACCACGGAGTGCAGCGGCGGCACCTGGGCGACGGACTTCGGCGGCAACCTGGGGTGGGGCGCCAAGAACATGCTCGTCGGCGCCTTCCGCAACGGGTCCACTGCCTCGCTGTGGTGGAACCTCGCGCTGGACCCGAACGGCGGGCCGACCGACGGCGGCTGCACGACCTGCCGCGGGGTCCTCACGGTCGACCCGGCGTCGGGTCAGGTCACCCGCAACGTCGAGTGGTACCTGCTCGCGCACGTCGGCCGCTACGTCGTCCCCGGCGCCCACGTCGTGGGCTCCACCGCGGCGACCCCGGGCGGCGTCCTCAGCGTCGCGTTCCGCAACCCCGACGGCTCGCACGCCCTGGTGCTCTCCAACGACACCGCCTCGGCTCGGACGGTGGTGGTCCGGTGGGCTGGCCACGCCGCCTCGCTCACGGTGCCGGCGAGGTCGCTCAGCACGGCCCGCTGGTAGCGCGCACAGCCCTGGTCTAGGGCCCCCCGTCCTCGGGTATTGCGCCCTCCGCTCGGGGCGGGCGGAGGGTAGGTTCACGATCTGTGACGGATCGAGCGCGCAGCGCTATGAGCACGCGGGCGCAGGTGCTGCAGGAGCTCCGGGTGATGGGCAGTCCCCCGGAGGAGCGGTTCGACCGGATCGTCCGCCTGGCCGGGCGCCTGCTGGGCACGCCGGTCGCCATGGTCAACCTGGTCGGGGCGGACCTGATGTGGACCAAGGCGGCGGCGGGCATCGCCGACGGCGCCAGCGAGCTCGAGCACAGCATCTGCCGGCACGCGGTGGAGCAGGAGAGCGCGCTGGAGGTGCACGACCTCGCTGCGGACCCTCGGTTCGCCGCCAACCCGGTGGTGACCGGCGAGCCGCACCTGCGCTTCTACGCGGGGGAGCCGTTGCGCGCGGCCGGGGCCGTCGTCGGGACCCTCTGCGTGATGGGCCCGCAGCCGCGGACCCTGGGCAGCCTCGAGCGCGAGCTGCTGGCCGAGCTGGCCTCCTGGGCCGAGTCCGAGCTGGGCAACCTCACGCTCAACCGTCTGGTGGCCGACCTCGCCGAGCGCGAGCGGCGGCTGGCCGCGGTGCTGGCCGCGGTGCCCGAAGGGGTGCTGCTCGTCGACCGCGGCTGGCGGGCCCGCACCGCCAACCTCGCAGCCGCCGACGTCTTCGGCGAGCTGCCGGCCGACGGGGTGCCGCTGGCCGAGCTGTTCCCGGGCAGCTCGCCGGGCCGTCCGCCCTTCGCGCTACGGCGCAGCGGCGACCCGAGCCTCCCGCTGGTGCCGACCGCGATCACCGCGCGGGCCGCCGACGGCACGTCCTTCCCGGTGGAGGTCACCGTCTCGACCCTGCCGGGGGCCGCAGAGGAGTCCGCCGACGTCGCTGCCGCGCTGCTGGTGCTGGTCCGCGACCTGTGCCACCTCGTGCGCGGCGAGATCGAGGTGCGCCGTCAGCGCCGGCTCGTCGAGCTGGTCCTCGCCTCCACCGGAGAGGGCGTGGTGGGGGCAGACCGCGACGGCGTCATCGTCATCGCCAACGCCGCCGCGCGGCGGATGCTCGGCCGCCGCGAGAGCGACCTGGTCGGCCACCGGCTGCACGAGGTGGCGCACCACTCCCACGAGGACGGCACGCCCTTCCCGGCGGACGAGTGCCCGGTGGAGCGGGCGCGGCGCGACGGCGTCCCGCTGGGCGTGACGCCGGCCAGCTACTGGCGCCGGGACGGCTCCCGGGTGCCGGTGGAGGTCAGCGTGGCGCCGATGGTGGTGGGCGAGGAGGTCTACGGCAGCGTCACCACGTTCCGGGACGTCTCCGAGCGGGAGCAGGTGGAGGAGCTCAAGCGGCAGTTCACCGCGGTGGTCAGCCACGAGCTGCGCACCCCGCTCACCTCGGTCAAGGGCAGCCTCGGGCTCCTGCGCGCCGGTGTCATGGGCCCGCTCAGCGACGAGCAGCAGCGGCTGCTGGCGATGGCCGACGACAACGCCGACCGGCTGCGGCTGCTCGTGGACGACCTGCTCGACCTCGAGCGGCTCGACGCCGGCCGGATGCCGATGCGCCCGGAGCGGACCGACCTGGCCGACGTCGCCCGCCGGGCGGTGGACTCGCTGGAGGGGGCTGCGCGCGCGGCGGGGCTGGAGCTGCACCTGCAGGGCGAGCCCGCGCCGGTGCTCGCCGACCCGCACCGGATGGGGCAGGTGGTCGCCAACCTGCTCAGCAACGCGATCAAGTTCAGCCCGCCGGGGCGACCGGTCCTGGTCCGGACCGGCCGCGACGGCGAGCAGGCGCTGCTGGCGGTGAGCGACCGCGGTCGGGGCATCCCGGCCGACCAGCTCGAGGCGGTGTTCGAGCGGTTCCGGCAGGTCTCGGCGGAGGACAGCCGAAAGCAGTCAGGTTCGGGGCTGGGCCTGTCGATCGTGCGGGGGATCGTCGAGCGCAGCGGCGGACGGGTGGAAGCCGAGAGCGAGCTCGGGGTCGGCACCACCTTCACCGTGCGACTGCCGCTCGCGCCGCCCGACCAGTCCCCGTCCCCGGCCGTGCAAGGAGATCCGACGTGAGCCGCACCCTGCTCGTCGTCGACGACGAGCCCGACATCCGCGAGTTGGCCCGGCTCTCGCTCGAGCGGGTCGGCGGCTTCACCGTGCACACGGCGGGGTCCGCCGACGAGGCGCTCGCCGTGGTCGAGCAGGCCCGGCCGGACCTGGTGCTGCTGGACGTCATGATGCCGGGCACCGACGGCCCGACCCTGCTGGGCCGCATCCGGCGCAGCCCCGGCGGTGGCGAGGTGCCCGTCGTGTTCCTCACCGCCAGCGTGCAGGACCACCAGCTCGCGGGGCTTCGCGCCCTGGACGTGAAGGGCGTGCTGAGCAAGCCCTTCGACCCGATGACGCTGCCGGACCAGGTCCGGGAGGTGGCCGGGTGGGCGGGCACGTGACCGCGCGGGGCACGGCTCGTTAGAGCCGGCAGCGACACCAACGGCAGCCACACCAACGGCAGCCACAGGAACGGCAGCCACACGAACGGCAGCGGGGGAGCTGGACCGACGACGGCACGACGACGGGCACGGGGAACGGGATGAGCACGACACTCGAGCAGCCGAGCACCGGCACGCTGCGGCGGCGCACCGCCCTGGTCGTCGACGACGACGAGATGGTGGTCGAGCTGGTCCGCGCCGGGCTGGAGGCGCAGGGCATCGACGTCGTCACCGCCGAGGACGGCTATGCCGCCCTGGACCGGCTCTCCGCCGCGGTGCCCGACGTCATCGTCAGCGACGTGAACATGCCGGGGATGGACGGCTTCACCCTGGTCAGCCGGCTGCGGGCCGAGCCGGCCACCCGGTCGGTGCCGCTGGTGTTCCTCACCAGCCGGGGCGAGCAGGCCGACGTCCTGCAGGGGCTGCGCCTGGGGGCGGACGACCACGTGCGCAAGCCCTTCGACCTCGGCGAGGTGGTGGCCCGCGTCGTCGCCAAGCTGGACCGCCCGTCGGTCCCGGTGGAGCGGCTGGTGCACGACCCGCAGACCGGGCTGCTCACCGGTGCCCAGCTCTCCGGCGAGGCGCGGCGCGAGGCGACCCGGGCGGCGGCGACCGGCCGCGACGGCGCCCTGGTGGTGCTCGAGCTGGCCGAGCGCGACGTCGTGCGGGACCGCTACGGCGTCCGGGGCGACGACGAGCTCGCCGCCCAGGTGGGGGCGCTGCTGCGCAGCGGTGCGGGCCCCCTCGACGTCGTGGGCCGCGACCACGAGGGACGCTTCCTCCTGCTGCTGCCGGAGACTCTCCTCGAGGACGTCGAGCCGCGCCTGCGCGAGCTGTCCGCCCAGGTGGTGCGCACCCGCTGGGTGGTGGCCGGTGAGCGGGTGGCGCTCACCCCGGTGGTCGGGTGGCTGGCGCTCTCCGACGCCGCGTCGGTGACGGGGGCGGAGGACGGCTCTCACGAGGTGCAGCGGGCGGGCGCTGCCGCCGACGTCGTCGACGCCGCCCTGGTCGACGCCGCGGCGCTGGCGGCGGACGCCGCCTCGCTGCACCTTGACCTGCTGCCGGTGCGCTGGACGCCCGAGCTGGCCGGGCAGCTGCGCCGGTCCCGGCGCCGGCCGCTGGTCCCGTGGTCCGCCCGCTTGCGCACACCGCTGCAGATCGCCCTCACCCTGGTGCTCGGCGTCGTGCTGCCGTTCTTCGTCTACCTCGGGCTCTACCGGGTGGGTGTGGACCTCGGCGGCATCGCCTACCTCGTGGTGGTGGCGGCGCTGCTGGTGACGGCGGGCAGCATCTGGGTGGAGGGCCTGCTCGCGCTGGACCCGGAGCAGCCGCCCGCGGAGGAGCCGGGCCAGGTGTTCCCGCCCGCCTCGGCGGTCATCGCGGCCTATCTGCCCAACGAGGCGGCCACCGTGGTGGAGACCGTGGAGGCGTTCCTGCGCCAGGAGTACCCCGGCCCGCTGCAGGTGATCCTGGCCTACAACACCCCGCGTCCTCTGCCGGTGCAGCAGGTGCTCGAGGACCTCGCCCGCAAGGACCCGCGGTTCCTGCCCCTGGAGGTCGAGGGCTCGACCAGCAAGGCGCAGAACGTCAACGCCGCGCTGGCGCACGTGACCGGCGAGTTCACCGGGGTCTTCGACGCCGACCACCATCCCGACCGGCGCGCGTTCCGGCGCGCCTGGCGCTGGCTGGGCAACGGGTATTCCGTGGTTCAGGGCCACTGCGTCGTGCGCAACGGCGACGCCAGCTGGGTCGCCCGCACCGTCGCGGTGGAGTTCGAGTCCATCTACGCCGTCAGCCACCCGGGCCGTGCGCGGCTGCACCGGTTCGGCATCTTCGGCGGCTCCAACGGCTACTGGCGCACCGAGGTGCTGCGACGCACCCGGATGCACGGACGGATGCTCACCGAGGACATCGACTCGAGCCTGCGCGTGGTCGAGGAGGGCGGCCGGATCGCCAGCGACCCCGGTCTGATCTCGCGCGAGCTGGCGCCGACCACGTTGCAGCAGCTGTGGAACCAGCGGGCGCGGTGGGCGCAGGGCTGGTTCCAGGTGTCGATGCGCCATCTGGGGCCCGCGTGGCGCTCGCCCGCCCTGTCCCTGCGCCAGAAGCTCGGCATGACGTTCCTGCTGGGCTGGCGCGAGATCTATCCCTGGATCAGCCTGCAGATGTTCCCGGTGGTGGCGTTCCTCGCCTACAAGGCCGGGGGAGTGTTCAGGCTGGACTGGCTGCTTCCGCTGTTCGTGCTCACGTCCGCCTTCACGCTGTCGGTCGGGCCGGGCCAGGTCGTCTTCGCCCGTCGGCTGGCCGCACCGGACATCCGGCGCCAGCGCGGGTGGTTCCTGCGCTACCTGCTGGTCTCGTCGTTCTTCTACACCGAGTACAAGAACGTCATCGCCCGGGTGTCGCAGCTCAAGGAGCTCTCCGGCGAGCGCGAGTGGAAGGTGACGCCGCGGACGGCGCCCACCCGGGAGACGTCGTCGTGAGCGGCGAGGCGACGGACGTCGCGGCCATCACCGCGCAGCTGTGGGAGCGGTTCCGGCCGCTGGTGCGCGAACGCGTGCAGGTGCTGCGCTCCTGGGCCGACGGCGACGCAGACGTCTCGCGCGAGGACGCGGCCCGGGCCGCGCACAACCTGGCCGGCTCGCTGGGCAGCTACGGGCGGTCCCAGGGCTCGGCCGTGGCGCGGCGCGCCGACGTCGCCCTGGCCGGGGACGAGCCCGGCGAGGTCGTCCGACCGCTCGTGCGAGAGCTGGTCCTCGAGCTGGAGCGGGCGGTGGAGCAGTGACGAGCCGGACGGAGGACCAGGCCGGCGCGCGCGACGTGGTCGACGTCGTCGTGCCCGAGGTGCCGGCGGACCAGCCGGCGCGCAGTGTGGGGCGGCTGGCCGGCCTCGAGGGCTACCGCGGCCTGGCTGCGGTGCTCATCGTCGTCTACCACGTGTACCAGTTCGTGCGCATCGGCGACCGGTACCCGCTGGAGGGCACCTGGGCGCACCCGGTGCTCTACGCGCTGGACACGTTCGTCGGTCTGTTCTTCGTGCTCAGCGCGTTCCTGCTCGGCCTGCCGTTCGCGCGGCACGCGGTGGAGGGCCGTCAGGCCGGCAGCGCACGGGAGTTCCTGCGCCGCCGGGCGGTGCGGATCGTGCCGCTCTACTACGTGGCGGTGCTCGTCGTCTGGGCCAGCCGCAACCGGTCGCTGCCGGGGGACTGGCGGGACCTGGTCGAGCACCTGACCTTCACCCAGGTCTTCGACCAGCAGCGGATCTTCTTCACCATCGGCCCGGCCTGGTCGCTGGCGGTCGAGGTGCAGTTCTACCTGCTCCTGGCCGTGCTCGGCTGGGCTGCCTGCGCCCTGTGCTCCCGGCTCTCCACGCGGACCGCGCGGGCGGCGGTGCTGGTGACCGGCGTCGTCGTGCTCTTCGCCGGCAGCATCGTGTTCCGGTTCGTGGCCGAGCGTTCGTGGCACGAGCCGGTCACCGCCTGGCCGGTCTGGTTCTCCCTCCCCGCCCGGCTGGACGAGTTCGCCCTCGGACTGGCCCTGTCGGTCGTCGTCGCGCTGCGCGGCGCCGGACCGGCGAAGCGGCCGGTCCTGGCACTCCTCTTCCTGGCCGGCGTGGGATTCCTCGCGGTCGCGGTGCGCGCGGGCGTCGTGGACGCGAACCCGTACCTGATGCGCCCCACCTGGGCCGCCCTCGGCTTCGCGCTGCTGCTGGCCGCCACGGTCCTGTCCAGCCCGCGCTCGGCGGCCAACCGGCTCCTCGACACCCGCCCCCTGGCGTTCCTGGGGCTCGTCTCCTACAGCCTGTACCTGTGGCACGAGCCGGTCCTGCTCTGGCTCGACGGCCACCACCTGCTCCCGGCCCGCTACGGCGCCGGCGCGATCCTGCCCGACCTCGTCGTCGTGCTCGCGGTGTCGGTGCTGGTGGCCTGGCTGAGCTACTGGGTGGTCGAGTATCCGGCGAGCATGCTGCGCCGGACCCGGACGGGGGATGGGGCACCTCGGGACTACTACGCCGGCTGAGCAGGGCTTCGCGGCAGACTGCTGCGATGGACGAGGGGATCCCGGCGGAGCTGGCGGTGGCGGCGGAGCCCGTGCTGCATGACCTCGCGGCAGCGGGGCTTCGCGTGCAACTGGTCGCGTCCGACTGGGGCGATGCCAGGCAGTGCACAGCGATGGCCTGGTGGCCGGACGGGACCGGGTGCGGGGTGCGGATCGACCTGGACGAGAGCGCCGCGGAGAGGGTGGCGCGGGTGGCCGACCAGCTCCAGGAGCCGGCCGTGGAAGGTCTTCCCGCGCTCGGTCGTCCAGCCGTCTGGCCGGAGTGCCCCGACCACCCGGACAGGCATCCGCTGCAGGCTGCCTGCCGGGACGGGATGGCGGTGTGGACCTGCCCGGCCGGCGGCCGGGTGGTCGCGAGGATCGGAGAGCTCGGGGCGCTCTTCTCGGGAACGGCATGACACCGCGCCGGGACGTTGCGCTCCTGCGCACCGGTTGTGCGCTGGTGCTGGGCGGTCTCGCCCTGTACGTATCCGGGGTCAGCAGAGCCGCAGGTGCCTGGCTGCTGCCCTTCGGTGGTGCGGTCACGGCGGTCGGCTGGTGGGGCACCTCCGGTCGACGCGTGTCCCGCTGGGCCCACTGGTCCCTTGCAGTGGCTGCGGTCGCCCTGACGGCACTCGGCGTGTGGACCCTCGTGTACGCCCTCGCACACCCACCGCGGCTGGTCTGAGGGCCACGGCAGAGCTGGTCCAGTCATCTCACCGCACTAGCGACAGAGCGCTCGGGCAGCTCGCTGCCGAACTCAGCGGGTCCTGACCCAGGTGCGGGTGGGGCCGACCCAGGCGGGGGCGCGCCATTCGGTGCCGCCATCGGCGGTCGCGCGGATGTCCCGGTGCTGGTCGTGGACGAGGTGGTGGTGCCAGAGGCAGAGCAGGCGCATCTCGTCGAGGTTGGTCTCGCCGCGCAGGGTCCACCAGGTGATGTGGTGCGCTTGGGACCAGTCCGGGGGTCGGTCGCAGCCGGGGCCGACGCAGCCCTTTGTCCCGCAACGCGAGCAGGCGCCGCTGGTCGGGGGTGGCCAGGCGTTTGGCTCGTCCGACGTCGATGGGTCTGCCTTCGCCGTCGAGGACGACGGGGATGATCCCGGCTTCGCAGGCGAGCAGGCGGGCCTGCTCGACCGAGATCCGGGAGCCGGCCGAGGTGGTGGACAGGATCGTCGCGGCCCGGTGAGCCCCGGGGGTGGGCTGGCCGGACTCGGCGGCTCGGAGCTCGGCCAGGGTGACCGCGACCAGGAGCCCGTCCCGGGAGGGGGCGGCGACCTTGCCGCGGAACGAGTCGGGCACGGCCGGGACCGAGGGGACACCGTCGAGGGCGACCCCGAGGTCGAGGGCTTCCTGCACGGCGGGCTGACCGGTGCGCGGGTCGGCGCCGTCGGTGGAGATCTCGACCGGCTCGTCAGCGTCGTCGTTCTCGTTGCCCGCGTGGTTCGTCTGTCCGGGCAGGATGCGTCCGGCGACGGTGACCGTCTCGAGCAGCGCGTCGAGCATTCGCTGCTTGGCGGTGCGTGGGTCGGGCAGTTCCGCGGTGCCGATCGGCGCGGCCAGCGGTTCGAGCACGGACGTCAGGCGGGCGGCCATGTCGGGGGTGAGCAGTCCGTGCAGCTCGGTCAGGGCCCCGTCGGTGCGGGCGTGGCGGCGGAACGAGAGGCCGCACAGGTCCCGCAGCCGGGAGGGGTCGGCGGTGGGTCGCTCGGCCGGTTCGGGGCCGAGGTCTTCGCGCAGCTGCCGGCCGAGGACCTCCAGGCCCTGCGGGGACCGCTGGTGGCACAGCTCGACCATCGTGTCCTCGGCGAACGCCAACGCCTCCCGGCTGGCCCCGTCGAAGGTGGCTAGTTCCTTCAGGACGATCCCGATCCGGTGGGCCTGCTCGAACGAGACGAACCCGGCGGCCATCCCGGCCGCCCGCGGACAGGGGCCGGCTCGGGCTCGCTCAACGAGCGGGCCGCGTCGGCCGCGTGCAGCGCCCGGGCCTGCCGCACCAGCGTCCGCGCCCGCGGCACGTCCATCCGCAGCGCCTGGGCCAGCCAGTCCTCGGTCCTGCGCACCCCCGAGATTCCCTGGGCCACGCCGCGGCGTTCGCACTCGTGCAGCAGGCACAGCAGCACCAGCATCAGCTGGTTCAGCACCGTCCCCACCAGGTGCAGCAGCGCCACCAGCTCCGAGGGCTTCGCCGCCGAGAAGTCCACCCGACCGGCCCCCGAGGCGGCGACCGCCTCGACCGAGTCCGCCACCGCCAGCAGCCCGACCGCCAGCGGGGAAGACCCCACCGCGTCCCGGTCGAAGCTGTCTGCCATGCGCTCATCATACCCGAACGTGCGTTCGAGCAATCGCTCTGTCCACAGGAGAAAGCAAGGCACAACAATGACTTCTCACGCTGCGACCCGTTGGAGCGAGGGTGACCCTGGTTCACGGAGAAGGACTCAGGGTCACCTTCACCCCAACGACCTGCGGCGGCCGGCGCCTCTCCGCCACGGCGGCTGCGCTCCCGTCATCAGCGGCGTCGACCGTGCCCGGCACGGACGCCGTTCGTCCGGAAATGGCTCTAGGGTCCCGGTACTCGCGAACGAAGGGATTGCCATGGACATCCTCCTCATCGCCGGCCTGTGGCTCGACGGCACGGAGGCCTGGCACGACGTCGCCGCCGAGCTGACGGCGGCCGGTCACACCCCGGTCCCCGTCGCGCTGCCCGGCCAGGGCGACGGCGACACCCACGCCACCCTCCAGGACCAGATCGACGCGGTGCTCGCCGCCGTCGACGCCGCCGACGGCCCGTGCCTCGTCGTCGGCCACTCCGCCGCCTGCACTCTGGCCTGGCTCGCCGCCGACGCCCGGCCGGACAAGGTCGCGACGGTGGCGCTCATCGGCGGCTTCCCGGAAGCCGACGGCGAGCCCTACTTCGGCGGGCTCACGGTGACCGACGGCGTCCTGCCGTTCCCCGGCTGGGAGCCGTTCGAGGGACCCGACTCCGCCGACCTCGACCACGACGCCAGGCGGACGTTCGAAGCGCGCGCGATCCCGGTGCCGGAGGCCGTGGCCCGCGGCACGGTCCACCTGACCGACGAGCGCCGCTTCGACGTCCCCACCGTGCTCGTCTGTCCCGAGTTCACGCCGGAGCAGGCCAGGGAGTGGATCGGGCAGGGTGCCTCGCCGGAGCTGAGCAGGGCACGGCACGTCTCGTTCGTGGACATCGACTCCGGCCACTGGCCGATGCTCACCCAGCCGGGCGAGCTCGCCCGCCTTCTCGCGCAGGCCGCCGACGGGTCATGACCGTAGGCGCTGGACGAGCTAGCCGAACAGCGCGTCCAGCGCCTTCACGATCCGCTTCTCCGACACCGGGTAGGCGGTGCCGAGGCCCTGCGCGAACAGGCTCACCCGGAGCTCCTCGAGCATCCAGCGCACCGCCTGCACGTCGGCGTCGTCGCGGCGCTCGGGCGGCAGCTCGGCCACCGCGTCGGTGTACTCCGCCTCCATCGCCCGGGCGCGGTCCACCAGCTCGCGGTCGCGTCCGGGCGCCTGGGCGAGCACGTCGAGCCGCCGGCCGACCGCGCGCAGGTAGCGCAGCAGGTCCGGCAGCCGCTCGCGGCCGGTCGCGCTGACGAAGCCGGGTCCGACCAGCCGGTCCAGGTGCTCGCGCACATCGGTCACCGAGGGGATCGCCGCCGCGCTGAACGACCCGCTGGTGCGTCCCCGCGCCTCGTGCGCGGCCGCGAGCACCTGCGAGACCGTGCGCACGATCTCGTACGTCGTTTCCGGCAGGTCGGCCCGCACCTTGTCGCGCAGCGCCGCGTAGCCCGCCGGGTCCCACACCGGGCCGCCGGCGCGCTCCATCAGGTCGTCGACGGCCGCGGCCATGCAGTCCTCGAGCAGCGCGGGCACGCCGCCGTAGGGGCTGTTCCCCAGCGCCAGCTTCTCGCTGTTGGTCAGCCGCCCGACGACACCCTTCAGCGGCGAGGGCAGGTCCAGCAGCAGCAGCCGGCGGGTGCCGGCGCGCATCGCGCGTCGCTGCTCGCTGGCCGTGCGCAGGACCCGCACCGCGACCGAGGAGCCCTCGTCCACCAGCGAGGGGAAGCCCTCCACCCGATGGCCGTCGCGCCGCCCGGTGAAGCTGCGCGGCAAGGCGTCCAGGTCCCAGGAGGTCATGCCGGTCCGCTCGATGCCGCTGGCCGCCTGCGCGATCTCCGAACGCACCCGCCGGCCGAGCGTCTCGGCCATCGCCTCGAGATCCTTGCCCTCGGCGAGCCTCTTGCCCTTCGCGTCCTCCACCCGGAACGTGATCCGCAGGTGGTCGGGCACCTTGCTCACGTCCCAGGCGTCCGGCGGCACGACCACCCCGGTCATCCGCCGCAGGACGGCGCCCAGCGCGTCGACCAGCGGCCCGTCGGGCTCGTCGGGCAGCTGCTCGAGGGCCGCCCGGGCGGTGTCCGGCGCCGGCACGAAGCTGACCCGCAGCGCCTTGGGCAGCGAGCGCAGGAGTGCGGTGACCAGCTCGCCGCGCAGCCCGGGCACCTGCCAGTCGAACCCGGCGGGGGACAGGCGGTTGAGCACGCTGACCGGGACGTGCGCCGTCACGCCGTCGGCGTCGGCGCCGGGCTCGAACTGGTAGGTGAGCGGGAGGGTCAGGTCGCCCTGGGTCCAGCTGGACGGGTAGTCCTGCTCCGACACGTCCTCGGCGTCGTCGCGGACGAGCAGATCCGGGGAGAAGGTGAGCAGCTCGGGCTGCTCGCGGCGGGCCTGCTTCCACCAGCGGTCGAAGTGCCGGCCGCTGACGACGTCGGCAGGGATGCGCTGGTCGTAGAAGTCGAACAGCGTCTCGTCGTCGACGAGGATGTCGCGGCGGCGCGCCCGGTGCTCGAGCTCCTCGACGTCCTCCAGCATCGCCCGGTTCTCGTGGAAGAACGTGTGGTGCGTGCTCCAGTCGCCCTCCACCAGCGCGTGCCGGATGAACAGCTCCCGGCACAGCTCCGGGTCGACCTTCGAGTAGGTGACCTTGCGCCCGGCCACCAGGGGGACGCCGTAGAGCATGACCCTCTCGACCGCCATCACGGCGGCCCGGTCCTTCTCCCAGTGCGGCTCGGAGTAGGTGCGCTTGACCAGGTGCTCGGCCAGCCGCTCCACCCACTCCGGCTCCACCTTGGCGAGGGTCCGGCCCCACAGCCGGCTGGTCTCGACCAGCTCGGCGGCCATGACGAAGCGCGGCGGCTTGCGGAACAGCGCCGATCCCGGCCACGGCGCGAAGCGGGCGCCGCGGGCACCGAGGTAGTCGCGCTTCTCCACGTCCCACAGCCCCACGTGCGAGAGCAGCCCTGCCAGCAGCGCCTGGTGCACGGCGTCGCGGTGGGCCTCGCCCGAGCCGGTGCCGAGGCCCATGCCCTTGACGACCTGCCGCAGCTGCGCGTGCAGGTCCTGCCACTCGCGCACCCGGAGGTAGTTGAGGAACTCGTTGCGGCACAGCTTGCGGAACTGCGAGGAGGAGAGCTCCCGCTGCTGCTCGCGCAGGTAGTCCCACAGATTGACGTAGGAGAGGAAGTCCGACTCCTTGTCGGAGAACCGGCGGTGCTTCTCGTCGGCGGCCTGCTGGTGCTCGGTGGGCCGCTCGCGCGGGTCCTGGATGGACAGGGCCGCGGCGATGACGAGGACCTCGCGCAGCGCACCGGCCTGGTCCGCCTCGACGACCATCCGCGCCAGCCGCGGGTCGATCGGCAGCTGGGCCAGCATGCGGCCGAGCGGAGTGAGGCGCTTGCGCGGGTCCTTGGCCTTCGGGTCCAGCGCGCCGAGCTCCTCGAGCAGCTGCACGCCGTCGCGCACCTGCCGGGAGTCAGGCGGGTCCAGGAACGGGAAGTCGGCGACCTCGCCCAGGCCGAGGGCGGCCATCTGCAGGATGACCGAGGCCAGGTTGGTGCGCAGGATCTCCGGGTCGGTGAACTCCGGCCGGGACTCGAAGTCCTCCTCGGAGTAGAGCCGGACGCAGACGCCGTCCGAGAGCCGGCCGCAGCGGCCCTTGCGCTGGTTGGCCGAGGCCTGGCTGATCGGCTCGATCGGCAGCCGCTGCACCTTGAGCCGCGAGGAGTAGCGCGAGATGCGGGCGGTGCCGGGGTCCACGACGTAGCGGATGCCGGGCACCGTGAGCGAGGTCTCGGCGACGTTGGTGGCCAGCACCACGCGTCGGCCGGACGCGTGCGAGGTGAAGACCCGGTGCTGCTCGGCCGCGGAGAGACGCCCGTAGAGCGGCAGGATCTCGGTGTCGCGCAGGTCGACGCGGCCCAGGGCGTCGGCGGTGTCGCGGATCTCCCGCTCGCCGGACAGGAACACCAGCACGTCGCCGCGCGGCTCCAGCGCCAGCTCGGCCACGGCGTCGCAGACCGCCTGCACCTGGTCGCGGTCCGGGTCGGCCTCGGGGTCGTCCGGGTCGACCACCGGCCGGTAGCGCACCTCCACCGGGTAGGTGCGCCCGGAGACCTCGACCACAGGTGCGTCGCCGAAATGCTTGCTGAAGCGCTGCGGGTCGATGGTGGCCGAGGTGATGACGAGCTTGAGGTCCGGCCGGCGCGGCAGCAGCCGCTTGAGGTAGCCGAGCAGGAAATCGATGTTGAGTGAGCGCTCGTGCGCCTCGTCGACGATGAGCGTGTCGTACTGCAGCAGCAGCGGGTCGTTCTGGATCTCGGCGAGCAGGATGCCGTCGGTCATCAGCTTGACCAGGGTGCGCTCGCCGACCTGGTCGGTGAAGCGCACCTTCCAGCCGACCGCCTCGCCCAGCGGGGTCTCCAGCTCCTCGGCGATCCGCTCGGCCACCGCGCGGGCCGCGATCCGCCGCGGCTGGGTGTGCCCGATCAGCCCGCGCACCCCGCGGCCGAGCTCGAGGCAGATCTTGGGCAGCTGGGTCGTCTTGCCCGAGCCGGTCTCGCCGGCCACCACGACCACCTGGTGGTCGCGGATCGTCTCGAGCAGGTCCTCGCGCCGCTGGCTGACCGGGAGCTGCGGGGGATAGGAGACCTCGGGCACCGCCGCCTGCCGGGCGGCCAGCCGCGCCTCGGCCTTCTCGACGTCGGCCGCCAGCCGGGCGAGCTGCGCCGAGGCGTCGCGCGGCCCGTCGGCCCCGCGCGGCCGGCCGCGGCCACCTCGTCCGCCCCGGCGTCCCCTCGCCTGGCGCGGGCCGTGCTCGGCCTCCTCCAGCCGGCGGCGCAGGCGCGCCTCGTCGCGGAGGGTGAGGGCGCGCAGGCGGGTGCGCAGCTCGTCCGGTGCCGCGAGGGCGCTGGGGGCGGCGGCTGCGGGGGAGTGCGGGGCGCTGTCGCGGGTGTCGTCGAGGGGGTCCATGGCCGCGGCCCAGGGTAGGCGACCGGGCGCAGCCGGCGCCTTCGCGTTCCGGGCCCCACCCTTGCCCGTCCCCTCGCCGCACCCGCCGGCGACGTCGGACGTCGGGGGTCGTCGCAGCGGCTCCAGCCGGCTGCGATAGGACTGCAGCGTGCAGCAGCTCCCGCGCCTGGTCGTCGCCCTGGGCGACTCGTTCACCGAAGGGCTCGAGGACGAGACCGCCCAGAGCGGCCGGCACCGCGGCTGGGCCGACCGGTCCGTGGCGGCGCTGGCGGTGGCGACCGGCGGCGTGCGCTACGCCAACCTCGCCGTCCGCGGTCGGCTGCTGGACCAGGTCGTCGAGGAGCAGGTGCCGGTGGCGGCCGGGCTCGTCAGGGGCAGCGAGGCGCCGTCGCTGGTCACCTTCCACGCCGGGCCCAACGACGTGCTGCGCCCGCGGGTGGACCTGCCCGGGGTGCTGCGGCGCTACGACGACGCCGTGGCCCGGCTGCGCGGCACCGGCGCCGACGTGCTCCTGTTCACCGTGATCGCCCGCGCCGGGGGGACCGGTCGCACGGCGGACCGGCTCGCGGCCCGGTTCGCCCGGTTCAACGACCAGGTGCGCGCCACAGCCCAGGCCCGTGCCTGCCTGCTGGCGGACGTCGGTGCGGCGCCGGCGCTGCAGGACCGCCGGCTCTGGCACGAGGACCGGCTGCACCTCTCGCCCGAGGGGCATGCCCGGGTGGCCGCGGCGGTGCTCGAGGCGCTCGGGGTGCAGGACCCCGACCTGCTCGGCGGGGAGCCGGGGTGGTGGCGCCGGCCGCTGCCGGCGAGCGGCCCGTCCCGGCGCAGCGCCGACCTGGCCGCCGACGTGCGCTGGGTGCGCCGTCACTTCGTGCCGTGGGTGGGTCGGCGGCTGCGCGGGGTGTCCAGCGGTGACGGGCTGTCGCCCAAGCATCCCGAGCTGGTGGACGTCCTCTCCCGCACCTGAGGCGCACCCGGCGGATGGCCCCCCGGACCGATCGGACCCTTGCGCCGCGCACCACTTCGCCCTCCTGATGGTTGGGGGGAAGGCGGGGGGGTAGCGAGGGCGCAGGAGGTGCGCATGAGCGACCTGAGCAGTGCGCGGCGGCCCGGTGACGTCGGCGGCGGGTCCGGCCGCCGGGCGGCCGGCGAGCAGGTGACCAGGCAGGTGACCAGGCAGGCGGTGCTGGAGCGGCTGCGTGACGGCGGCAGCGTGGTGCAGGCGGCCTCCGCCCTCGGCGTCAACGCCGGCCTGGCCTACTTCGTCGCCACCGGGCTGCCCGCGGACGGCAGCTACAGCATGTCGGCCGGCGACTGGCAGCGGCCGGGACTCATGACGACCAGCCAGAAGCTCTGCGCCCCGCCGCTGCGGCAGGCCGATGAGCGCGGCGTCGTCGCCCAGTGGATGCAGGGGCGGGCGCAGGCCGACCGGCCGATGCAGGCCGCGGCGCGCGCCCGCGAGGACCAGGGCCACAGCGACCCGGCCAAGAGCAGCATGCACGGCTCGGCCGGCTCGTCCGGGGAGAGCACGGGCTCGTAGCGCGAGCCGGCGCACAGCCCGGCGCAGCAGGACCACTCGAACGGCGATCAGGAGGAGCGACATGGGCGTGCGGACGTGGATCGAGGGGTGGCCGGTCTACCGCCAGCTCACCGGGACCGACCCGCTGGGCCGGGGCGAGGCGGCGATGTCGGCCAAGACGAAGTCCCTCGAACCGCGCACGATCACGGCCGACGCCGTCGTCAAGTCCATCTGCCCCTACTGCGCGGTCGGGTGCGCCCAGAACGTCTACGTCAAGGACGAGAAGGTCGTCCAGATCGAGGGCGACCCGGACTCGCCGGTGAGCCGCGGTCGCCTGTGCCCCAAGGGCTCGGCGAGCCTCCAGCTCACCACCGGCGAGGCGCGCGAGTACCAGGTGCTGCACCGCAAGCCCTACGCCACCGACTGGGAGCCCATGAGCCTCGAGGAGGCCATGGACCGGGTGGCGGACAAGCTGCTCGAGAGCCGCAAGCAGGGCTGGCAGTGGGAGCAGGACGGCGCCCGCACCCGCCGCACCATGGGCGTGGCCAGCCTGGGAGGAGCCACCCTCGACAACGAGGAGAACTACCTCATCAAGAAGCTGTTCACCGCCCTGGGCGTCGTCCAGGTGGAGAACCAGGCGCGCGTCTGCCACAGCTCCACGGTCGCGGCGCTCGGCACCTCCTTCGGCCGCGGTGGCGGCACCTCCTTCCTGCAGGACCTGCAGAACTCCGACTGCATCGTCATCCAGGGCTCGAACATGGCCGAGGCCCACCCGGTGGGCTTCCAGTGGGTGATGGAGGCCAAGGCCCGGGGCGCCAAGGTGATCCACGTCGACCCGCGCTACAGCCGCACCAGCGCCATGGCCGACATGTACGTGCCGCTGCGCGCCGGCACCGACATCGTCTTCCTCGGCGCGATCATCCACCACGTCCTGGAGAACGACCTCTACTTCCGCGACTACGTCGTCAACTACACCAACGCCGCCACGATCCTCAACGAGGAGTTCGAGGACGCCGAGGACCTCGGCGGCATCTTCTCCGGTCTGAACGAGGAGACCAAGCACTACGACGTCGAGACGTGGTCCTACGAGGGCGTCGTCTCCGCGGCCGCCTCCGGGCAGCGCGACCAGGACTACAAGCAGATCGACGGCAAGGAGGACCCCAGCGGCGGCGGCGCGGCCCAGCGCAAGAAGTCGATGGCCGACTCCGGCAAGTCCGAGTCGCAGGGCATGGGCGGGCCGACGATGCGCGGCAAGCCCCAGCGCGACGAGTCCCTGCAGGACCCGCGGACGGTCTTCCAGACGCTCAAGCGGCACTACGCGCGCTACACCCCGGAGATGGTCGAGGACGTGTGCGGCGTGCCGCAGGACCAGTTCCTGGAGATGGTCCGGTGGCTCACCGAGAACTCCAACCCCGAGCGCACCAGCGCGTTCTGCTACGCGGTCGGCTGGACCCAGCACACGGTGGGCGTCCAGTACATCCGCAGCGCGGCCATCCTCCAGCTCCTGCTGGGCAACATCGGCCGTCCCGGCGGGGGCATCCTCGCACTGCGCGGGCACGCCAGCATCCAGGGCTCCAGCGACATCCCCACGCTCTTCGACATCCTGCCGGGCTACATCCCGATGCCGCACGCCCATGCGCACGAGGACCTGGACAAGTTCATCGCCGCCGACGCCGCCGAGGTCGGCTACTGGGCCAACATGAAGTCCTACATGGTCAGCCTGCTCAAGGCGTGGTGGGGCGACGCGGCCACGGCGGAGAACGACTACCGCTTCGACTACCTGCCGCGCCTCACCGGCAGCCACAGCACCTACGACACGGTGATGGAGCAGCTGGACGGGCGCTGCAAGGGCTACTTCCTGCTGGGGGAGAACCCCGCGGTCGGCTCGGCCAACGCCAAGCTGCAGCGGGAGGGCATGTCCAAGCTGGACTGGCTGGTGGTCCGCGACTTCTCGCTCATCGAGAGCGCGACGTGGTGGAAGGACGGGCCGGAGATCGAGACCGGCGAGATGCGCACCGAGGACATCGCCACCGAGGTGTTCTTCTTCCCGGCCGCCGCGCACACCGAGAAGACCGGGAGCTTCACCAACACCAACCGCATGCTGCAGTGGCACCACAAGGCGGTGGAGCCCCAGGGCGACGCCCGCAGCGAGCTGTGGTTCATGTACCACCTCGGGCGCATCCTGCGGCAGAAGCTGGCCGGCTCCACCGACCCGATGGACGCCCCGCTGCTCGACCTCACCTGGGACTACCCGACCGAGGGCGACACCGCCGAGCCGGTGGCCGAGGCGGTGCTGGCCGAGATCAACGGCTGGGACGCGCACGGCCACCCGCTCGGGTCCTACGAGCAGCTCCAGCCCGACGGCAGCACCGCCTGCGGCTGCTGGATCTACTGCGGCGTGTACATGGACGGGGTCAACCAGGCGGCACGGCGCAAGCCGTGGAAGGAGCAGAACTGGACCGCGCTGGAGTGGGCGTGGTCCTGGCCGGCCAACCGGCGCACCATCTACAGCCGCGCCTCGGCCGACCCCGACGGCAACCCGTGGAGCGACCGCAAGGCACTCGTCTGGTGGGACGAGGAGAAGGGCCGCTGGGTGGGGCACGACGTGCCCGACTTCCAGCCGACCAAGCCGCCGTCCTACCGTCCGTCGGAGGACGCGAAGGGCGTGGACGCGCTGTCCGGGATCGACCCGTTCATCATGCAGTCCGACGGCAAGGGCTGGCTCTACGCGCCCGCGGGGCTGGTGGACGCCCCGCTGCCGACGCACTACGAGCCGCAGGAGTCGCCGGTCGGCAACAAGCTCTACCCCGAGCACGACAAGAACCCGGTGCGGGCGCTCTACCCGCGGCCGAACAACGAGTACAACCCCAGCGGTGACATGCCCGGCGGCGACGTGTTCCCGTTCGTCATCACCACCTACCGGCTCACCGAGCACTTCACCGCCGGCGGCATGAGCCGGTGGGTTCCCTACCTGTCCGAGCTGCAGCCGGAGTTCTTCTGCGAGGTGAGCCCGGAGCTGGCCGCCGAGCGCGGCCTGCAGCACGGCGACTGGGCCACCATCGTCACCGCCCGCAGCGCCGTGGAGGCGCGCGTCCTGGTCACCAGGCGGATGCGGCCGCTGCAGGTGCAGGGGCGGACCATCCACCAGATCGGGCTGCCGTACCACTGGGGCCCCAACGGCTACGCCAAGGGCGACGCGGCCAACGAGCTGTCCTCGGTGGCCCTGGATCCCAACGTGCACATCCAGGAGGTCAAGGCGTGGACCGCGGACATCCGGCCCGGGCGGCGTCCCCGCGGACCGGCGCTGCCGGCGTTCCTGGAGGAGTACCGGCGCCGGGCCGGCGTGAGCGAGAAGACCGCGACGGGAGCCTGACGTGACCGACCTGATGCCCCAGACGAACCTCAACGGCATGGGCCACCAGCTGTTCGGGCCCGAGCCCGACGTCGCCGGAGACGCGGGCCACGGCGAGCACCCGCCCCGCGTCGGGTTCTTCACCGACACCAGCGTGTGCATCGGCTGCAAGGCCTGCGAGGTGGCCTGCAAGGAGTGGAACGCGGTCCCGGAGGACGGTCTCAACTGGACCGGCATGTCCTTCGACAACACGCAGGCGCTGGGTGCGGACACCTGGCGGCACGTGGCGTTCATCGAGCAGCCGCGCCCGCGCCAGCCAGGTGAGCCCGCCGGCGACGGCCACGGGACGGTCGACCTCGGGATGCCGACGATGATCCGGCCGGGGGAGACCCTGCCGGTCGACGACCGCAGCGACTTCCGCTGGCTGATGTCCTCGGACGTCTGCAAGCACTGCACGCACGCGGCCTGCCTGGACGTCTGCCCGACCGGTGCGCTGTTCCGGACCGAGTTCGGCACCGTGGTGGTGCAGGAGGACGTCTGCAACGGGTGCGGCTACTGCGTGCCCGCCTGCCCCTACGGCGTCATCGAGAAGCGCGAGGACGACGGCCGGGCCTGGAAGTGCACCCTGTGCTACGACCGGCTCGGGGTCGGCATGGAGCCGGCCTGCGCCAAGGCCTGCCCCACCGAGTCGATCCAGTTCGGCGAGCTGGACGAGCTGCGCGACCGGGCGCAGAAGCGGGTGGAGCAGCTGCACGAGATGGGCTACAGCCAGGCCCGGCTCTACGGCGAGGACCCGGACGACGGCGTCGGCGGCGCCGGCGCGATGTTCCTGCTGCTCGACGAGCCCGAGGTCTACGGCCTGCCGCCGGACCCGGTGGTCACCACCCGCGACCTGCCGGACATGTGGAAGCACGCAGGCGTGGCGGCCGGAGCCCTGCTGGCCGGGCTCGCGCTGACCTTCGTCGGGAAGGGACGCCGATGAGCACCGACGCGATCACCAAGCACGGCCAGGAGGGCGTGGTCCCCGACCGGTTCGCGCACCCCGGCGTCGGGGTGGGGCGCAAGGGCCGCCGCGGCAAGCGCCGCAAAGATGAGTCGATGGTGCCCGACGCCACCTTCACCTCCTACTACGGCCGCCCGGTCATCAAGGCCCCGCAGTGGGAGCCGCTCGACATCGCCGGCTACCTGTTCCTCGGCGGCCTGGCCGGCGCATCGTCGGTGATCGCGGCCGGGGCCGAGGTGAGCGGACGTCCGGGCCTGGCCCGGGTCGGCAAGGTCGGGGCGTTCGGGGCCATCTCGCTCTCGCTGGTGGCGCTGGTGCACGACCTCGGCAAGCCCGCCCGCTTCGTCAACATGCTGCGGGTGTTCAAGCCGACCTCGCCGATGAGCGTGGGCTCGTGGCTCCTGTCCGGCTACGCCCCGCTGGCCGGCGCCGCGGCGCTCACCGACGTCACCGGCCGGTTCCCGCGGATCGGGAAGGCGGCCACCCTGG
Organism: Motilibacteraceae bacterium; assembly: GCA_051953655.1. Taxonomy (GTDB): domain Bacteria; phylum Actinomycetota; class Actinomycetes; order Motilibacterales; family Motilibacteraceae; genus JBQCHF01. The sequence continues at coordinate 21,095 of JBQCIO010000209.1, forward strand.
GGGCGGCCACCACCGGGCCCGCCGTCGCGGCCTACACCGCCGTGCTCATCGCCGACACCGCGGTCCCCGCCTGGCACGAGGGCTATCGCGAGATGCCGTTCGTCTTCGTCGGCTCGGCCGCGGCGGCCGGTGCCGGGCTGGGGATGCTCGCCGCGCCGCTGGCCGAGAACGGCCAGGCCCGGCGAGCCGGCGTCCTCGGTGCCGCCGTCGAGCTCACCGCCAGCCGCCTGCTCGAGCGGCGGGTCGGCGAGACGGCGGAGGTCTACCACTCGGGCACGGGCGGCCGGCTCATGAAGGTCGCCGAGGGCCTCACGCTGGCCGGCGCGGTCGGCGGGGCGGTCCTGGGTGGCCGCTCGCGGGTGGCCGCCGCGGCGTCGGGTGCGGCACTGCTCGCGGCGTCGGCGTGCACGCGGTTCGGCATCTTCCACGCCGGCGTCGCCTCGGCCAAGGACCCGAAGTACACGGTCAAGCCGCAGCGCGAGCGGCTCGAAGCCCGCCAGCGCGAGGCCCAGGGCGGCCAGGGGCAGGCGGGGTAGGGCACGGGGGGGCAGACTCGTGACACCGGAGGAGGTCGCTACCCGCCGGTAACTAGACCCGGCGGGTGGCGACAACCTACGGTTGCGTAACCTTCGTTGCCGTAAGGAGCGCTCGATGACCGATCTCGTCCGCCGGGAGCTGACGCAGACCGACCTGCTGCGCGAGCTCGAGCCCGTCGTCGCCACGGAGCTGGACCGCCACCTGTCGGTGGCCAAGGAGTGGTTCCCGCACGATTACGTGCCGTGGAGCGAGGGCCGCAACTTCGCGTTCCTCGGCGGGGAGGACTGGAGCCCGGCCGACTCCACGCTCGACGAGGTGGCCAAGACCGCCCTCGTGGTGAACCTGCTCACCGAGGACAACCTCCCGAGCTACCACCGCGAGATCGACGAGTCGCTGGGCCGCGATGGCGCCTGGGGTCAGTGGACCGGGCGCTGGACCGCGGAGGAGGGGCGGCACGCCGTCGCCCTGCGCGACTACCTCACCGTCACCCGGGCGGTCGACCCGGTGCAGCTCGAGCGCGAGCGCATGGTGCACATGACCGCGGGCTTCCAGAGCGCCTACGACCTGGACATGCTGCACTCGGTGGCCTACGTCTCCTTCCAGGAGCTGGCCACCCGCATCTCGCACCGCAACACGGGCAAGTCCACCGGCGACCCGATCGCCGACCAGCTGCTGGCCCGGATCTCGGTCGACGAGAACCTGCACATGATCTTCTACCGCAACCTGCTGGCCGCCGCGATCGAGCTCGCCCCTGACGACGCCATGGTTGCCATCCGAGACGTCGTCATGCAGTTCCAGATGCCCGGCCACACCATCGAGGGCTTCACCCGCCGCTCGCTGCAGATCGCCATGGCCGGCATCTACGACCTGCGCATCCACCACGACGACGTCATCAGCCCGGTGCTGCGGCACTGGAAGGTCTGGGACCTGGAGAACCTCTCGCCGGAGGCGGAGCAGGCCCGCGAGGAGCTGGCCGCGTTCCTGGCCGGTCTGGACACCCAGGCGAGCCGGTTCGTGGAGAAGCGCGAGGCCAAGCGCGCCCGCGACGCCGCCCGGTCCAGCTGACGATCTCCGTCGCATTCCGGGGCCTGGGGGGGGGGGAGCCGCCCCCCCCACAAACAAAGAGGGGGGGGGGCGCCGC
>JBQCIO010000210.1:0-13120 GCA_051953655.1 Motilibacteraceae bacterium
GGCGCGGTCGACCAGCTCGTGCGCCTCGTCGACGACCACCACCTCGTGCTCGGGCAGCACCGGCACGCCCTGCAGCGCGTCGATGGCCAGCAGCGCGTGGTTGGTGACGACGACGTCGGCCTCGGACGCCTTGGCCCGCGCGGCCTCGGCGAAGCACTCCTCGCCCATCGGGCACTTGGCCGCGCCCAGGCACTCGCGCGCGGACACGCTGACCTGCTGCCACGCCCGCTCGCTGACGCCGGGCACGAGGTCGTCGCGGTCGCCGGTCTCGGTCTCCTCCGCCCAGGCGCGCAGCCGCATCACGTCCTGCCCCAGCGGGGTGGTGGGCGCGGCGGCGAACAGCGCGTCCTCGTCGTCGGGCATGCCGCCGTCGAGCTTATTGAGGCAGACGTAGTTGCGCCGGCCCTTGAGGATCGCGAACGTGGGCCGCCGGCCCAGCAGCGGCTCGGCGACGTCGACCAGCGCGGGCAGGTCCCGGTCCACCACCTGCGCCTGCAGCGCGAGCGTGGCGGTGGCGACCACCACCGCGCCGTCGCCGCGGCCGGCGTGCAGCAGCGCCGGCACGAGGTAGGCCTGCGACTTGCCGGTGCCGGTGCCGGCCTGCACCAGCAGGTGCTCGCCGGTCCGCATCGCCGTGGCCACGGCCTCGGCCATGCGCACCTGCCCGGGCCGCTCGGCGCCGCCGAGCGCGCCGACGGCCGCGGCGAGCAGGACGCGGGCGTCGGGATCGGGCACGTCAGGCAGGCTACTTCGCCTGCGGCGATGCCCCGGCCCCCCGTCCACAGCCGGCCCTCGCCATCGTCGTGAAGGGCTGATGCCCGAGACCCGACACCAACTCTTCATGATCACGGGACGGGGCGGGCTAGGGTCGCCGACCGTGGCCCTTCCTCCCGTCGTCCCCCGCAGCGTCCTGTTCGGCAACCCGGACAAGGTGTCCCCGTCGGTCTCGCCCGACGGCACTCTGCTCGGCTACGTCGCCCCCGACGAGGGCGTGCTCAACGTGTGGGTGGAGCCGCTGGACGGCAGCGCGCCGGCCCGCGCGGTCACCAAGGACCGCGACCGCGGCGTGCGCTCGTACCTCTTCTGCCACGACGACCGCACCCTGCTCTACGTGCAGGACACCGCCGGCGACGAGAGCTGGCGGGTCTACGCCCATGACCTGCAGACCGGGCAGGACCGCCTGTGCACCCCGGAGAGCGGCGTGCAGGCGCAGCTGCTCGGCCACAACCGGTGGAACCCCACCACCGTGCTGGTCGGCCTGAACGACCGCGACCCGCAGCTGCACGACGTGCACCGGCTGGACCTAGCCACCGGCGAGCTCACCCTGGTCGCGCAGAACCCGGGCCTGGTCGCCTGGCTCATCGACACCGAGCTCGAGGTCCGCGGCGGCTACACGATGGAGCCCGACGGCGGCGTCGTCGTGCTGCTGCGCCCGGACGGCGCTCCCGCCGACGACCCGAGCGGCTGGCAGGTGTTCCTGCGGGTGCCGGCCGAGGACGCTGCCACCACCGACGTCATGGGCTTCGTCCGCGACGGCAGCGCGCTGCTGGTCTCCAGCTCGCTGCAGTCCAACGCGGCCCGGCTCGAGCGGCACGACCTGCGCACCGGCGAGCAGCGCGTGCTGGCCGAGGACCCGCACTACGACGTCGCCGGGGTGTGGCTGCACCCGGAGACCCTCGAGGTGCAGGCGGTCACCTTCGAGCGCGACCGGCAGGACATCCAGCTCCTCGACGAGAGCCTGCGCCCGGACCTGGACAAGCTGCAGGCGCTGGCCGGCGACGCCGAGCTGGGCGTCGGCCGGCGCGAGCGCACCGACACCCTCTGGCTGATCTCCACCGCGCCGTCGGACGGCCCGGTCGACTACCACCTCTACGACCGCTCCACCGGGCAGGTCCGCTACCTGTTCCCGCACCGGGCCGAGCTGCGCGACTACGCCCTCGCCCCGATGGAGCCGTTCTCCTACACCGCGCGCGACGGCCTCGCCGTGCACGGCTACCTCACCTTCCCGGTGGGCGTGGACCGCACCGACCTGCCCGCGGTGCTGCTGGTGCACGGTGGCCCGTGGGCGCGCGACTTCTGGGGCTACGACCCCGAGGCGCAGTGGCTGGCCAGCCGCGGCTACCTCTGCGTGCAGGTGAACTTCCGCGGGTCCACCGGCTACGGCAAGGACTTCGTCAACGCCGGCGACAAGCAGTGGGGCGCCGCGATGCAGGACGACCTCACCGACGCCGTGGAGCACCTGGTGTCCCAGGGCGTCGTCGACCGCTCCCGGGTGGGCATCTACGGCGGCTCCTACGGCGGCTACGCGGCCCTGGCCGGCGCCGCCTTCACCCCCGAGGTCTACCGCTGCGCGGTGGACCTGGTCGGCCCGTCCAACCTGCTCACGCTGCTGGACTCCCTGCCGGACTACTGGCTGCCGATGATCGCCCAGATGCACCGGCGGGTCGGCGACCCGGCCACCGACGGCGACCTGCTGCGCGAGCGCTCGCCGCTGAACCGGGTGGACGACATCCGGATCCCGGTGCTGGTGGCGCAGGGCGCCAACGACCCGCGGGTCAAGCAGGCCGAGGCCGAGCAGATCGTGGCCGCGCTGCGCGAGAAGGGCCTGCCGCACGACTACCTGCTGTTCGAGGACGAGGGCCACGGCCTGGCCAAGCCGGACAACCGCGAGCGCTTCTACGCCGCGGTGGAGCCGTTCCTGGCCGAGCACCTCGGTGGCCGGGTGCAGGAGGGGTGACCCCTCCCCGCGGCGAGCGGGACCTGGACGCCCTGCTCGCCGGGCTGCGCCCCGAGCTGGTGCCCGGCCGCTGGGTCTTCACCACCACGCCCCACGGCGAGCCCGCGGCCGACGTCGAGGCGGTCGTGACCGTGCGCGAGGACGAGGGCCTCACCCGGGTCGTCGCCCGTGAGGACGCCGACCGGTTCGCCCTGCCCTACGACGTCGTGCTGGCGCAGATCACGCTGCGGGTGCACTCGGCGCTGGAGGCGGTGGGCCTGACCGCCGCGGTGGCCGGGCGCCTCGCCGAGCACGGCATCAGCGCCAACGTGGTGGCCGGCTTCTTCCACGACCACGTCTTCGTGCCCGAGGCCGACGCCGAGCGCGCCGCGGCCGCGCTGCGGGGGCTGTCCGCGGCGGGCTGAGGGGTCGCCCACCCCCGCCGGTCGTGCCCTGTTCATTTCCTCTGCACCTTTTCGTTCCCTTTCGCCACTCCTGGGATGTAGCGTCCAGTCCCTGCCATGGCCACCCCACGGGCAGGTCAAGGCTCCGGCCACCACCGCGGCCCATCCCGAGGAGATCTGCGTGCGCATGCCGTCCAGGGGGAGGACCCGCGCGGTCCTCGCCGCCGCCACCACCGTCGCCGTCACCGGCGCCCTGTCCCCCGCGCTGGCGGCACTGCCGGCCCACGCGGCCACCGGTGACCTCTTCTTCTCCGAGTACGTCGAGGGGTCCAGCAACAACAAGGCCCTGGAGATCTACAACCCCGGCAGCTCGCCGGTCGACCTCGCCGCGGCCGGCTACGCCGTGAAGATGTTCTTCAACGGCGGCACCAGCGCCGGGCTCACCGTGGACCTCACCGGCACCGTCGCCGCCGGCGACGTCTTCGTGTTCGCCCAGGCCTCGGCCGACCCGGCGGTGCTCGCCCAGGCCGACCAGACCAACGGCGCGGGCTGGTTCAACGGCGACGACACGATCGAGCTGGTGCGCGGCGCCGACGTCGTCGACTCCATCGGGCAGCTCGGCGTGGACCCGGGCTCGCAGTGGGGCTCGGGCGACACCACCACCGCCGACCACACGCTGCGCCGCAAGACCACGGTGACCACCGGCGACGCCGATCCCTCCGACGCCTTCGACCCGGCCGCGCAGTGGGACGGCTACCCCAGCAACACCTTCGACGGGCTCGGCTCCTACAGCTCGTCGGGGACCGGCGGCGGCACCGGCGGTGGCGGCACCGGTGGTACCGGCGGCACCGCGGTCTGCGACGTCACGGACACCACCTCGGTGCCGCAGGTCCAGGGCAGCGGCGAGACCTCGCCGCTCGCGGGCCAGACGGTGACGACCCGCGGCGTCGTCACCGAGGTCGCCGGCGGCCTGTCCGGCTTCTACCTGCAGGACCCGCAGGGCGACGGCGACCCGGCCACCAGCGACGGCGTCTTCGTCTACCTGCCCTCGGGCAACCCGCTGTCCTCGGTGGAGCTCGCGCCGGGCGACGTCGTCGCCCTCACCGCCAAGCCCAAGGAGTTCAGCGGCCAGACCGAGCTGGACGGCCTCACCGCGCTGGCCGTCTGCGGCAGCGCCGCGCTGCCCGCGCCGGTCGCGGTCACCCTGCCGGTCCCGGAGGGCCAGACCCTCGAGCGCTACGAGGGCATGCAGGTGCGCTTCCCGCAGACCCTGACCGTGGAGCAGACCTACTTCCTCGGCCGCTACGGGCAGATGACCCTGGGTCTCGGCCGCACCTACCAGCCGACCAACCTCTACCCGGCCGGCAGCCCGCAGGCGGTGGCGCTCGCCGAGGCGAACGCCCGCCGGCTGGTCGTGCTCGACGACGTCAACAGCCGGCAGAACCCCGACCCGGTCCCCTACCTGGACAGCGAGGGCACCGGCACGGTCCGCTCCGGCGACACCGTGCGCGACGTGGCCGGCGCGCTGGACGAGGGCCCGATCAGCTCCAGCAGCTCGGTGCGCGGCTACCGGGTCCAGCCGGTCACCGAGCCCAGCTTCACCGCCAGCAACCCGCGCACCGCGGCCCCGGCGCCGGTGGGCGGCGTGGTCAAGGTGGCCAGCGCCAACGTGCTCAACTTCTTCACCACCCTCGGCAAGGACGACCCGCAGGCCCGCGGCGCGGACACCGCGGTGGAGCTCGAGCGCCAGCGCGCCAAGCTGGTCAACGAGCTGCTCGGTCTGGACGCCGACGTCGTCGGCCTGATGGAGATCGAGAACAACGGCAGCGTGGCGGTCGGCAACCTGGTCGACGCCCTCAACGCCGCGGCGGGCACCCCGGGCCGCTGGGCCTACGTGGCCGACCCGGCCACCGGCGTCGGCGACGACGCCATCAAGGTGGCGCAGATCTACCGCACCGACCACGTGGCCCCCGTCGGGCCGTCGCTCTCGGACACGTCGCCGATCTGGGACCGCCAGCCGGTGGCGCAGACCTACCGGGTGCTGGCCAACGACGAGACGTTCTCGGTGGTGGTCAACCACTTCAAGTCCAAGGGCAGCTGCCCGTCAGCGTCGGACACCGGCAACACCGGCAACACCGACAGCGGCGACGGCCAGGGCTGCTGGAACGCCAAGCGGGTGGAGCAGGCCAAGACCCTGCTGTCCTTCCTGGACACGGTGAAGCAGACCAGCGGCGACGCCGACGTCCTGGTCATCGGCGACCTGAACTCCTACGCCCTGGAGGACCCGGTGCTCGCCCTGGAGCAGGGCGGCCTGCAGGACCAGGTGAAGCGGTTCGTCGGCGACGAGGCCTACTCCTACGTCTTCGACGGCCTGGCCGGCTACCTCGACCACGCCCTCGCCTCGCCGTCGCTGGCGGCGCAGGTGAGCGGCGTGAGCGAGTGGCACAACAACGCCGACGAGCCCTCGGTGCTGGACTACAACACCGAGTTCAAGAGCCCGGCGCAGGTGACCGGCCTCTACACCCCGGCCCCCTACCGCGCGTCGGACCACGACCCGGTGCTGGTGGGCCTGGACCTCGGCGGCTGCCGGTTCGGCAAGGACGAGCAGGCGAAGGTGGAGACGCTGCAGGGCGACTGCAGCACCAGCCGGACCATCGAGGTGCCCGAGGGCTGGACCCTCGACGGCGCCGGTCACACGGTGCGCGCGTTCGACCTGCCCGGCCAGCACTTCTCCGGCGCGGTGGTCTCCGGCAGCGGCGAGGTGCACGTGCGCGACCTCACCGTGGGCTCGCTGCGCCTGTCCGGCTGCGAGGACCTGCGCGGCGTGCTGCTGGAGCGGGCCTCCGGCTCGGTCGAGGACGTGCGGGTGCAGGACCTTGCGCAGTCGGCCGACTGCCCGGCCGCGGCCGGGGGGGAGGTGCGTGACGCCGCCGGCCCGGTCTCGCTGCGCGGCGTCGTCGTGCGGGGCGGGCCGCGCGCGGGCGTCCTGGTCACCGGAGCCGGCGCCCCGGTCTCCGTGCTCGGCACGCAGGTGACCGGTCTCGGCGCCACCGACGCGGTGCGCCAGGACGGGGTGGTGGTGCAGGACGGGGCCCGGGCCACGGTGCAGGGCAGCGAGCTGGCGGACCTGCGGTACTCCCCCGCCGACGACGTCGCCTGCGGCCTGCGCTTCTCCGACGCCGGCGGCGTGCGGCAGAACCGCAACCACACCGTCGACGTCGAGCGGCCGCTGTGCAACGCCGGCCGTGGGGGCGGCAACGCGGGGGTCTGACCCCGTCCCCCCTCTCGTGATCAAGCAGGAATGGCGGGCCGGCGCCCGCCATTTCTGCTTGATCACGGCGCGGACGAGGGGGCGCGGCAGGGGTTGACCGGCGCCGCCCACCCGGGCCGGGGGATGAGGCAGAACGGGTGCCCGGCCGGGTCGGCGAACACGGTCCCGTCCGTGCCGTTCGCACCGTCGAGCCGTCGCGCCCCGAGGGCCAGCACCTCGGGCGCGGCGGCCTCGACGTCGTCGACCATGACGTCCAGGTGCATCTGCTGCGGGTGGTCGGGGTCGGGCCACCGCGGCGGCCGGTGGTCCGGCGCGCGCTGGAACGCGAGGCCGGAGGTGCGCTCGTCGCCGGCCACCACGACGAAGTCGTCGCTGCGGTGGGTGATCGGCTGGCCGAGCACCGCCGACCAGAACTCGGCGCAGGCCAGCGGGTCGGGCGCGTCGATGACGAGGTGGTGGCGGCGGCCGATCGCTCGGGTCATGCCCGCATCCAAGACGCACGACGGCCCGCCGTCGACCCCGCACCGGGGCCGGCGGCGGGCCGCGGCGTCGCGATACCTAGACGACCGAGACCGCGAAGGCCGCGAGCTCGCCGGCCAGCGCCTCGGAGACGCGGGCCTTGAGCAGCGTGCCCTCGCCGTGGTGCTCCTCGAGCAGCACCTCGCCGTGCTCGTGCACCCGGTGCACCAGGTCCCCGCGCGAGTAGGGCACCAGCACCTCGACGGCCACCTGCGGCCGGGGCAGCAGCTCCTCGATCCGGGCCCGCAGCTCCGCCAGCCCCTGCCCTGTGCGGGCCGAGACGACGACCGCGGTGGGCTCCTGGCGGCGCAGCCGGGCCAGCACCAGCGGGTCGGCGGCGTCGGCCTTGTTGATGACCACCAGCTCGGTGACCTTGGCCGCGCCGACCTCGGCGAGCACCTCGCGCACCGCCTGCAGCTGGGTCTCGGGCTCGGGGTGGCTGCCGTCGACGACGTGCAGCACCAGGTCGGCGTCGCCGACCTCCTCCAGGGTGGAGCGGAACGCCTCGACCAGCTGGTGCGGCAGGTGCCGGACGAACCCGACGGTGTCGGCCAGGGTGTAGGCGCGGCCGTCGGAGGTCTCGGCGCGCCGCACCGTGGGGTCGAGGGTGGCGAACAGCGCGTTCTCCACCAGCACCCCGGCGCCGGTGAGCCGGTTGAGCAGGCTGGACTTGCCGGCGTTGGTGTAGCCGGCGATCGCCACCGAGGGGACCGCGTGGCGACGGCGCTCCTGGCGCTTGGTGTCGCGCGCGGTGCCCATCTCGGCGATCTCGCGGCGCAGCTTGGCCATCCGGTTGCGGATGCGCCGCCGGTCGGTCTCGATCTTGGTCTCACCGGGACCGCGGGTGCCGATGCCGCCACCGCCGGCCACGCGGCCACCGGCCTGCCGGGACATCGACTCACCCCAGCCGCGCAGGCGCGGGAGCATGTACTGCATCTGCGCCAGCGCCACCTGCGCCTTGCCCTCCCGGCTCTTCGCGTGCTGGGCGAAGATGTCCAGGATCAGCGCCGTGCGGTCGATGACCTTGACCTTGACGACGTCCTCGAGGTGGATCAGCTGACCCGGGGTCAGCTCGCCGTCGCAGATCACGGTGTCGGCGCCGGTGGAGACCACGATCTCGCGCAGCTCGCGGGCCTTGCCCGAGCCGACATAGGTGGCCGGGTCCGGCCGGTCGCGCCGCTGCACCACACCCTCGAGCACCTGCGAGCCGGCCGTCTCGGCCAGCGCGGCGAGCTCGGCCAGGGAGTTCTTGGCCTCCTCCGCGGTGCCCTCGGTCCACACGCCGATGAGCACGACCCGCTCCAGACGCAGCTGGCGGTACTCGACCTCGGTGACGTCGGTGAGCTCGGTGGACAGGCCCGCGACGCGGCGCAGGGCCTGGCGGTCGGCCAGGTCGAGCTGGTCGCCGTCGAAGTCGTCACCGGCCCAGTCGTCCTGCTCGCGCTCGACGGCGTCGCGCGCGTCGGCGTCGAGCAGGTCGTAGGTGTCCTCGAGCGCGGTGTCCATCGTGTCGTCGAGGGCGGCGTCGGGCTCGAACCGGTTGGTGCTGGCGGGAGTGCTCAGGGCGACCTCGCGGGCAGTCGGGGCAGATGTCGATGCAGCTGTCGGTGCAGATGCGGTGGTGCGGGCGGAGCGTGCAGACAGTGTGCTCATACGCCTGTCTCCAACACCCCGCGGGGAGCGATCCATCCCCGCCAGGGTGGCACGGGCCCGCCTGCGAGGTCACCCGGATATGGCTTCTGCGGCGCCCACGAAGATCATCGGGATGGGGTGAGGGTGCCCCCCACCCGAACCTATTGGCTCAGGGGCACCCTCACCCCATGAGAACGATCATGCTCGGGCTCGTCGCGGCGCACCGGCATGAGCAGCGCGGCGGGACGCTCGGCGGCGGGCAGCCGCAGCGCGAGCGGGGCGGGCGGGCCGTCGACACCGAGCACCAGCTGGCCGGCGCCGACCGAACCGGGCGAGGGCGGCTCCAGCGCGTCCAGCGCCTCGAGCAGGAACTCGCGGTTCACCGCCAGCTCCACCGTGCGGTCCTCGCTCGCGCCCTCAGGGCCCACCTCGACCCCGTCCTCCCCCACCCACAGCACGACCAGCTCGTAGGCCGCCCCGTCCTGCTCGCGCTCGCGCCGCTCGGCGGGCGCGGCCGTCACCGCCCGGCGCAGCGCCTCGACGTCGACGCTCACCTGGTGCCGCTGCCGCGCGGGCAGCAGGCGGCGGTAGGCGGGGAACTCGGCGTCGACGCCCGCGCCCCCCAGCGGCTCCTGGCCGGGGATGCGCACCTGGACCCGGCCCCCGCCGTCGGCGGCGTCGACCACCGCCACCTCGACGTCGTCCTCGGACGTCCGCGCGTGCAGCCGGGCCCGCAGCTCGTCCAGGACCGGCGTGGGCACCAGCACGTGCACGAGTCCGTCGACCGGGGCGCGCAGCGGGGCCTCGCCGACGGCCAGCCGGTAGCGGTCGGTGCCGACCAGCCGCAGGACCGCGCCGTCGAGCTCGAGCAGCGCGCCGGACAGCACCGGCGCGGACGGCTCGGCGCTCAGGGCGTAGCGGACGGCGGCGACGGCGGCGGCCAGGTCGCCGGGGCGGACGTGCACCGTGTGGACGGTGATGGGGGTCCGGGTCACGGGAGTCTCCTCGTCGAGCAGCGTGCGGACGCGGGAGGACTCCGCCAGGGCGGCCGCGAGGCCGTCCTGCAGCCGGCGCACGTGCCGGTCCAGCACCCCGTCGGCCACCGACCGGTCCGGCTCCGGGCCGAAGGCCGCGCCGAGCAGCTCGGCGACGTCGGCCAGCGGCATGCCGATCCGGCGCAGGTGCGCCACCACCCGGGCGGCGCGGACCTGCCCGGAGGCGTAGCGCCGGTAGCCGGTGCGCGGGTCGACGTCCACCGGCGCGAGCAGCCCTTGAGCGTCGTAGAAGCGCAGGGCGCTGACCGGCAGGCCCGAGGCCCGGGCCAGGTCGCCGATGGTCAGCAGCTGCGTGCGGGTGTCCTCCACGTCGCCCGACCCTGGGCCCTCTACCTGCTCGAGGGTCAAGCGCTCTCGCTCGTCTTCTCCGGGAGGGCCGCCCGCAGGGCGTCGGCGAGCCGCTCGACCAGCTCGGCGCGCTCGGCGGAGTCGAGCACCGCGTAGGCGCGGCCGGCGAGGGCGTCGGTGGTGTCCTCGGCACGGGCGTGCAGGGCGCGCGAGGCGTCGGTGGGCTCGGGGTGCGGCTCGGGCCAGTCGAAGAAGCGGGCGTTGGTCTCCCCGTAGGGGCCGGACATCAGTGCCTGCAGCGGGGTGAGGCCGGCGGCCAGCACGGCCATCAGGTGCAGCCCGCCGCGGTGCTCGCGCAGCACGTGCAGCAGCTGCGCCACCCGGGCCGGGCCGTCGTCCGGCAGGGGCAGGGCCCGCCAGCCGGCGAACAGCGGCACGCCGGCAGGGTCGGCCGCGGCGGCCACCTTCTCCAGCAGGGCGGCCAGCTTCTCGGGCTCGGGCAGGTCGGCCAGCCGCCGGCGGCCCCACTCCTGGCAGGCCTGCGCGTAGTCGCGGGCGGCCTCGAACGGGCCGACGACGGCGAGCGCGGCCTCCCAGCCGCGGGCCACCACCTCGGCCGGGAAGAACCCGACCGCCGCGCGGACGACGTCGTGGTGCACCGGGCCGAGCACGCCGCAGCGGCCGGCGAAGTAGTAGGACCAGTGGTCCAGGCCGAGCCCCTCGGCGCGGCCCTTCACCTCGCGGCTGAGCATGAAGCCGCCGCCCACCCTGGTGACCGCCGGCTTGGCCGCGGCGCCGAGGGCGGTGGGGCGCAGGGTGTCGGTCACGAACGGTTCTCCAGCCAGAGGTTGCTCATCCAGACAGGGTCGAGGTCGCCCTCGGCCACCAGCACGGCCGGGCCGGTGAGCTCGACGTGCCGGTCGGCCCGCTCGGTGACCAGCAGCCGGCCGCCGGGGACGTCGACGGTCCAGGTGCGCTCGGCGTCGTCGGCGGTCTCGAAGCCGGCGCGGCGGCGAGCGGCCACGCCCACCGCGCAGGCGCCGGTGCCGCACGAGCGGGTCTCCCCGACGCCGCGCTCGTGCACCCGCATGGCCACGTGCGAGGGCCCGGCGGGCACGACGAACTCGACGTTGACGCCGTCCGGGAACAGAGCTTGCGGGCCGACCTGCGGGCGCTCGGTCAGCGGGCCGGCGTCGGCGAGGTCGTCGACGAAGACCACCGCGTGCGGGTTGGGCATGAGCAGCGCGGTGCCGCTCCAGCTGCGCTCGCCGACGGCGACGACCGGGGCGGCCTCGAGCCGCGGCAGCTCCCACGGCCCCATGTCGACGGTGACCTGCCCGTCGTCCTCGAAGCGCACCTGCTTCACCCCGCCCCGGGTGGCCACGGGGAGCGGACCCTGCTCGGCCAACCCGGCGTGCACGAGGTAGCGGGCAAAGACCCGCACGCCGTTGCCGCACATCTCGGCGACCGAGCCGTCGGCGTTGCGGTAGTCCATGAACCACTCGGCGGTTCCTGCCAGCGCCTGGGCGTCGGGGTGGGCGGCCGAGCGGACCACCCGCAGGACGCCGTCGGCGCCCAGGCCGGCGCGGCGGTCGCACAGGGCGCGGACCAGGGCGTCGGAGAGATCGAGGGTGCCGTCGGGGTCGGGCAGCACGACGAAGTCGTTCTCGGTGCCGTGCCCCTTGGCGAAGCGCATGGCTGGATCCTAGGCAGCCGCGGCGCGCGTCACGGCGAGCGCGCGCTGGAGCAGGTCCGGGACGTCGTAGGGCAGCCAGTGCACCCGCGGGTCGCGGCGGAACCAGCTGTCCTGACGGCGGGCGAACCGGCGGGTGGCGCGCACGGTCTCGTCCCGGGCCTGCTGCAGGGTCCACTCGCCGGACAGGTGGCGCAGCACCTGGGCGTAGCCGAGGGCACGGCTCGCGGTGCGGCCCTCCTTCAGGCCCTGCCCGACGAGACCCTCGACCTCGGCGACCAGCCCGGCGGCCAGCATCCGGTCCACCCGCGCCTCGATCCGCTCGTCCAGCACCGGGCGGGGCACGTCGAGGCCGAGCTGCACCGCGGGGAGCGCGTACACCGGCTGCGGCAGGCTGGCGGTGAAGGGGCGGCCGGTGATCTCGACGACCTCCAGGGCGCGCACGATCCGCCGGCCGTTGCTCGGGAGGATCTGAGCAGCGGCGACAGGATCTGCGGCGGCCAGGCGCTGGTGTAGCGGGCCGGGGCCGACATCGGCGAGCTCGGCCTCCAGGCGGGCGCGGACGGCGTCGTCCGTGCCGGGGAACTCCATGACGTCGAGCACCGCGCGGACGTAGAGGCCGGACCCGCCGGCCAGCACGGGGACCCGCCCACGGGACCTGACGTCCTCGATCGCGGTGCGGGCCATCGCCTGGAACTCGGCCACGGTGGCGGTCTGCGTGACGTCCAGGACGTCGAGCAGGTGGTGCGGCACGCCGCGGCGCTCGGCCGGGGCGAGCTTGGCGGTGCCGACGTCCATGCCGCGGTAGAGCTGCATCGAGTCGGCGTTCACCACCTCCCCGCCCAGGGCCAGGGCGAGGTCGACGGCGAGGTCGGACTTGCCGGCCGCCGTCGGGCCGACGACGGCCACGACGGGCAGCGCGCTCATGCCGGACATTCTCCCAGTGGCCAGGCTCCGACCCTGCGTAGGAAGGGTGGCGCAGGCGGCGGAGTGCGTGTTCAGTGAGGGCATGGGGATGTTCGACAAGCTCAAGAAGAAGGCCGAGCAGGCCGTCGACGAGCACGGCGACAAGATCGCGCAGGGCCTGGACAAGGCCGGCGACATGGCCGACAAGAAGACCGGCGGCAAGTACTCGGACAAGATCGACACCGGCGTGGACAAGGCCAAGGAGGCGCTGGAGCAGCACCGGTCCGACGGCTCCCGCTGAGGATCGGCGCCCGGACGAGCGGGTGGGCGGGCCGCCGCTGCGCATGCGGCGGGGTGGCCTACCCGGGCCGGGCCGGCGGCGTCAGGCGCGGAGCCAGGACGCCACGAGGTAGCCGACGCCGTAGGGCGCCTCGTGCGCGAGCAGCTCGGCCCGCCAGGCGGCGCTGCCCGCGGCACCGGCCAGCACCTGCCAGGCTGCGCGGCCGGCCGCCAGCAGCCGGGCGGCCTCGGCCGGGTCCAGCGCGAGCAGGGCGTCGACGTCGGCGGCGGCGAGCGCCCGGGCGACCGCGTCGTCGTGCGGGACGGCCGCGGCGTCGACGTAGCCCGGCGAGCGCT
>JBQCIO010000211.1:0-5080 GCA_051953655.1 Motilibacteraceae bacterium
AAACGCGACCCCGAGAACAAGCACCGAGCCGACGTGCTGCGCCGCCTCAAGCGCTACCTCGCCCGCGATATCTACCGCGAACTCACCCGAGCCACCAGCACAGCCAGACAGTCCATCCCCGCCCCGGCACCCACCAAGACCAGCCCAAGCGGCTTGACAAGCCATAGAAGCGTCACGGGCCCGTGATCCTTCCTTGCCCACCCAGACGAATTCTCCTGGGTGGGCGAGGAATCGTCTGGGTCGCTCCGGTGCCCGTCAGTGCGCTGGCGCGCTCTTCAGTGCTGCGTGGTCAGGGGCGCAGGCCGTGCGCGACCAGCCAGCCGTAGGGATCGACGGCGCCGCCCCCGCCGGGGTGCACCTCGAGGTGCAGGTGCGGGCCGGTGGTGTTGCCGGTGGAGCCGACCTTGGCGATCACCTGGCCGGCCTTCACGGTGCCGCCGCGCACGACGTAGGCGGACAGGTGGCAGTACCAGGTGGTGGTGCCGTCGGCGTGCCGGACGACGATCTTGTTGCCGTAGGCCCCGTCCCAGCCGGCGCTGACGACGACGCCGTCGGCCACCGCGCGCACCGGGGTGCCGGTGGGGGCGGCGAAGTCCAGGCCGGTGTGCGAGCCGCTGCTCCACAGGCCGCTGCGCTGGTGGAAGCGGGCGGTGAGGGTGTAGCCGGTCACCGGGAGGACCAGGCGCGGGCGGGCGGCCTCGCGGGCGGCGCGGGCGGCGGCGGCCTTGCGCTCGGCCACCGCCTTGGCAGCGGCCTGCTTCTGGGCCTCGGCCTTGAGCCGGCGGGCCTCGCTGGCCTTGGCCGCGGCGATGGCGCGCTGCTCGGCGGCCGGGTCGCGGTGGGTGTCGGGCTGCGCCGCGCGCAGGTCGGCGCTGGCCGGGGCCGCGGCGTTGACCGTGGTGCGGTGGACGTCCTGCGCACCGGCCGAGCTGGCCTCCACCCCGCCGACGGCGGCGGTGACCAGGCAGGCGGCGGCCAGCACGAGCGCGGCGTGCGGGGCGGCGGAGAGCAGGGACGTCGGCGAGGACGGCCGCACGGCCCGGGGAAGGGAGGGCCCGTGCGACGACGACCTGCGGTGGCGGCCGCGGGTTCGGGACACAACGGACCTTTCGGGTGACCTGCCGGGACCCGAGGACTGTACGTGACCGACTACGCGGCGCTCAAACCCAGACCCACAGGGCGATCGACCCAGCCACTCACCGTCACGACGGCGCGCTCAGCGTGACGTGGGAGCGCGCACCGTCACCCGCCCGGCGCAGCAAGGGCCGACGGGGGGTCGGGGGCACCTCGATCCCGATGGCCGGCTCCGACGGAGGGGGCCCGCGACGGCGTCCGCCGAGGGCGTCAGCCGGCGGCGCGGCCGTCGTCGTCGCGGCGCCGCTCCGGACGCACCGACCCGTCGGCGCCGATCGCGGTGACGCCGGCCCGCAGGGTGTCGCCGTACTGGTCGAGCTGGGCCAGGGCGGCGCAGAGGGTGTGCACGACGGTGCCGTCGATGGGCAACGACAGGTGCCCGACGCCGCGGACCAGCACGTTGCGCACGGCCAGGTCCGGGTGCTCGACGCGGGCGTTGCGCTGGGGCACCACCAGCTGGTCGATGTCGGACCAGAACGCCAGCACCCGGGTGCGACAGCCGGGCGCGGGCGCGTCGAGCTCGGCGAGCAGCGAGCTGCCCGGCCGCAGCTGGCGGACCAGCAGGTAGGGCGGGGCCACCCGCGCGGCGTGCGTGCCGCCGTGCGGCGTGCCCAGGGTGACCAGGGTGTGCACGCGGGCGTCGCCGCCCAGGCGCTGGATGTAGTAGCGCGCCACCAGCCCGCCCAGGCTGTGCCCCACGATGTGGATGCGGTCGTAGCCGGTCTGCGCGCAGATCGCCTCCACCCGCTGGGCCAGCAGCGTGGCCGCGTCGCGCAGGTCGGTGGTGAACGGGCTGTAGTTCATCGTGGCGACGGTGTTGAAGCCGCGCCGGCGCAGCCCGCGGCGCAGCAGGGCGAACACCGAGCGGTTGTCGAAGATCCCGTGCACCAGCAGGATCGGGGTGCCGGCGGCCTCGACGTCGCCCACGTGCAGCGCCCGCTGCAGCGGCGGCAGGTCGGCCACGGTGAGCCGGCGGGCCTCGTCGCGGGCCTTCTCCCCGAGCAGGCCCAGCGGGTAGATGGCCAGGTGGGCGGCCACCCAGCCGGCCTCCACGGCCACGCCGCGGGCGGTGCGCGCGCTGAGCAGCGCCCTCGCGGTGGCGGTCGACGAGCTCGCCGCCTGCAGGGCTTCTCGTGCTGCTCCCCGCGCTCGCACCCGAACCTCCTCGTGCCGCACGCCCGACGTCGTCGCGCTGTCGTCCGTCAGCGGTGCAGCCGTCCCCCGTGGTCTTCGGCCAGCGTGCGTCGGAAGTGAAGCGAGCGTAGGGACGATCGGCCGCTTCTGCCCCTCCGGAGGGCACCCGACACGCCGCGTCCGCCGCCGTGGCACTACCGTGATCGAGCCGGGGCAGCGCCGCCTCGGTGTGCACCGGGCGCACAGCGCGCACCGTGCGCCAGCGCTTCGCCCGCCGGAGGTCACCGTGGCCGCCTCAGCCAGCCCGATCCGCGTCGTCGTCGCCAAGCCCGGCCTCGACGGGCACGACCGCGGCGCCAAGGTGGTCGCCCGCGCGCTGCGCGACGCCGGGATGGAGGTCGTCTACACCGGCCTGCACCAGACCCCCGAGCAGATCGTCGAGACGGCGATCCAGGAGGACGCCGACCTGATCGGCCTGTCCGTGCTCTCCGGCGCCCACATGACGTTGTTCGCCCGGGTGGTCGAGCTGCTCCGCGAGCGCGATGCCGCCGACATCCTCGTCTTCGGCGGCGGGATCATCCCCGACGCCGACATCCCCCAGCTCGAGGCCCTCGGCGTCGCCAAGGTGTTCACCCCGGGGACGCCCACCCAGGCGATCGTCGACTGGGTCAACGCGCACGTGCCGGCCGACGCCTGAGCGGCTCACCCGGCCCGCTTCGGAACGATCACGTCCACGTGATCCTTCCATGCTTACCGCGACAGATCTGACGCGGTAAGCATGGATCGATCACGCTCACGTGATCGTTCCGATCGCAGCCCGGCGCTGATCAGCCGACTGCCCGGGCCGTGGTCAGCGCGAGCGCGAGCAGGCCGTCGTCGGCGAGCACCCAGCGGGCGATCTGCAGGGCGTCCTCGCGGTCCTCGAGCGGCAGCTCGACGTCGAGGGCCTGCTCGGCGGGGTCCACCAGGTCCACCAGCGCGCGGGTGCCGCGCAGGTAGGCGAGCCTTCGGGGGTCGACGTCGACGGCGCCGTAGCCCTGGAAGAACGCCGCCTGCTGCTCGCCGGTCACCGGCGCGAACGGCAGCAGGATGCCGCCGTCGAGGAAGAACATCAGGTCCTGCTCGGGGGGCGCGAGCAGTGCGTCGTCCCAGTCCAGCAGCCACGGCCCGTCGGTGTCCGGTTGGCTGCCGCACAGCACGTTGCCCAGGTGCGGGTCGGCGTGGCACAGCACGAGACGTCCCGGCGCCGCCCGCAGCCGCGCGCCCAGCGCCTCCACCCCGTCGGCCAGCTCGAGGATGCGCTCGCGGCTGTCCTGCCAGGCGGCGACGACGGCCAGCGCCTCCTCGTCCTCGGGCTCCGCGGCCGCCAGGCGCGCGTCCAGCGCCCGCACGCGCTCCACCAGGGGACCCGGCTCGAAGCGCTCCACCGGCAGGACCGCGGCGACGTCGGCCGGGGGCTCGGTCGCGTGCACCGCGGCGAGCAGCCGTCCCAGGGCGGTCCAGGCCGCAGGCGGAGGGTCCGCGGCCAGCGCGCGCTCGCCGTCGAGCCAGGGCACCACGGTGAGTCGGCGCCCGGCGCGCTCGCTGTGCAGGGCGCCCTCGCGGGTGCGCAGCGGTGCGGGGACGCCGGCCACGCCGCGACCGGCCAGCAGCTCCGGCACTTCACTGGCGGCGTCGCCGCCACCGCCGCTGAGCTTCACCGCGAACGCCCGGCCCTCGACGTCGGCGGCCCTCCAGAGCAGGGCGGCCGCGTCGGCGCCGTGCTCCACCGGCTGCAGCTCCCCGAGCTCCAGCCCGAAGTCCGAGCGCACCCACGCCACGACCCGCTCGTCCGGCACCTGCACACGCTCACCCTGCCCGCCGTCGTCGAGGCCTGTCGTCCGGATTTCTGCCCGCTCGCGTCGCGCGCGACTGCGTCAGCGCACCGTCCACCCGCCGTCGACGACGAGGGTGTGGCCCGTGATCAGCGACGCGCCGGGGCCGGCGAGGAACACGACCGCGGGGGAGACCTCGGTGGGCTGCCCGACGCGGTGCAGCGCGGCGATGCGTTCCACGGTGTCGGCGCGGAAGGCGGGGTCGGAGAGGGCCGGCTCGGTGCCGTCGGTCTCGACGAACGTGGGCGCCACCGCGTTCACCCGGATGCCCAGCGGGCCCCACTCCACGGCCAGGCACTTGGTCAGGTGGATGACCGCGGCCTTGGCCGTGCAGTACGACGCCTCGGTGGGCAGCGCCACCAGCCCGGCCTGCGAAGCGACGTTCACGATCGCGCCGCCGCCGTGGGTCTTCATCCAGCGCGCCGCGTGCTGGGACAGGAAGAACGTCGAGCGGGTGTTGAGCGCCCACACCGCCTCGAAGTCCTCCTCGGTCACCTCCAGCGCGTCGGCCACGATGCTGCCACCGGCGTTGTTGACCAGCACGTCGACGCCGCCCAGCTCGGCCACCGCCCGGTCGATCGCCGCCCGGCTCTGCGCCAGGTCGGTCACGTCCATCGCCAGCGGCAGCGCCCGCCGGCCCAGCGCCCGGACCTCCTCGGCCACCCCGTTGTCGCGCCCGACGTCGCGCAGCCCGAGCGCGACGTCGGCGCCCGCCCTCGCGAGGTCGAGCGCGATGGCCCGGCCGATCCCGCGCGCCGCCCCGGTCACGACGGCGACCTTGCCCTCCAGATCAGTCACGCCGCCGACCCTAGTCAGCGCGTCGCGGGGGGCGGCATCCTCCCCCCCCCCGCCCCCTGGGGGGGGGCCGCCCCGGGCGCCGGCGCCCGCCCCCCGCCCCCCCCCCCCCCGCGCCCCCCGCCCCCCGGGGGCCCGGGGCG
>JBQCIO010000212.1:0-22157 GCA_051953655.1 Motilibacteraceae bacterium
CGGCGAGACCTGCCCGATCTTCCCCGGCAAGCGCTACGAGGACTGGCCCGTCGACGACCCGGCCGGACAGGACCTCGACACGGTCCGCCGGATCGTCGACGACGTCGACGCTCGCGTCCGCCGGCTCCTCGCCGAGCTCGACATCCCCGTCGACGCCGCTTCCTGACCCGCCCTGACATCGGCCAGCCATCGTCCCCCTCGACGCGGTGATGCGGGGCCGAGACCTGCCGGCGGACCTGCTACCCCCTCGACGCCGCTGGCCGGCCGCACCCTCGGGAGCGACCGGCCAGTGGTGCGACGGGCCAGCTTCTGCACCGGCCCACCTGCAGCTCAGTGCCGGGCAGCGACCGGCAGGCCGAGCTGGGCCAGCGTCTGCGCAGCCATGGCCTTCTCACCCACCGCGTTCGGGTGGACCGGGTAGGCGTTGACGGGGCCGGCGGCCGGCTCGATCCACCGGGTGCCCGCCCCCTCGCACGCGTCGTGCCCGGCCGAGACCTTGGACATGTCGATGAAGCGCGCCCCGGCCTTGGCCGCGGCCTCGCGCACGACGGAGTTGAGCAGCGCCTGCTGGGCGTACAGGTAGGGCACGTCGCCCTGGGCGAACGGCATCGTGCCGGCGCACCTGGGGACCCACCTAGGCGGCAGGATCTCGGGGTAGCCCAGGATCGCCACCGTGGCCACCGGCGCCTTCGCGCGCACCGCCTTCAGCGCCCGAACCAGGTTCGGGTAGGTCTGGGTGAGCACGAGGTCGTCGAAGGTCTTGCCGTACTTGTCCTCGCAGGGTGCACCGGTCGGGTCACTGGCCACGAGAGCGGGGTCCGCGCAGCCGAAGAAGGTGTCGACGAAGACGTTCTCGTCGTTGCCGCCGATCGTCATGGTCACAAGGCGAGTGCTCTTGCTCAGCGCGTTCAGCTGCGGCGGCACCTCACTGGGCAGACCGGATCCGAGCTGCTGAGGGGTGTAGAAGTCCTGGGTCTTCGCCCCGCTGCACGTCACGTCCGTGAACGAGGCCGGGTGCAGCACCGCGGCGATGTCGTGGGCGTAGTTCTCGCTGGAGCGGCTGCAGCCGACCGGGGACCCGGGCACGAACGGCTGGACGCCGGCTGCCGAGGAGTAGCTGTCGCCGAGAGCGACGTAGGACGAGGTCTTGATCGAGTGCGCGTTCGCCGTCGCCGGGCTGTCCTTGGCCGAGCTGGGGGCGGCGGCGAGGACGAGCGAGGCGGCAGCGGCGACGGCCGCGGTGACCGCATAGGCGGTTCGACGCATGTGGACTCCGGTGTCCGGTGCGGGACGCCGACCGGGGCGAACGGCCCTGGCAGCGCAGGGCTCGGGCGCCCTGGCGCGGCAACGTAGCAAACAGACCGATCACGGTCGTCATCGACTCGGAACATGATGGTCCGGACATGCCCAACAGAAGCTGTCGAAGGATGGGCAGCCAGGTGGAGAGCCGGTCGAGCCGTGGTGATCCTCCCCGGGCTGCATGGAGGCTCGTTTCGCGGCGGGACGGCGAGGAGGCCTTTCTCAGGCGTGCCTGAGATCGCTGCTGATCCGCGCGGCGGTCTCGATCAGCTGCGGGACGATGCGCTCGCGCAGCTCCTCGACGGAGGTTCGGCTGGCGCTCACCGAGACGTTGATCGCCGCCACGACGGAGGCGCCCCGACCGTAGATGGGGGCCGCGGCAGACCGCAGGCCCACCTCCAGCTCCTGGTCGACGATGGCGTAGCCGGCATCGCGCACCTCGTCGAGCACCATCCGGAGCGCGGCTGCGTCCCCGACGGCGCCCGGCGTGCGGGGGTGGATGTCGACCCGTTCGAGGTAGGCGCTGAGCTGGTCATCCGGCAGGCCGGCCAGCAGCGCTCGACCGAGAGAGGTTGCGTAGGCGGGGAAACGAGTCCCGACCGAGATCACGACTGCCATGATCCGCTTGGTCGGAACACGCGCGACGTAGACGACGTCGTCCCCGTCGCGCACGCTCACGGACGAGGACTCACCCACTGCGGCGACGAAGTGCTCGAGGTGGGGCTGCGCGATCTCCGGCAGCGTGTGGCTCGAGAGGTAGGAGTAGCCGAGCTCGAGGATGCGCGGGCGGAGCGAGAACTCCCGCCCCTCCTGCCGCACGTAGCCGAGCTGGACCAGCGTCAGCAGATAGCGCCTGGCGACCGCGCGGGTCAGCCCCGTGAGCCGAGCCACCTCACTGAGCTGCAGGGTCGGATGGTCCGCGTCGAAGGCGCGGATCACGGCCAGACCCCGGTCCAACGACTGCACGAAGGTGCCACCGGGTGCTGGGGCACTCGCCCCGTCCTCCTCGGACAGCGGCTTCACCACCGTCGGCTTCCCTCCTGATCGCCGGCTCCGGACGCCACCGCGCGTCCTGCCGGCCCGGCGATCGGCTCCCTCGCGTCGGTCCGCCGAGCCTAGAGGTTCGTTCGCTGTGCGAACGCTGGTTCGTATCCGTTGACAGGCATTCCAGCCGTTCCTATCGTCATCGGGCCGGGAGAGCGCTCGACCCGGCATCCGGAGGGTGCGGACCCGTGCGCGATGCGGCTCCTACGAGCAGAGCGGAGCCGAGAAGCCCCGTGGCCACAGACGCGTCAGACGTCATGCACGGAACCCTCCTGCCCGCCGCGGGTCCGAGGGCTCGATCCGGCCGGCTCCCCCTCAGCGCAAGGCGCGGACCCCTGGCCGGACGACGGATCCTTGTCCTGCCGCCACGCCGGGAGGGAGACATCCGATGAGCGAAGCCGCGAGCACCACCCGCACGCGGGTCGCGGTGGTCGGTGGCGGCCCGGCCGGTCTGCTGCTCTCGCACCTGCTGCACGTGGCCGGCATCGAGTCCGTCGTGCTCGACACGCGTTCGGTGCGGGAGATCGAGACGACCCATCGGGCCGGGATCCTGGAGCGGGACAGCGTGCGGGTGCTGGTGGACTCCGACGTCTCGGACCGGGTCCTCGCCGAGGGGCACGAGCACCAGGGGATCGCCCTCCGCTTCGACGGCGAGAGCCACCGCATCGATTTCCAGGACCTGGTCGGGGCCTCGTGCTGGCTCTACCCGCAGACCGAGGTGTTCGTCGACCTGCACCGGGCCCGCACGCGCGACGGCGGCGACGTGCGCTATGGCGTGAGCGGCACGTCGGTGCAGGACGTCCTGGACCGCCCGACGGTCTCCTACCAGGACGCCGACGGCGCGACGCACGTCGTCGTGGCCGACCTCGTGGTCGGTGCCGACGGCTCGCGCAGCATGTGCCGTTCCCTGGTGCCCGAGCGCCAGCAGTTCTTCCGCGAGTACCCGTTCGCCTGGTTCGGCGTCATCGTGCAGGCGCCACCGAGCGCGCCGGAGCTGATCTACACCAGGTCGCCGGAGGGCTTCGCCCTGATCAGCCAGCGCACCGAGAGCCTGCAGCGCATGTACTTCCAGTGCGACCCGGCCGAGGACGCCTCTGCATGGTCCGAGGACCGGATCTGGGACGCGCTGCAGCGACGGCTGGCCGGCCCGGACGGCTTCACCCTGCAGGAGGGACCTGTCCTCGAGCGCACCGTGCTGCCCTTCCGCAGCTTCGTGCAGACCCCGATGCGGCACGGCCGCCTGCTGCTGGCGGGAGACGCGGCGCACACCGTCCCGCCCACCGGTGCCAAGGGTCTGAACCTCGCGCTCGCCGACGTGCGGGTGCTGGCCGAGTGCGTGGAGCGGGCGCTGCGAAGGAACGACGACGAGGCGCTCGAGGAGTACACCGAGCGGGCGCTCTCGCGGGTCTGGAGGGCGCAGCACTTCTCCTACTGGATGACGACCATGCTGCACCGCACCGAGGGCACGACGGAGTTCGACGAGCGGCGCCAGCTGGGCGAGCTGCGCACGCTGGTCGCCTCGCGCGCGGGCTCCACCTATCTGGCAGAGGGCTACACGGGATGGCCGCAGGCATGACCGCTTCCACGACGTCCGGCACTTCCGACGGCTCCGACAGCGCGTCGGAGACGATGTCCGCGGGCGTCGGCGCCGCCAGCCAGCGGGCGATCGACGGCGAGATCGCCGCCATCGCGTCCGCCTACGCGGCAGAGGTCGCCGCCGGCGGCGCCGCCGAGCCCGGCTCCCGGCTGGACTACCCGCCCTACCGGAGCAGCCTGCTGCGCCACCCCACGAAGGACCTGCATCACGCCGACCCGGAGGGTGTGGAGCTGTGGTCGCCGGCGTTCGGCCACCGCGACGTCGACCCGCTCGAGGCCGACCTCACCATCAGCCCGCGCGGCGGGGAGCCCATCGGCGAGCGGACCGTGATCACCGGCCGGGTGCTCGACGGCGAGGGCCGGCCGGTGCGAGGGCAGCTCGTGGAGGTGTGGCAGGCCAACGCCGGCGGCCGCTACGCGCACCAGCGCGACCAGCACCCCTCCCCCATCGACCCGAACTTCACCGGGGTCGGTCGCTGCCTCACCGACGACGAGGGCTGGTACCGGTTCACCACGATCAAGCCGGGCCCCTATCCCTGGCGCAACCACCGGAACGCCTGGCGCCCGGCGCACATCCACTTCTCCTTCTTCGGCACCGAGTTCACCCAGCGCCTGGTCACCCAGGTCTACTTCCCCGGCGACCCGCTGCTGGCGCTGGACCCGATCTACCAGTCGGTCGTGGACCAGGGCACCCGGGACCTCTTGGTGGCCCGCTACGACCACGACCTGAGCCAGCACGAGTGGTGCCTGGGCTACCGCTGGGACGTCGTGCTCAGCGGCTCGCACCGCACCCCGCTCGAGCAGGAAGGGAGCGGGCAGTGACTCTCGCCCCCACCCCCGGGCAGACCGTCGGACCCTTCTTCCACGTCGCCCTGCCCTACCCCGGCGACGCCGATCTCGTGCCGGCGGGCACCCCCGGCCGGGTCCGCCTGCACGGGCAGGTGCTGGACGGAGCCGGGGTCCCCGTGCCCGACGCGCTGGTGGAGCTGTGGCAGGCCGGCCCGGAGGGGCGGGTCGCGCAGCGGCCAGGGTCGCTGCGGCGCGACGGGTTCACGTTCACCGGCTGGGGCCGTGCGGGCACCGACAGGGCAGGTGCCTACTCCTTCTCCACCCTCACCCCCGGTGCCGCCGCGCCGGGGTCTGCCCCGTTCTTCGCCCTGTGCGTGTTCGCCCGCGGACTGCTGGACCGGCTCTTCACCCGTGCCTATCTCCCCGGCGAGGACGCGCTCACGACCGACCCGCTGCTGTCCTCGCTCCCGCCGGAGCGGCGCGCCACCCTGCTCGCCGTGCAGGACGTCGACGGGTACCGCTTCGACGTCCGCCTGCAGGGCGAGGGCGAGACGGTCTTCCTCCGGCACGGACGCCCGGGCAGCGGCGGCCGCGGGTGAGCGACCTGCTCTGGCCGGGGGACCACCGGGCCGCGGGCACCGCCGACGACGCCGCATTCCTCGACGCCGTGCTCGCGGTGGAGGCGGCGTGGTCACAGGTTCTCGCGGCCTCCGGCATCGCTCCCGTCGGGGCCGCCGTGAGCATCGACGACCTGCGCGCGGCTGCGGCGGAGGTGGACCGGGAGCGGCTGGCGGGCGAGGCCGAGGCCGACGGGAACGTCGTCGTGCCGCTGCTGCGGGCCTTGCGGCAGGGTCTGCCCGAGGGCGCGGGGCGGTGGCTGCACCGCGGCCTCACCAGCCAGGACGTCGTCGACACCGCGCTGCTGCTGATGGCCCGCGACGCCGTCGCACGCATCCGGGCTGACCTGCGTACCCAGACCGCGCTGCTCGCCGACCTGGTGCGCCAGCACCGTTCCTCCCCCGCGGTGGCCCGTACCCTCACGCAGCACGCCGTGCCCACCGTGCTCGGGCTGCGCATGGCGGGCTGGCTGGCCGGCGTCCTCGACGCGCACGACGACCTCGCCGCCCTGCGCTGGCCGGTGCAGGCCGGGGGTGCCGCCGGGACGATGGCCGCGGCGGTCGAGCTGGCCGGCCACCGGCCCGCTCCTGAACAGACCGTGCAGGACGCCGTGGCCGGCTTGGCTGAACGCCTCGGGCTCGAGACCGCGGCCCCGTGGCACGTCGTGCGCACCCCGCTCACCCGGCTCGGCGACGCGCTGGTGCGCTGCTCCGACGCCTGGGGCCACCTCGCCGGCGACGTGCTGACGCTGTCCCGCAGCGAGGTCGGTGAGCTCTCCGAGGGGCGAGCAGGAGCTTCCTCGACCATGCCGCACAAGAAGAACCCGGTCCTGGCCACGCTAGTGCGCCGGACGGCGCTCACCTCCCCGGCCCTGGGCGCCACCTTGCACCTGGCCGCCGCGGAGGCCGTCGACGAGCGGCCCGCCGGTCCCTGGCACGCCGAGTGGGACACCCTCCGGCTGCTGCTCCGACGCACCGTCGTAGCCGGCTCCCAGGTCACCGACCTGCTCCGCGACCTCGTCATCGACGCGGACCGCGCCGCCGAGAACCTCGCGGTAGCGCACGGGGTGCGCGCCGAGCAGGACCGCATGGCGGCCCTGGCGGAGCGTGGTCCGCTGACCTCGAACCGGGGGACGACCGACGCCCAGGTCGACCAGCAGCTGGCCCGCGCCGACGCCCTGCTGGCCGAGGCGACATGACGGTCCGGTCCTTCCGCAGCACCCAGCAGGCCCTCGAGACGCCCTACCCGACAGAGGAGCAGCAGTGAGCTCTGGCATCGACGCCTTCGTCTACGGCGGCGTGCGCACCCCGTTCGGCCGGTTCAACGGAGCGCTGGCCGGGGTGCGTCCGGACGACCTGGCAGCCGTCGCGCTGCGCGGGCTGCTGGAGCGCTTCCCCGGGCTGGACACGGCGCAGGTGGACGACGTGGTGTGGGGCTGCGCGAACCAGGCCGGGGAGGACAACCGCAACGTCGGCCGGATGGCCGTGCTGCTCGCCGGCCTGCCCACCTCGGTGCCCGCGGTAACGGTCAACCGGCTGTGCGGCTCCTCCCTCGACGCGGTCATGCAGGCCTCCCGAGCGGTGCAGACCGGCGACGCCGACGTCGTGGTGGCCGGCGGGGTGGAGTCGATGACCCGCGCCCCGTGGGTGCTGCCCAAGCCCTCCCGCGCCTTCCCCGCCGGCGACGTCGCCGCCGTCTCCACCACGCTGGGCTGGCGGCTGGTGAACGCGGCGATGCCGAAGGAGTGGACGGCGTCCCTCGGCGAGTGCAACGAGCGGCTGGCCCAGGACACCGGCATCTCGCGGGAGCGCCAGGACGCCTTCGCCGCGCGCTCGCACACCCTCGCCGCGCGGGCGTGGGACGAGGGCTTCTACGCCGACCTCGTCGTCCCAGTCCCCGGCGCCGACCTGACGCGGGACGAGAGCCTGCGCCCGGACACCACCCCGCAGGTGCTGGCCGGGCTGCAGCCCGCCTTCCGTCCCGACGGCACCATCACCGCAGGCAACGCCTCGCCCCTCAACGACGGTGCCTCAGCCGTGCTGATCGGCTCCGCGTCGTCGGCCGACCGGCTCGGCGCCCGGCCGCTGGCCCGCATCGCCGGCCGCGGCACCTTCGCCCTGGACCCGCAGCGGTTCGGCATCGCTCCGGTCCAGGCCGCGAACCGGGCGCTGGCGGCCGCCGGCGTCGGCTGGGCCGACGTCGCCGCCGTGGAGCTCAACGAGGCCTTCGCCGTGCAGGCCCTGGCCTGCGTCGACGAGTGGCTCGCGGCCGGGCTGAAGGATGCCGAGCTGGTCAACGCCAAGGGCGGCGCCATCGCCATCGGCCACCCCCTCGGCGCGTCCGGCGCCCGCGTCCTGAGCACCCTCGCCGCCCGGCTGCGCGAGTCCGGCGAGCGCTGGGGCGTGGCCGCCATCTGCATCGGAGTCGGCCAAGGACTGGCCGTGGTGCTGGAGAACGTAAGCACCGGGAGCGGCGCATGAGCGCACGGGTGTGCGCCGACGCGGACGAGGCCGTCTCCGGCGTCGCCGACGGCTCCATCGTGCTGGTCGGCGGGTTCGGCCCGGCCGGCATGCCGTTCGAGCTCATCGACGCCCTCCTGCGCCAGGGCGCGACCGGGCTGACCATCGTGTCCAACAACGCCGGCAACGCCGACACCGGACTGGCCGCCCTGCTGGCGCAAGGGCGGGTGCGCAAGGTGATCTGCTCCTTCCCCCGCCAGCACGACTCGTGGGTCTTCGACGGCCTCTACAAGGCCGGGAAGGTCGAGCTCGAGCTGGTCCCGCAGGGCACGCTCGCCGAGCGGATGCGCGCCGCGGGGGCCGGCCTCGGCGGCTTCTACTGCCCCACCGGCGTCGGGACACCGCTGGCCGAGGGCAAGGAGGAGCGCGAGATCGACGGCCGCCGCTACCTCCTCGAGCTCCCTCTGCACGGTGACGTCGCCCTCATCAAGGCGCACCGGGCCGACCGCATGGGCAACCTCGTCTACCGCAAGACCGCCCGCAACTTCGGCCCGGTCATGGCTGCGGCCGCCACCACCGTCGTCGCCCAGGTGAGGGAGGTCGTCGAGGTCGGCGCCCTCGACCCCGAGACCGTGGTGACCCCCAGCATCTACGTGGACAAGGTGGTGGCCGTGTGAGCACCCGAGAGCGGCACGAGAGAACTCTGCTCGCCGGCGTCCTCGCCGGCCCCTCCGACCTCGACGCCGTCCCCGTGGCCGGAGACGCCCCGCTGGGCAAGCAGGCGATCGCGGCCGTCGTCGCCCGCGACGTCCCGCCCGGCGCCTACGTCAACCTCGGCATCGGCCAGCCCACCACCGTGGCCGAGCACCTCGTTCCTGGCTCCGGCGTCGTGCTGCACACCGAGAACGGCATGCTCGGGATGGGTCCCCTCGCCTCCGGCCACGACATCGACCCCGACCTCACCAACGCCGGCAAGCAACCCGTCACCGAGCTGCCCGGCGCCGCCTACTTCCACCACGCCGACTCCTTCGCCATGATGCGCGGCGGCCACCTCGACATCTGCGTCCTGGGCGCCTTCCAGGTCTCGGCGACGGGCGACCTGGCCAACTGGCACACCGGGGAGCCGGACGCCATCCCCGCCGTCGGCGGTGCGATGGAC
This sequence comes from Motilibacteraceae bacterium, assembly GCA_051953655.1. Lineage (GTDB taxonomy): Bacteria > Actinomycetota > Actinomycetes > Motilibacterales > Motilibacteraceae > JBQCHF01. The sequence goes on from JBQCIO010000212.1 coordinate 8,965, forward strand.
CTGGCCACCGGCGTCAAGCAGGTGTTCGTGATGATGAGCCTGTTCACCGGGGACGGCGCACCGAAGCTCGTGCAGGAGTGCACCTACCCCCTCACCGGTGTGGGGTGCGTGGACCGCGTCTACACCGACCACGCCACGTTCCTCATCACCCCTGACGGGGCGGTCCTGCGCGAGACCTATGGCTGCACCGCCCGGGAGCTCCTCGACCGGATGGGCGCAGCCGTCGGCCGCCGCTGACAGCCGAGGGGCCGGCCCCTCAGTGGTCGGGCAGGTCCCGCAGGTGGCGCACGGGGCTCGCCAGCAGGACGAGCGGTGCGAGCAGGGTCAGCACGGCGAGCGCGACCAGCGCCTCGCGGGCGCCGAGCCAGGTCGCCACCGCCCCCGCTGCGAGGCCGCCCAGCGGGATCGCACCCCACGAGACGAAGCGCACGGTCGCCATCACCCGGGACAGCAGCTCGGGCGGGCTCGCGATCTGACGGTAGGTGCGGGTCGCCGTCGACAGCACCACCACGCCGGCGGCGAAGACCACGTTCCCGACCGCGAACAGCACCCAGCCGAGCTCGCGGTCCCCGACCGGGATCAGGAACGCGCCGACGACCGAGACGAACCCGGCGACCAGGCAGGCGCGGGCGGAGCCGATGGCCCGGACGACCGAGGGCACGAGCGCGGCCCCCACCAGCGAGCCGATCCCCTCCGCGGCCAGCAGGAACCCGACCAGGCCCGCGGGCGCGTGCAGGTCCCGGACGAGGTAGAGCGCGAACAGCGCCATCTGGCCCCCGCACACGAAGTTGATGACGGTGGCGTCCCACATGCATGGGCCCATCACCGGGTGCCGGGTGACGAAGTCCCACCCTTCGCGGATCAGCACCCGCATCGGTGGCCGATCGGTGCCCGGGGCCGAACGCTCGGGGAGGCGTCCGAGAAGGACCGCCGACGCGATGTAGGAGACGGCATCCACGAGCAGCGTCGGGACCGGGCCGGCGAGCTGCACGAGCAGCCCGCCCAGCGACGGGCCGCCGAGCTGGCTGACGGCGTGGGTGCCGGACATGAGCGAGTTGCGGGCCGTGAGCTGCTCCCTGGGCACGACGCCGGGCAGGAACGTCGAGTTGGCCACGTCGAAGAGCACGGAGGCGAAGCTGGTGACCAGGGCGACGATCAGGAGCTGGCCCATCGTCAGCACCCCGGCCCACCAGGCGACCGGGACCGAGGCCACGGCGAGCGCACGGGTCAGGTCCATGCCGACCTGCAGGCGGCGCAGCGGGAGGCGCTGCGCGACCACGCCGGCCGGCAGGCCGATGACCAGCCAGGCGCTGTAGGCCGCGGCCGCCAGGACACCCATCTCGAAGGCCGTCGCGTGCAGGGCGAGCAGTGCCGTGAGCGGCAGTGCGACGGCGCGCACCGCCGAGCCCACCGAGCTGCTGGCGCTGGCCGACCAGTAGGTCCAGAAGGCGCGTGCAGCCGTCGTCTCGACCCGCACCCGAGTAAGTTCCATGATGGAACGGACCCTAGGGGCGCTCGGATGTCGACCTGCAAGGAAGGATCCACGTGTGGGGCGTGAGGGGCTGGCCGACGAGACCTGCGGCATCGCGCAGGCCCTCGGCGTGGTCGGCGACTGGTGGACCTTCCTCGTGGTGCGCGAGGTGGCCGGTGGCACCACCCGGTTCGACGCGATCCAGGCCGCGCTGGGCATCAGCCGGCGCGCGCTCTCCGAGCGGCTCGGCCACCTGGTCGAGCACGGCGTGCTGACCCGCAGGCCCTACAGCGAGCGCCCGCTGCGCCACGACTACCTGCTGACCGCCAAGGGCGAGGGCCTGCTGCCGGTGCTGCTGGCGCTGCAGGAGTTCGGCGACCGCCACCTGCTCGGCGACGGGGCCCTCACCGCCACCGCCAGGCCCTCGTCGCCCGAGGCGCAGCGCGTGCACGACCTCGTCGGCTCGGCGGTCCCGGACCTGGACCTGCCCGCGCACACCGGCGAGCAGGTGCGGTTGCGCCCGCGGGAAGGGTCGCGGGTGGCCTACTTCTTCCCCGCCGCCTTCGCCCCCGGGTCGTCCGGCTACCCCGAAGGCTGGGGCGACATCCCCGGGGCCGCCGGTTGCACGCTCGAGTCCACCACCTACGCCGCCCACTACGAGGAGTTCCGCGCCGCAGGGGTCGATGTCGTGGGGATCAGCTCCCAGCGCACCAACCAGCAGCGAGCCTTCGCCGAGCACGCGAAGCTGCCGTTCTCCCTGCTCGCCGACCTCGACCTGCGCGTGGGCACGGCGCTACGACTGCCCGCGTTCCGCGCCGCCGGGACCGACCGCTACAAGCGCCAGACGCTGCTGATCGACTCCGCCGGCACCGTGCTGCACGTCCAGATGCCGATCACCGACCCGGCCGGCTCGGTCACCGAGATGCTCGCAGCGGTGCGTCGGCACACCGCCTGAGCCACCGCCGGCGCCGCGCGCCGACCCGGGCTTGCACCAGAAGGTGCAGCTTCCGCCATCACCCACGATCTCCTCCCTCGGCGGCCGTCGCGCGAGCGGACGGTCCCGCAGGCGGGGGATCCTGACGTCTGGGCTGGACGACCCGGGGAGGGCTGGTGCTTCGCTGGATACGACGACGGGGCAGGGCTGGCGGGCGCGGTGCCATGACAGCCCTGCTGGACGGTGCCGACGAGATGTGGCACAGCACCGCCGTGCGCAGCCGCGAGGCCGTGGACCTGCAGCATCAGCAGGTGATTCCGGCCCCCACCCCCGGTGACCACCTCTTGCAGGAGGGGCGCAGCGTCCTGCCGGCCGCCGCGCAGCGGAAGTCGGCGCCGCCGACCGCGACGGACGACGGCGGCGCGCAGACCCCTCGGATCACCCGGCCGCCGGGCCCCTCCTGACCGGCGCGTCCTCGAGCACCGCGCCGGCGCACCGCGGGATCGCCGATCTCCGTCCCGACAGCCTGAACTGCTGGCGTACCACGCCCCTGACCGGCAGGCTGCCGGCATGGACGAGGCGACCGACGGCGACGGGCCGTACGACTACGACCTGCTGGTGGTCGGCTCCGGGCCCGGCGGGCAGCGGGCGGCCATCGCGGCCGCGAAGCTCGGCCGGCGCGTCGCGCTGGTGGAGCGGCGGCACATGGTGGGCGGGGTGTGCGTCAACACCGGCACGATCCCTTCCAAGACCCTGCGCGAGGCGGTGCTCTACCTCACCGGGATGAACCAGCGCGACCTCTACGGGCAGAACTACCGCGTCAAGGACGACATCACCGTCCAGGACCTGCTCGCGCGCACCCAGCACGTCATCGGCCGCGAGACCGAGATCGTGCGGAGCCAGCTGTTCCGCAACGGGGTCGAGCTCCTGCAGGGCACTGCCCGCTTCCTGGACCCGCACCGGCTCGCCGTGCGCCCGCACGAGGCGAACGCCGACCGTGTGGTCTCGGCGGACAAGGTCGTCGTGGCGGTCGGCGCCCGCCCGGCGCGGCCGGCCGAGGTCGCCTTCGACGACGTCCGGGTGGTGGACAGCGACGGGATCCTCCACCTCGACGCCGTGCCACGCACCATGGTGGTCGTCGGGGCCGGCGTGATCGGCATCGAGTACGCCTCGATGTTCGCCGCTCTCGGCACCCGGGTCACCGTGGTCGAGAGCCGCAGCCGCATCCTCGACTTCTGCGACTCCGAGGTGGTCGAGGCGCTCAAGTTCCACCTGCGCGACCTGTCGGTCTCGTTCCGCCTCAGCGAGACCGTCGAGCGGGTCGACGCGGACGAGCGGGGCACCGTGACCACGCTGACCAGCGGCAAACGCATCCCTGCCGACACCGTCATGTACTCGGCCGGCCGCCAGGGCGCCACCGACTCCCTCGACCTGGCCGCCGCCGGTCTCACCGCCGACCAGCGCGGCCGGATCGCCGTCGACGAGCACTACCGCACCGTCGTGCCGAACATCTACGCGGTCGGCGACGTCATCGGATTCCCCGCGCTGGCCGCCACCTCGATGGAGCAGGGCCGGCTGGCGAGCTACCACGCGTTCGGCGAGCCGGCCCGCAGCCTGGTCGCGCTGCAGCCGATCGGCATCTACACCGTGCCCGAGATCAGCTACTGCGGGCGTACCGAGGACGAGCTGACCCGGGACGCGGTGCCCTACGAGGTGGGTGTCTCGCGCTACCGGGAGCTCGCCCGGGGGCAGATCGTCGGCGACTCCTACGGCATGCTCAAGCTGCTCGTCTCCACCGACACCCGCGAGCTGCTCGGCGTCCACGTGTTCGGCACCCAGGCGACCGAGCTGGTGCACATCGGGCAGGCCGTCATGACCTGCGGCGGCACCGTGGACCACCTGGTCGACACCGTCTTCAACTACCCGACGCTCTCCGAGACCTACAAGGTCGCCGCCCTGGACGTGGTCAACAAGCTGCGCGCCGTCGCCCGGTTCGGCCTCTGAGGTCCGACGCGACGTCCGCGTTCCGGCGCCCTGGACAGACGAGCATCGCGGGCACGACGAGGAAGGGACGCATGAGCAGCGTTCGAGGCAAGGTCGCGGTCATCACAGGAGCCGCGTCGGGAATCGGCCGGAACCTGGCCTTCGAGCTGGCCAGGCGCGGGGCACGGCTGGCCGTCAGCGACGTGAACGACGACGGCCTGCACGAGACCGCCGACGGCGTGAGGACTCTCGGCGGCGAGCCGCATCTCGCCGTCCTCGACGTCAGCGACCGGATCGCCGTCGAGGCCTACGCCGCGGCCGTCGTCGAGGATCTCGGGGTGGTGCACCAGGTCTACAACAACGCCGGCATCAGCGGTGGCGGCCGCACCGTGCTCGAGACGCCCTGGGACGTCTACGAACGGACTGTCGCGGTGAACCTCTTCGGGGTCATCCACGGCACGAAGGCGTTCCTGCCGCACCTGATCGCCTCCGGCGACGGACACGTCGTGAACGTCTCCAGCCTCAACGGCTACTTCGCGCAGCCCACCCTGTCGGCCTACTGCGCCAGCAAGTTCGGTGTCCGGGGGTTCAGCGAGGCGCTGCGTGCCGAGATGCTGACCGCCGGGCACCCGGTGCGGGTGACCGTGGTGCACCCCGGCGGGGTGAGGACCAACATCGCGACCGCCTCGCTGGAGGAGGCACGGGCGCAGGGGCTCGAGCCGACGCCGGAGCAGCTGAACCGGGCGCGGGTCTACAACGACAAGCTGCTGTCCATGCCCGCAGAGCAGGCTGCGCGCATCATCGTCGACGGCGTGGAATCCGGATCACCGCGCATCCGCGTCGGTCGGGACGCCGCCGCCGTCGACCGGCTCGTCCGGCTCGCGCCGCGGCTCTACCCGCGGCTGGCCGTCGTGCTCGAGCGGGTCGTCTTCGGCCGGTCCTGAGCGCACCCTCGCTCGGTCAGCGCGCCTCATCACCAGACCTCGCGGGCGCGAGCGACGTTCACCGGGGCTTGACCACGGTGAGCAGCACCACGGCGTCCTCGATCGCGTGCAGGTCGTGCCGAGCCGGAGGGATGACGATGAGGTCGCCGCGCCGACCCTCCCAGGCATCCTCGCCGGAGCTCAGCCGCACCCGCCCGGAGAGGACCTGCACCGTCGCCTCACCCGGGTTCTCGTGCTCGCCCAGCGTGGTCCCGGCCGTGAGCGCCACCAGGGTCTGGCGCAGCAGCTGCTCGTGCCCGCCGTTCACCGTCCCCGCACTGCGACCCGAGCTCTCGCTCCGGGCACGCTCGAGGTGCTCACGACCGAGGGCCTCGAGGGAGAACTTCTGCATGGCTGGGACCTTTCCAGAACGGCGTCCCCGGAAGACCAGGGACAGCTCAGGGACAGCTCACGGTGCCACCCGGACGTCGTGCCACGCCACCGTGACGGGCGCGCAGCGGGACAGCCGACGAGGGGGCGACGCGGCGACGACGTCGTGTCACGATGCACGTGACGCCAGAACCCTGTGCTCACGGTGAAAGAGCGAGGCGAGGCCGATGGCAGCACCGGACCACGAGCAGCTGCGACTGACCATCCGGCGGTTCGACCCGGAGACCGACGCCGAGCCGCACTGGGAGACCTACCTGGTGCCCCGCGGGGCCACCGACCGGGTGCTCGACGCGCTGCACTACGTGAAGTGGTACCTCGACGGCTCTCTCACCTTCCGCCGGTCGTGCGCCCACGGTGTCTGCGGCTCCGACGCCATGCGGATCAACGGGGTCAACCGGCTCGCCTGCAAGGTCCTGCTGAAGGACGTCGGTGACGAGGTCACCGTCGAGCCGCTCAAGGCCCTGCCGGTCCTCAAGGACCTCGTCGTGGACATGGAGCCCTTCTTCGAGGGCATCCGCGAGGTGAAGCCCTGGCTGATCACCCACGGCCAGGAGCCCACGCGGGAGCGGCGCCAGTCCCCCGCGGACCGGGAGCGCTACGACGAGACGACCAAGTGCATCCTGTGCGCCGCCTGCACCGGATCGTGCCCGGTGTACTGGGTCGACGACTCCTACGTCGGGCCGGCCGCGATCGTCAACGCCCACCGGTTCGTCTTCGACAGCCGGGACGAGGGGACCGACCAGCACCTCGAGGTGATGAACAGCAGGTACGGCGTGTGGCGGTGCCGCACCACCTTCAACTGCACCGACGCCTGCCCCCGTGGCATCAGGGTCACCCAGATGATCGCCGAGGTGAAGCAGGAGATCATCCGGCGCAGCATCTGATCCGCCGGCACGGGCACGGCGCGGCAGGTGGCGCTGCCGGGGACGACGGGCTCGCACCGTCGGGCCCATGACGGACGACCTGCCGCTGCTCGGGTTCGGGCTGCGTGGGCGGTGCACGACCCGCTCATGCCGCTCGCCCTCGTCGCCGGGCACACGGAGCGGATCGGTCTCGGGACGGCGACCATCTGCGCGCCCTTCACCGCTCCGTCGCTGCTGGCCGAGCCCGCAAGCACGCTCGGCGTGCTCACCGGCGGCCGGCTCACCCTCGGGCTGGGCATCGGGTGGCGCCCGCACGACTACGCGACAGCCGGCGTCCCCTTCGAACGGCGGGGGCGGCACGGTTCGAGGAGTACCCACTGCCTGCACGCCCTGTGGACGCAGGACCCGGTCGAGTTCTCGGGCGAGTTCCACACGGTGCCCCGATCCCAGCTCGGCCTCGCGACGGTCCAGCGACCGCACCCGCCGGTGCTGCTCGGTGGTTCGGCACCGGCCGCCCTGCGTCGCGCCGGTCGACTGGCCGAGGGCTGGATCAGCCGTGCACTCAGGACTTTTCTGGCTTCGCACACCGGCGGTGGAGGTGGTTCGCGCCGCCGCGGCCGAGGCCGGGGCGCGATCCCGACGCCGTCCGCATCCTCGGGCGCGGCGTCGTCGACCTGCTCGACGCGTTCGCCCCCGCCGCCCCCGTCCCATGACGGAGGCACGCCCGGGGCCGGCTCGCCCCTGGGAGCACGCGTCCCTCCAGTGCATTCGCTGATGCACTACAGTGCACTCATGGATGCCGCCGCCGCCGCACTCTCGGCCGCCGTCGGCGCCCGGGTGAAGCAGTACCGGCAGACGCGCCGATGGACCCTGGACCAGCTCGCCGAGGCCGCCGGGGTCAGCCGGCGAGCGGTGGTGAACGTGGAGCAGGGCACGGCGAACCCCGGCGTGGCCACGTTGCTCCGCCTCAGCGACGCCCTGGGCGTCGGGCTGCCCGCGCTGGTCGAGCCCCCGTCACCGGCACCGGTCAAGGTGACCGCGAAGGGCGCCGGCGCGGCGCTGTGGACCAGCGACGGTGGCGGCCGCGGGGTGCTGGTCGCGGGCACCGAGCCGCCCGACGTCGTCGAGCTCTGGGACTGGACCCTCGCCCCCGGCGACCGGCACGCCACCGAAGCGCACAGCCACGGCACGCGCGAGCTCGTCCACGTCCTGCAGGGACGGATCACGGTGCAGGTCGGCGAGCGGCAGGTGGCCCTGGCCACCGGCGACGCGGCCTCCTTCCCCGGCGACGTCGCGCACTGCTACGCCAACCCGAACGCCCGCCCGGCGCGGTTCTCCCTCGCCGTCTTCGAGCCCGGGGTGGGCCTCCCGTCGCGGCCCGCCACCGACGGCGACCACGCCTGAGCCCCAGCGAGCAGAGGAAGCAGAGTGCTCATCCATCCCTGGGACGCCGCCGACGACGTCGAGTGGCGCAGCTGGCTCGCCACGACCGACCGCTTCGGGGTGCTCGCGGTCAACAACCTCGACCCCGCCTGCGCACCGCTGCTGCTGCCTAGCCACTTCACCCTCGCCGGCGACGAGCTGCTGCTCCACCTCGCCCGCCCGAACCCCGTCTGGCCGCACCTCGAAGCGGCGTCCGAGGTGCGTCTCGCCGTCGTCGGCGACTACTCCTACGTGCCGTCGTACTGGCGGGCAGCAGCCGACGGTCCGGCTGAGGAGGGAGTGCCGACCAGCTACTACGCCTCGGTCCAGTTCGTGTGCCGTCCCACCGTCGTCGACGACCCGCAGAGCAAGGTCGAGATCCTCACCGCACAGCTGGCGGACACCCAGCCCGAGGGCGGCCACGGTCCCCTCGCCGCCGGCGCGCCGCCCTACGGCCGGCTGCTTCCGGGGATCCGTGGCGTCCGTCTCGCCGTCCTCCGCGTCGAGGCGAAGTTCAAGTACGACGACCACAAGCCCGCCGAGCACCGCGAGCGCGTGGCCGGACGTCTCGAGGACCGCGGGCACGGCCTCGACGCCCGCGCGGCGGCCCAGCAGCGACGTCGGCTCGCCGCCCGCGGCGAGTGGCGCGACCGGTCGGGAGGGCAGTGAGCAGGGGCGCCGGTCCGGGGGTCGGGATCCCGCCCTGGGCGCTGGCCGTGGCGGCGATGCTCTCGGTGCAGCTCGGCTCGGCGCTGTCGGTCGGCCTCATCGACACCGTCGGCGCGGCCGGCACTGCGTGGCTGCGGCTCACGTTCGGCGCCCTGGTCTTCCTGGTCGTGGCCAGGCCGAGGCCGAGCCGGGTGCGCCGCGAGGACCTGCCCGCGCTGCTGGGCCTGGGCGTGATGACCGGCCTGATGACCGTCTCGTTCCTCGCCGCCATCGAACGGATCCCGCTGGGCACGTCGGTGGCCATCGAGTTCCTCGGCCCGCTCACCGTCGCCGCCGTCCGCAGCCACACCCGGCGTGCGTTGGTCTGGCCGGCCCTGGCGTTCCTCGGGGTCCTGCTGCTCACCCAGCCGTGGCGCGGCGAGGTCGACCCCGCCGGCGTCGGGTTCGCCGCCTTCTCCGCGGTTGGCTGGGGCAGCTACATCCTGCTGACGCAGCGCATCGGCGACCGCTACGAGGGCGTCACCGGGCTCGCGCTCACCATCCCGGTCGCGGCGCTCACCGCGGCCGTCAGCGGGATACCCCAGGCGGCCGGCCGGCTCAGCGTCGGCGTCGTGGCCGCCGCCGCCGGACTGGCCCTGCTGCTGCCGGTCCTGCCCTTCACCCTCGAGATGCTCGCCCTGCGCCGCCTCACCTCCGCGGCGTTCGGCACCCTGATGGCGCTCGAGCCGGGCTTCGGGACGCTGCTCGGTCTGCTCCTGCTGCACCAGGTCCCCGCACCGACGCAGCTGGCCGGCCTCGCCCTGGTCGTCCTCGCCGGCGCCGCCGCCCAGCGCCGGGGCCGGCGCGACCCCACCCCGGCACCGACGGCTCTGCAGGCCGAGGCCGACGTCGTCACCTGAGCACGCAGGACGCTTCACCGCGGCCGGCACGGGCAGCGGGACGAGCAGCGACCGGAAGGAGCCGAACGGGCATGTGGTGGGAGACGGTTCGCCTGATGGCCTGGGTGCTGCTGGGGCTGCTGCTCGTCTGGGCGGTCCTGGTCCTGCTGCTCTGGCGCGCCTACCGCCGCGACCCCGACGTCGGCGTCCTGCGCGAGGGGCTGCGGCTGCTGCCGGACCTGGTCCGGCTGGTGCGACGCCTGGCCTCCGACCCCGACCTGCCCCGCGGCGTGCGCATCGGGCTGGCGCTGCTCACCGCCTACCTGCTCAGCCCGGTCGACCTCATCCCCGACGTCGTGCCCGTCCTGGGCTACGCCGACGACGCCGTGGTCGTCGCGGTCGCGCTGCGCGCCGTGGTCCGGCGGGCCGGCGCGGAGGCGCTGGACCGGCACTGGCCGGGCACCCCGACCGGGCTGCAGCTCGTCCGGCGGCTCGCCGGCGTCAGCTGACGTCCGGTCGTTCCCCTGCGTCTGACCGCGGCGGCGACGACGGTGCCGCTGCCCAGCCGGGTCAGCGGGACCGGAGCAGGTCCCGCCGCGTGCGGTACTCCTCCGCGTCGATCTCCCCGCGGGCGAACCTCTCGTCGAGCAGCCGCTCGGCGTCGCGCTCCGGCGGGATTCCATGCACCGGGGACCAGCGGACGAAGGTCCCCGACGATGCCGGCGGCGAGCGCACGTGCGGCCTTGGTCAAAACGGCGTCGGCGCGCCGCACCACCCACTACGTTCCGCGCCCATGACCATGCAGCTGATCGTCCTGTACACCCACCCCGAGGACACCGACGCCTTCGAGTCCCACTACCGCGACGTTCACGCGCCGCTCGTCGACGCCGTGCCCGGCCTCGACCACTGGGAGAGCGGACGGATCGTGGCCGCGCCGGACGGTGGCGAGCAGCAGTACTACCGGATCGCGCAGCTCTCCTTCGCCGACCAGGAGACGCTGGAGGCCGCCCTCGGGTCGCCGGAGGGGCAGGCCACGGCGGCCGACTTCCAGGCGATCGCTCCGGCGGGCTCGCGCATGTACGTCGTCGCCGCCGACTGACGGCACCGACGACCGAGTGACCGGGACGGGTGATGACCCTCGTGCGCCATCACCCCTCCCGGGCACGTCGACGCGTCGGACCTCGGCCGCCGTGGAGCGGGCCCCTGGAACTGCAGGGCGCAGGCAGAACCGATAGGAAGTGCGTGCGCACCTCCCCTGCGCCTCTCCCGTCGAAGGAGCCCGGATGACCGTGCCGTCCGTCGCCCTGCGCGACCTCGGCCCCGCGACCGCGCACGACCGGCCGCTGCTCCTCCTCGGCGTCTCCCCCGGCGACGACGTCGCGGCGGTCTGGGGCGCGTGCGCGGAAGCGCTCGCCGACCGGTTCGACGTCGTCGGCTGGGAGGTCGGGCCGGACACGGAGCCAGCCGGCGCCACGGACGACCTTCCGCAGGTGGCCGCTGCCGTCCTCGCCGCCCTGGACGCCGCCGGGCGCAGCGGGCCGTTCCACTGCGCCGGCGACGGACCGGCTGCAGCCGTCGCCCTGCACCTCGCGCTGCTGGCACCCGACCGGGTCCGCACGGTCGCCGTGACCTCGTCGGGACCGACGGCCGAGGCCACCGCCCTGACCGGCCCGGGCCTGCGCGACCGGCTGGCCGACGTCGTCGCCCCGGTCCTCGCCGTCGCGCGACCCGGCGCCGCCCCGGCTACCGTCACCGCGCTGCGGCACGTGGCGGTCGGCGTGCCGCACGGACGGTTCGTCGACGGCGCGGGCGACGCGTCCGATCCGGCCGACCTGGCCGCGCTCCTCGCCGAGCACGCCCTGGCCCCCGCTCCCCAGGACCGCACGGTGGCGCAGGTGCGCGCCGACGGCATGCGGATCCGCCGGGAGGTGCTGGGCGACGCCTGGGTGGACGCAGCCGCCGCCCGGGTCAGCGAGTTCACCGGGGAGTTCCAGGCCCTGCTGACCCAGTGGGCGTGGGGGACGGTGTGGATTCGTCCGGGCCTGGACCTGCGCAGCCGCTCCCTCGTCACGGTGACCGCGCTGGTGGCGGGCGGGCACCACGAGGAGCTGGCCGGACACCTGCGCGCGGCGCGCACCAACGGGCTGAGCTGGGAGGAGCTGCGGGAGGCGCTCATCCAGACCGCCGTCTACTGCAGCGTGCCCTCCGCCAACGGCGCCTTCCGGATCGCCGCGGCCGTCTACGCCGAGGAGATGTCCGACGGTGCGTAGGAGCGACCACCTGTGACGGTCCTGCTCGTCGTCCTGGCGGTCGCCTTCGCCTTCAGCATGGGGGCGCACTACACGGGCGCGTGCATGGGCATGCCGCACGCGCTCGGGGCCGTCGACGCCGGCGGGGCGCTGCTCGTCATGGCCCCGCTCACCCTGCTCGGCGCGGCGCTCGCCTCGCACAAGGTGGAGGTGACGGTGGGGCACGACCTGCTGGTGGGCGACGGGTTGTCGGTCACCGGGCTGGTCGTCGTCATCGCCGTCGCGTTCGGGCTCACGAGCCTGTTCAACGTGCTGCGGATCCCGACCTCCACCATCCAGATCCTCGTCTTCACCGTGGTCGGCGCCGGTCTGGCGGCCGGCACCGGCATCCACTGGGCAGCCATCGGGACCCTGGCCGTGATCTGGGTGTGCGCCCCGCCCGCCGCGGCCCTGCTCGGCTTCGCCCTCACCCGGCTGCTCGACCTGGTGCCCTCCGTGCGGGTGCACAGCTCGCCGACGTCGGCTCGGGCGGCCGCCGGCCCGCTCGCCGCCGGCCTGGTCACCGTGGGGGCGCTCGCCTCGTTCGCCATGGGCGGCAACGACGTCGCGAACGCCACCGGTTCGCTGGTCGGCACCGGCACCTTCGGCCCCGCGGTCGCCGGGCTGGTGGGCGGCATCGGGCTCGCCGCGGGCGTCCTCACCTGGGGGCGCCCGCTGCTGCGGAAGGTGGCCTTCGACCTCATCACGGTCGACCGGCCGATGGCGACGGCGGCCCAGCTGGTGCAGGCGGCGGTGGTGCTCGCGGCGGTCGCGTTCGGCTTCTTCACCTCGATGAACCAGGCGCTCATCGGCGCCATGACCGGCGCCGGTGCGGCACGCGGTCGGCACACGGTGCACGCCGCCGCGCTCTGGGGCGTGCTCCGCGGCTGGGTGGTCGGTCCCGGGGCGGGCATCGCGCTCGGTTTCGCGTGCTCCTGGCTCGTCGCCGCGGCCGCGGGAGGTCACGTCCTCCTGGCCGCAGGCTGACGCGCGATCAGTCCTCCACGACGACCTGCAGCGTCCGCAGCCCGGGGTCGGCCGCGTAGGCGATGCGGTTGCCGGCCGCGAGCGCCGCGTCCAGGGCGCGCAGGGTCTGCTCGGTCACCTCCTCGCCGGGCACCAGCAGCGGGACCCCCGGCGGGTAGGGCGCGACCAGCTCGGCGCTCACCCGGCCGACGGCCTCCTCCCGCGGCACCGAGGTGTGGGCCGCACCGAAGGCCTGCCGCGGGGTGAGGCGCTGCGGCGGCAGGTCGGCGCCGGGCAGCACCACCGGCCGGGCCGGCCCGGCCGGCTCCGCGAGCGAGGCGAGCAC
>JBQCIO010000213.1:0-3162 GCA_051953655.1 Motilibacteraceae bacterium
GCTGCCCGACGGCGACGTCGTGGCGGTGGTGCGCGCCGAGGGGGACGGCTGGAGCCGCTCGGTCGTCGCCACCACGACGGCCAGGACCGTGGACCGCAGCGACAAGACCCTGACCGTGACCTCGCAGCCGGGAGGCACCGCGACGGCTGAACCGGCCGGCCCGACCTACCCCTACGGCACCGGCGTCACCCTGACGCCGAGGCCCAGGGCCGGCGAGCTCCCCCTCGGCTGGGTCGTCGACGGTGCGGACCGCCCGGCGGGCCCGCTGAGGCTCACCATGGACCGGGACCACACCGTCCTGGCGAAGTTCGGGCACTACACGCTCACTCCGCTGCCTGCCCTGCACGGCGGATGGGCGAGCGAGACCTACGCCTCGCGCATCAACGCGCACGGCCAGGTCGCGGCGACCTCGTCGTACGGCGGCTACCAGAGCCGTGACCACTCGGTCGGCTACGTGTGGCAGGACGGCAAGGTCAGCGAGCTGGTCGGTGCGGGCTGCGCCGACGCCACGGGTGGTGGCGCGGCCTGCGACACGACCGCGGTGGCCCTCAACGACTCCGGCGTGGTGCTGGGCAGCACCGGTGGCACGCCGACGGTGTGGAAGGACGGCGCGGCGAGCCTGCTCTCCCACGCCGGCCCGGCCAGCGCGAGCAACGCCGCCACCGACGTCTCGCCCAGCGGGGTCGTGCTGGGCGGCTACCAGGACTCCATGCCCGCCGCCCAGCGGTGGGGCACCTGGAGCGCGACGAACCCGAGTGCCGGGTTCAGCGTGCTCAAGGCCGCCGACGCCACGCCCGGTGGGACCGGCAGCCGGCGGGTGAACAACCGCGGCGAGATGGCCTTGGACAAGACCGGGTTCAACGCGCTCGGCCAGCCCTCGGACTGGTGGCCGGCCAAGTACGCCAAGGGAGTTCTCACCAAGCTGCCCCGGCCGGCGGACTACTGCGTGAACGACGACTGGACGTCGGGGCACGCGACCGGCATCAACGCCTCCGGGCAGGTCGCCGGCTACCTGATGTGCGGCCAGCAGAAGGCCCCCGACACCGCGGTGGTGTGGAACGGGACGACGCCCACGGTGCTCGGCGTCGGCCAGGCCTACGGCATCACGGACGGCGGGGTGGTGTTCGGGGTGAGCCCGGTGGGCTCCGACCGTGACGTCCCGACGATCTGGGCCGACGGCACCAGCTACCACCTCGCCGACTACCTGCCCGGTGGATGCCCGGCCGACCGCAGCACGCAGACCACCACCTGCTTCCTGGTCACCTCGCTGCTGGACATGAACGACGGCGGGGACATGCTGATCCGCGGAGCGTGGGTCGACCCGGGCCAGGAGTACTACCCGGGCCTCGGCCAGGCCTACGTCCTGCGCTACAGCATGGCGGATGCGGACCTCGAGGTCACGCAGTCGGCGCCGCTGGCCGAGGTGGGGGCCGGGACGACGACGACCCGCACGGTGACGGTCACCAACCACGGCGCCGATGCGGCGACCCAGGTCACCGTCGACCTCGTGCTGCCGGCCGGCCTGTCGGTGACCGGCTGCACCGCGACCTCCGGTGAGTGCGCGCCGCGCCCCGACGGCCGGAGCCTGCTCGTGCCCGAGCTGGCGGCGGGAGCCGCGGTCACGATGACGGTGACGGCCACCGTGCCGGCGGCCGCTCCCACCGGCAGCTCGTTCGTCACCAGGGCGTGGGCGACGAGCCAGGTCGTGCGCGACCCGGACGTCCGTGACAACCGGGCCGACGTCGGCGTGACGGTGCAGCCCTTCCTCAGCGACGGCATCGCCTTCCCGAACGCCCAGCAGGTGGGCTCGACGAGCGCGCCGGTCGAGCGGACGTTGACCAACCGGAGCGAGGAACCCTTGTCCCTCGGGCAGATCTCGGTGCCGGACGGGTTCGTCGTCTCGTCCGCGTGCAGCGGCCGGCTCGCCCCCGGGGCTTCGTGCGGGATCTCGGTGAGCTTCCGCCCGACCGAGGCGCGCACCTACAGCGGTGCGCTCGGCGTGGAGGCCACGCCCTACGGGCCCTTCACCGCCCCGCTCAGCGGGACGGGCGTGGTGCCCAACGCGGCACCGGTCGTGCCCCGGCTGCCCGAGCAGCTCGGGCTCGCCGGTCGCGACCTCACCCTCGTGGTGCCCTTCACCGACGAGGACGTGGACGACACCCACACCGCGGTGGCGAACTGGGGGTCGGGAGCACCGACCGCCGATGGCGTGCAGGTCCTGGAGACACCGGGGTCGGGGGCCGGCGAAGTCCGTCTGACCAGGCGGTTCGACGCGCCGACGTCCGGCAGCGCTCTCGTGCTGCTCTCGGACAGCGCCGGGCACACCACCTTCGCGCTGGTGCCCTTCCGGGTCACCGAGGCGCCGGCCAACCAGGCGCCCGTCCTCGCGGCGCTGGCGGGCGGTGAGGCGGTGACCGGCCGGCCGGTCACCCGCGAGGGCAGCTTCACCGACCCCGGCTCGACGAGCTGGACCGCCACCGTCGACTACGGCGACGGGACGGGTGAGCAGCCGCTCACCCTGACCGGCAGCACGTTCGCGTTGAGTCACGCCTACGCCGAGCCGGGGACGTGGACCACGACGGTGCGGGTCGCCGACGACGGCGGCCTGGTGGGCACGACGTCGTTCGTCACCGTCGTCTCGCCGGCCAACACCGCTCCGGGGCTCGTGCTCGAGGACCACGGGGACGCCGTGGAGGGGGCGGCGTGGTCGCTGAGCGGCTCCGTGGTCGACCCCGACGCGGACGACGCGTGGACGGTGACGGCGACGTACGGCGACGGCCAGGTGGAGCAGGTGCCGTTGGACGGCAAGGCGTTCACCCTGTCGCACCGCTGGCAGGACGACGGTGTCGGCACCGTCGCCGTGACCGTCGTCGACCGGGCCGGTGCCGCCGGCGAGACCTACGCCGGGGTGTACGTCGCCAACGCGGCGCCGACGGTGCACCTGACCGGTCCCGAGCGCTCCGTCGTGGTGCGGCTCGGCGACGCGGTGTCGCTGTCGGCGGCGTTCGCCGACGCCGGCGTCCTGGACAGCCACGCGACGGCGTGGAGCCTCACGCCGGTCGACGGCGGCAGCGCCGTCGCGGTGGCGGGCGTCGTCGACGAGGCCGCCGGGTCCGGGACGGTCGGTGGCGTGTTCCGAGCCGGCGCCGCCGGGAGCTACCG
>JBQCIO010000214.1:0-4409 GCA_051953655.1 Motilibacteraceae bacterium
GCCGCCGGGGCACGCCCGAGCGGAGCTGGTCGACGACCCTTCTCATCAGACCGCGCGAGATCGCGAAACCGCCGCGCCGCACGTCGGTGAGCGCGCTCGGCAGCCACGAGAGGCTCGCGTCCTTGACCAGGTAGCCCGACGCGCCCGCCGCCACGGCACGGCTCACGCCCTCGACGTCCTCGGCCATCGTGAGCACGAGCACCTCGGCCTCGGGGTGCGCGGACAGCAGCCGACGGGCCGCCTCGATCCCGCCGAGACCGGGCATGCGGACGTCGAGCAGGGTCAGGGCGGGCTGCTCGGCGGCCCAGCGCACCAGCGCCTCCTCGCCGCTGGCCGCGGTGATGACGCGGTCGACGCCGGGCACGGCGGCCACGCCGCGGCGCAGGCCCTCCCGGGCGAGCGGCGAGTCGTCGACGACGAGGACGGTGACCGGGAGGCGCTGCGGGCGGGTGCCCGAGCCCGACGGCTCGACGTCGGGCTGCCCGGGCTGCCCGGGCTGCCCGGTCCGTTCGGTCTGGAGCGGCGGCGCGAGCGGTGCCGGCCGGCGCGGGGCGTCGACGGGCGCAGACGTGGCCACGGTGCCGCCGGTGGGGCGCTCGCCCGCGGTGGGGCGCGGCAGCCGCGCCGACGACAGGTCCCAGCGGACCAGGCCGGCTCCGGGCCGGCCGGCGTGCTGCGGCGCGACGCCCCAGCGGCCGCTCGTCCCGGCCGCGCGTCCCGGTGCGCCGGCGGCCGACGTCGTCGCACCTGTCGTCGCCGCACCCGGCGTCGCTGCACCCGTCGTCGCTGCACTCACTGTCCGACCCTCGCTCCCGCTCCGGCGTCCGGCGCCGGAGTTCTGCCTGGCCTGCGCGGACCCAGCCGCTGCGACCACGGGTCGCCGCCGCCTGATCGGCTCGCGCCTGATCGCTGCCGCCTGTTCTCCTCACTTCCTCTCGGCAGGCAGGCGGGGGGAGGTGAGCCTGCTGCCCCCTCGGGTCGGAGCAGCCGAAGGAGGGCAGCGGCGGAGCAGACCCCGTCGGGGGGCGGCGCCTCAGCCGGCGATCAGCAGCGCCTGCAGGTCCGGGCGCGCGAGCCACGGACCGGCCAGGTCGGCGGGCAGGTCCGCAGCGATGGCCCGCACGATGTCGGCGGCGGCCCGGCGGTGCGCCGCGGCAGAGCCCACCGCGCGGCCGGCCTCCCCTCCGTGGTGAGCGGACTCCAGCTCGGCGAGCACGGCGTGCGCGGGCCACAGCAGCGGCCGGGCCTCCAGGGCCGCGGCCAGCGCCGCGGCGCGGCGCAGGGACGCCCGCGCCGGCTCCCCGTCGCCGACCTCGCGCAGCGCGACGCCGAGGAAGAGCGCGCTCTTGGCGACGTGCCGGGGTGCCTGCGCGGCCTCGGCGACGGCCAGGGCGTTGCGGGACTCCTGCACGGCGACGCCGGGCTCACCGGTGAGCAGGGCGACCTCGGCCCGGACCCAGCCCAGGCGCACCTGCTGCCGCCACCAGCCGTCCGCCACGTCGAGCGACCCGGCGGTCCCCGGCAGACTGCGCAGGTCGGCCAGCACCGCTCCGGCCCGGTCGAGGTGGGCGCGGGCGACGGCGGGCTGGGCCAGGCCCACGGCGTCGGCGGCCAGCCCGAGCTCGGCGTCGAAGCGGGCGGATCCGAGCAGCGGGTCGGCGGACGGGTCGTCGTCCGGGCCGTCGACGAGCTCCCGGGCGAGCCGGTCGAGCTCGCGGGCGGCGGCGTGACGGCCGAGCTGGCGGTGCAGGCTGGCCGCGGTGGCGGCCGCCAGGGCGGCGAGCGGGCGATGGGGGGCAGGACCCGGCCGGTCCGCCGCGGCCGGCAGCCCCGAACCTCGGACGCCCCGGACGCCTCGAACGGCGAGGACGGAGAGGACGGAGAGGGCGTCGAGGGCGTCGCCGTAGCGCCCGGCCGCCCCGAGGCAGACCCCGAGCAGCCAGCGCGCCTGCTCCACCGTGCCGGACGGCGCGTCGCGAGAACCCTCGACCAGCTCGCGCAGCGGCCCGACGCCGTCGAGCGGCCGCCCGTGGAACGCGGCTCGCTCGCCGGCGGTCAGCAGTGCCGCGGCGAGGCCCTCGGGCGGGACGGCGCTCACCGGGGGACGGCGGCCCGCGACGGGCTCGTCAGGAGCGGCCGGTGCACCGGACGGCGAGATGCGGCTAGGACGTGCCTGGTGGATCGCCCGTCGATCCGGGCGCGGGCGGGGCCGCCCGCCCCGCCCCCGGGCAGGAGGGCCGCGTCGCGGTGTTCTCGGAGCAACCCCGCCGCGGTGGGGTCCGATGCGGTAGCCGGTCGGGATGCCACGGTTCGCGAGCCGGTGGTGATCCAGCAGACGCGGCCTAGAGGCCGGCGGCGCCGACGAGCTGCTCCACGGCGTCGGCCAGCGAGGCGGTCGGACGGATGCCCGTCGGCAGGGCTGCCGGGTCCCAGCCCGGGCCGCCGACCACCAGGAGCGGAGCCGGCCGCAGCGAGGGCAGCCCGGCCAGCTGCTGCGAGGTGCCCGTGACCGGCAGCTGGGACCAGACGAACACGGCGAGCGGGCCGCTGCGCCGGATGGCTGCGCCGAGGGCCTCCCACGGCACCCGCGGGCCCAGCACGCTGCTGCCGATCTGCCGCTCGGCCAGCGCGGCGGCCAGCACGTGGATGGGCAGCGAGTGCTGCTCCTCCTCCGCGCAGGCCAGCAGCACCGGGCGCGCGTTCACCGGCTGGCGCAGGCGCAGCGTGACCGAGCGCAGCGCGCCGACGAGGACCTCGCTGAGCAGGTGCTCCACCTCGACACCCTGGCCGGTGGACTGCCAGCGCTCCCCGATGCCGACCAGCACCGGGACGACGAGCGCCTCCCAGGTGGTGACGACGCCCCGGCGGTCCAGGCTGGAGCGCACCAGCTGGGCGCAGGCGGTGGCGTCGAGCGCCATGGCGGCGCGGGCGAGCCCGCGGGCGGCCGGGCTGCTGTCGGGCATCGGGAGGACGCGGCCGCCTCCCCCGCGTCCGGCGCGGGCGGTGTCCTCGGCGCCGAGGTCGACGGCGCTGGCCCCGAGGCGGCGGGGGGTGCCGGTGACGCCTGCGGCGGCCCGGTTGTCGAGCTCGGTGCCGAGCTCGGTGTCGGTGCCGGACTCGGTGCCGGACTCGGTGCCGGTCCCCGTGCCGGTGTCGCCGCGGGTGTCGAGGTCGAAGTCCAGGCCCGCGAAGGGGTCTGCCAGCCGGGGGCGGGGACCGGCCTCCGCGCCTGCGGGGGCGCTGCTGCCCACGCTGCCGGGCAGCGTGGTCACCGACGCGACCCGGCCGTCGGCATGCTCCGGTGGGGTGGCCAGGGCGGTGCGGGCCGCCTCCGCCGGCGGCACTCCCTCCAGCACGAGCCGTCGCATGAGGGCCAGCCGCGCGAGGTCCTCCGCGGTGTAGCGGCGGTGCGCCCCGGCGGTGTGCGCGCTCGGGCCCAGCCCGTAGCGCCGGTCCCAGGTGCGCAGGGTGGCCGGAGCCACGCCGAGCCGCCGGGCGACCGCCGCCACGGTGAGCGCCGGGCCGGATGTGCTGCCCGAGGGCTCCACGGAGGAGGACGCCATGGCGTCGATTGTCCGAGCCATACCCCTCGATCGCCAGCGGGACTGCGGAATGCGGGCGCCCCAGGCGTCACTTCTGTTGCACGCGCAACGGACCCGGTGGCTGCCTCGCCATGCTGGCGAGCCTCTCACTCCTCGCCGCCGGCCGGGAACGGGGGCCCGCCTCGCCGCTGGTCACCCATCCGTGCCGCCGCCCGCCACGAATCGCGCCACGGGTCGAACGGATCGGTCCCGCCGTCCGTGATCCACGGCGGAGACCCTTCTGGTCCAGGCTGTGACTCAGACCACGAAGCGTTGCAGAAGTTGTCCAACCCAGGGGGTTGAACAACTTACGGCGCGGTATTAGCGTCTCGCTCGACACCAGAGCTTGTTCAGCACCGTTCAGCACTCCGGCTGACCCGCTTCAGACCGAAGCAGGCGGCCCCGCTCGTGAGGAGATGGTCGTGGCCGAGATCTCCCGGCTCCCCGGCCCGAACGCCGACCTGTGGGACTGGCAGCTGCAGGGTGCGTGCCGCGGCGCCGACCCCGACCTGTTCTTCCACCCCGAGGGAGAGCGGGGACCCTCCCGCCGCAACCGCGAGCTGGCCGCCAAGGCGGTCTGCGCCTCGTGCCCGGTGGTCGCCCAGTGCGCGGCGCACGCGCTCAAGGTCCGCGAGCCCTACGGCGTCTGGGGCGGCATGAGCGAGGACGAGCGCGAGGCCATCTACGCCGGCAGCCGTCGGCGCATCGGCCTCGCCGCGATGGGCTGAGCCCTCTCACCCCTGGTCGGGCCCCCGGCCGGTGGCCCGCGGCCCCCCACCCCCCCCCCGCCAACAACCCCCGCACCACACGCCCCCCCACCCCCCCCCC
>JBQCIO010000215.1:0-4863 GCA_051953655.1 Motilibacteraceae bacterium
CCGCCGCCTTCTCCCACAGCTCCGCCGCCTCGGCGACGACCTCGCGAGGCACGGCCACGCCGTCCCGCTCGCCTCGCCGCAGCGCGTCGTCGACGACGTCCTGCAGCCGGGTGCACCGCTCGGCCTCCGCCGCCCGCCCAGCATGGGCGAGCACCCAGGAGGCCAGCCCGGCCGCGGTCAGCGACGGTGCCGCGACCCGCACCGGCACCAGCACGCTCTCTGTCACGGCCCTCCCTCTCGGTGATCGTGAAGGGTTGCTGACCGGAATCGGCCAGCGACCCTTCACGATCACCGGCACCGCCCCTGGATCACCGCGCCCAGCCCGGGAAGGATCGACCCGTGGCCCGCGACGACCCCCCCGACCTGCGCCCGATGCTGGCCACCGCCGGGCAACTGCCGCCGCCCGCGCAGGACGACCGCTGGGCGTTCGAGATGAAGTGGGACGGCGTGCGCGCCGTCGTGCACCTGAACAGCCGGCTGCGGGTGATGACCCGCAACGACCGCGACGTCGCCGGCACCTACCCCGAGCTGGCCGGCCTGCCTGAGGCGCTCGGCCGCCGCGCGGTGCTCGACGGCGAGATCGTCGCCTTCAACGCCGACAACCGGCCCGACTTCGGCCTGCTGCAGCAGCGCATGCACGTCGTCCGCCCCACCCGTCGGCTCCTGGAGAGCGTGCCGGTCTGCTACCTCGTCTTCGACCTGCTCGCCTTGGACGGCGAGGTCCTCACCGGCCGGCCCTACGCCGAGCGCCGCGCCGCGCTGGAGTCGCTCGACCTCGCCGGCCCGCACTGGGCCACCCCGCCGGTCTTCCTCGGCGGCGGCCAGGACGCGATGGAGGTCTCCGCGCAGCGCGGCCTGGAGGGCGTGGTCGCCAAGCGGGTGGACTCGACGTACGAGCCGGGCCGGCGCTCGCGGACGTGGATCAAGGTCAAGCACCAGCGCACCCAGGAGGTCGTCGTCGGCGGCTGGAAGCCGGGGGAGGGGCGCCGCGGCGGCGGCATCGGCTCGCTGCTGCTTGGGGTGCCGGGCCCGGCCGGGCTGGACTACGTCGGGCACGTCGGCACCGGCTTCACCGAGGCCGCGCTCGCCGACGTCGCCAAGCGGCTCGCCCCGCTGGCCCGCCCCACCTCCCCGTTCGACGTCGAAGTGCCGCGCGAGCACGCCCGGGCCGCGCAGTGGGTGCAGCCCGAGCTGGTCGGCGAGGTCGTGTTCACCGAGTGGACCCGCGACGGCCGGCTGCGCCACCCGGTGTGGCGCGGCTGGCGGCCGGACAAGTCCCCGGCCGACGTCGTCCGCGAGCCGTGAGTTCCGACGGGACGTAGGAGAGCGGTCGGGAGGGTGGCTGCGCGGCCGCCCGGCCACCGGGTCCTTGTGCGCCCGGTCCGGCGGGTGCCACCCTCGCCCAGTCGACCGAGGGGGGCGCGGGTGACCACGAGCACGGCGACGACGGACCCGGGGAGGCCGGGGGCGAGGAAGCGGCAGCCGCGGGCGATCGGGCTCGGGGTGCTCGTCGCGCTGACGGTCGCCACGGGCGGGTGGGTGGTCTGGCTGCACGCGCACACCTGGGACTGGGGGATCCGGCCTGCCGCCGCGCCAACCCGGCTCGAGCTGTTCTCCCGGGACCACCAGCGCGACGACCGTGCCGCCGTGCCGCTTCCCGCCGGCGCGCAGCCCCTCGGGCGCACCTTCGGCGGCGGCCAGATCCTCGGGCAGCGGCCGGATCCCTACGTCCCGGCCGGGGTCTGGGTGCGTACCTCGGACGGCCTGAGCGAGTACTCCCTGCTCGGCGGCCCGTGACCTCCGGCTCGAGCACGCGCGAAGGCCCCTGCCGCACCAGGTGCGGCAGGGGCCTTCGCGTGAGCGGGGATCAGACTCGGCGGAGCACCGCGGTCACCCGGCCGAGCACGACCGCCTCGTCGCCGGGGATCGGCTCGAAGGCGGGGTTGTGCGGCATCAGCCACACGTGGCCGTTGCGCTTCTTGTAGGTCTTCACGGTGGCCTCGCCGTCGATCATCGCCGCGACGACGTCGCCGTTCTCGGCCACCGGCTGCTGGCGCACGACGACCCAGTCGCCGTCGCAGATCGCGGCGTCGATCATCGAGTCGCCGACCACCTTGAGCAGGAACAGCTGGCCGTCGCCGACCAGCTGGCGGGGCAGCGGGAAGACGTCCTCGACGACCTGCTCGGCCAGGATCGGCCCGCCGGCGGCGATCCGGCCGACCACCGGCACGTAGGACGGCGTGGGCTTGGCGTCGCCGCTGTCGGTCTCGTCGTCGACGTAGCCGCCGACCCGGTCCACGCCGCCGACGACCTCGATGGCGCGCGGGCGGTTGGGGTCGCGGCGCAGGAAGCCCTTGCGCTCGAGCGAGGCGAGCTGGTGGGCCACCGAGGAGGGGCTGGTGAGCCCGACGGCCTCGCCGATCTCGCGCATGCTCGGCGGGTAGCCGCGGCGCTCGACGCTGTCCCGGATCACCTCGAGCACCCGGCGCGCCCGGGGGGTGAGGCCGTCGGCGCCCGGCGGGGAGTCGGGGATCTCGACGACCTGGGGGCTGCGCTGCTTGCGGCCCGGGTGCGGCTCGAGCGCCCGCAGCTTCTGCGGGGCCTGCCTCGTGCGGCCCGTGCCCGCGCTCGCGCCGGCCTTGACCGGCGTCGACCCGTCCTTGTCCGTGCTGCGCCGCTGCGCCACGCCGTCCTCCTCGTCTCGCGCCGTGCCCAGTGTGGCCGTCGCCGTCCGGTCCGTCGCCCGCTCGTCCACAGGCCCCGCGGCCGCCGGTCGGGCACCCGCTGAGGGGGCTGCCGATCGGTCGTCCGGAACTGTCGGAAGGGCCTGTCACGGTGTCGTTCGTCGGTGGATCGAACGTACCGCGTCAGAACGCCAGTTCGGATCATTTGTTCGAGGCGTGTCGTGACTGAAGCCGGCAACCAGTGGTAGAACTCGTACAAGCGTACGTCGAACAGCCGTGCTAGTGCCGCAGCCGAGGACCTGCTTCCCCAGGTTTTTCAGCCAGTTCCTGTCAGGTCCAGCTCCAGGAGGCTCCCGATGAGCAGCACCACGATCGCCACCCCGTTCGCCCGCTCCACCGCCCGTGTCGGCGAGCGCATCAGCGAGCGGCCGGTCGCCCGCACCGCTCCCCGTCCGGCCCGCCGCAGCGCACGGCTCACCCGCCGCGGCCGGCTGCTGGCCACCCTCACCGTCGCCGCCATCGCGGTCGTCGCCTTCGTCCTGTCCGGCCTGGGCCCGGCAGGCGCGGGCACCCCGGCCACCGCCGGCCAGACCCGCGTCGTCACCGTCGCCCCCGGCCAGACGCTGTGGCAGATCGCCGGCCAGATCGCCCCCGGCCGCGACCCCCGCGACGTCGTCGCCCAGATCGCCGCGCTGAACCACCTGCGCGCCGACCAGCTCGCCGCCGGCCAGGAGCTGCTCGTCCCGGTCGTCCGCTAGTCCCTGCTGGTCCTCCGGCTGGTCCTCCAGGGGCCGACAGCGGCGTCCGTGCGGCCGCGTCCACAGCCTGCGAGGGGCGTCGCGATGGGCCGTTCGAGGGGCCTGGGTCGGGTCTCCCGGCGTGTCGGACGCGTCGTTGAGCGCGACACGCCGGGGCTTGGGCCGAACCTGTTGCGCGTTGTGCCGACCCCGGCCTAGGGTCACCACATCTAGTAGTTACACCGATGTAAGTCGTCCACATCTAGCCCACAGCTTGTCCCCATGTTCCCCACAGCCCCGTCCCCAGGGCGGCGCGTGGGGGAGCGGTCGGGGCAGGGGCGGTGGACGGCCGCAGCGGACCGGCACGGGGCGTCGCCGTCAGGCGCGGGAAGGGAGGTCGAACGTGCACTGCCCGTTCTGCCGCCACCCCGACAGCCGGGTCGTCGACAGCCGCACCGCCGATGACGGCGCCGCCATCCGGCGCCGGCGCAGCTGCCCCGAGTGCGGCCGGTGCTTCACCACGGTCGAGACCGCGAGCCTCACCGTCATCAAGCGCAGCGGGGCTACCGAGCCGTTCAGCCGCACCAAGGTGCTGGCCGGCGTGCGCAAGGCCTGCCAGGGCCGCCCGGTCAGCGAGGACGACCTGGCCCTGCTCGCCCAGCGCGTCGAGGAGGCGGTCCGCGCCAGCGGCGTCGCCGAGATCGACGCCCACGAGGTGGGCCTGGCCATCCTCGGCCCGCTGCGCGAGCTCGACGAAGTGGCCTACCTCAGGTTCGCCTCGGTCTACCGGTCCTTCGACTCGCTGGCCGACTTCGAGGCCGAGATAGCGCTGCTGCGGGCCGAGCACGAGCCCGTCGGCAGGGAGCCGGTCACAACGCCCGACCGCTCCCAGCCCGGGCCGGGCTGACCGCCCGGCGCCCCCGCCGCAGCCGGCCCCGTATGGGCCGCTGCCTGTCCGCCCCGGCGGACCACCGCAGATCGACAAGACCAGCAAGAGCACTCCGCCGCCCCGGCATCGTCCGGGCGGCGTCGGGTGTTGACCAGTTCAGTAGTAGTCCGGAGGAGGACTTCCACATGACGGAGACGTCGCAGGACCGTCCGGCCGTGCGCCGCGGCGGCAAGGCAGGCGCCAAGGGCCTGCGCATCGAGCGGATCTACACCACGCCCGGTGTGCACCCCTACGACGAGGTGACCTGGGAGCGCCGCGACGTCGTCCAGCAGAACTGGAAGACCGGCGAGACGATCTTCGAGCAGAAGGGCGTGGAGTTCCCCGACTTCTGGAGCGTCAACGCCTCGACCATCGTCACGACGAAGTACTTCCGCGGCGCCGTCGGCACGGAGGCCCGCGAGTGGAGCCTCAAGCAGCTCGTCGACCGCGTCGTCAGGACCTACCGCGCCGCCGGCGAGGAGCACGGCTACTTCGCGACCCTCGCCGACGCGGA
>JBQCIO010000216.1:0-20743 GCA_051953655.1 Motilibacteraceae bacterium
CGCTCCGAGCCCGACGGCCACGCTTACCACCACGTTCCCCGCCGCCTCCAGCAGCGAGCCGTCCTCAACCAGCCGCACCGTCTCGTAGCCGAAGGTGGAGAACGTGGTCAGCGCCCCGCAGAAGCCGGTGCCGGCCAGGGCGAGCACCCGCGGGTCGAGCCCGCCGGTGGCGGCGGCGGTGAGCAGTCCGAGCAGGAACGAGCCGACCAGGTTGACCAGGAAGGTACCCCAGGGGAACAGCGTCTCGTGCCGCTGCTGCACGGCCCGGTCGGTGAGGTAGCGCGCCGGGGCGCCCAGCGCGGCGCCGATCGCGACCATGAGCACGGTCATGCCGGCCTCCGCTCACGGTCGGTGAAGCGGTCGACCGTGATGCGTGTGGTGTTCGCGCCCAGCCACACCGCGACCATCGCCGCGGCCAGGGTGGCGGCCAGGTAGGTCAGGGCCAGGCCGGCCTTGCCCTCGGTGAGCAGGCGCTGGGTGTCGACGGTGTAGGTGGAGAAGGTGGTGAACCCGCCCAGCACGCCGGTGCCGAGGAACGGGCGGACCAGCCGGTGCGTGGAGAGCACCTCGGTGACCAGCACCATGAGCACGCCGATGAGCAGGCAGCCCAGGGCGTTGGTGACCAGCGTGGCCCACGGGAACTGCGCCGGGCCGTGCGGCATCGCCAAGCTCAGGCCGTAGCGGGCCTCGGCGCCGAGGGCGCCGCCGGCGGCGATCACCGCGACAGCCGGTGCCTGCCGCTGCCGGCGCTGCGCCGGGACGTGCAGGTCGACGTCCGGGTCGACCGGCTCGCGCCCCCCCGGCGGGGGCGCCTGCGGGCTCTCGGTCGATGCGGCCTGCTCGGGTGTGGCGGCCACGTCACCTCCTGTGCTCGGGGCGGCCAGGACGGCAGGTGCCTGGGCCGTGACGGTCAGGTCGAGTGCCGGGTCGGCGACCTCAGCGACCTCGGGGCGCTGCGGGAGGTCGCCGATCCGGTCGGTCGCCCGGTGCTCGTATGCACCATGCCCGTGCCACAGCCTGGCACGCAGGCCGCGGCGCAGCCTCCAGCCGACGGCCGAGGAGGGCACCAGGGTCAGCGCCAGCAGCGTGAGCGCCAGCGCGGCTAGCAGCGGCGCGGTCAGGCGCAGCCCGCTGGCCAGCAGGAAGGCTGCGCTCAGGACCACCGTCAGGACACCGCACAGCAACGAGGTCGTGCTGAACGGCCGGCGGTCCGGCGAGGCTGTCGTGGTCCGGTTCATCCGGCGGGCGAAGGCTGGGTCGTCCCGGCGCAACTGCCGCTCCAGGCGGGCCAGCGCGAGCCGTTCCTTGATGGGCAGCATGCTCCTCCCTCGTCCGAAAAGGGAGGAACCATCAGCCCGGTCCGGGCGGTTCAGCCGCGGAGCGGCTCGGCGGGATCCATCGCCGCAGCAAGGGTGGCGCAGCCGGTGTCGGAGCGTCAAGCGGTGGTCACGACAGCGCCACGACGACTGCCAGCAGAGCGACGAGCGCCATGAGCATGTAGGCCACGTAGGCGTCCAGCCGGCCCGACTGCAGACGTTTGGCCGTGGCCACGAGGCTGCGCAGCGGCCCGAGCAGGGGCCGGTAGAGGAAGGCCTCCACCATCTCGACGACGTCGGTCACGTACGCGCTGCGCTGCTCCCCGGTGGGTGGTTCGGGGGAGCCCAGCGGCGCGCCGTTGGGAGCGGTGGCGCTGGCTGGGGCGGAGAGCCAGCCCGGGCCGACGGGCAGGTCGGGCGCAGCGAAGGTGCTGGCGCTCTCGGCCTCCTCGTGCGCGGAGCGGTCCAGGACAACGTGCTCGGCCCGGGTCATCAGCAGGCTGCCGAGCACGTGCCGGGTGGGGTTGGCGAATCCGAACGAGGTGTAGCGCCCGTCCCCGGCGACGCCGCCCGTGGCCGACTGCCAGGCAGGGACCCGGCGCACCGTGAGCATCGACCGCCGGCTGGCCAGCAGCGCGAGAACGAGGACGGAGACCGCCATCAGGGGCAGCTCCACCGCCAGCCAGGACGGCGAGAGGCTGGAGAACCCGGGGTAGACCGGCTGCAGCACCCAGGGGGAGGCCAGCGCGCCCGCCGTCGCTGAGGGGGCGACGACCGGGGTGAGACCGGCGGAGAGGAAGCGCAGCAGCCACGGCGCGAGCGCCGCGAGCACGACGCAGGCGGCGGCTGGCAGCAGCATCCCGACGGCGGCCGCCGGGCTCAGCGCCGAGGGCGGAGCGGTCCGCGTGCCGCGGGACCGGACGTGCCCCGGCCTGAGGCGGCCCGGCCGCCCGAGCACGGTGAACCCGACCAGCCGCACGAAGGTGAAGCCGGCGTAGCCGGCGGTGAGCGCCAGCGCCGCGCCGGTGACGGCCAGGGTCAGCGCCAGCAGCAGGTGGTCCACCCGGAACAGCTGCATGACGGCCTCGAGGACGAACCACTCCGAGACCAGGCCGAGGGTGAGCGGCAGCCCGGCGAGGGTGAACGCCCCCACGCTGAAGGCGACCGCGGTCGCCCGCTCCTGGCGGCCGGCGCCGGTGAGGCGGTCCAGGTCGGTGGTCCCGCTGCGCTGCTCGAGCCGGCCGCTGGCCAGGAACAGGGCGGACTTGGCGAACGCGTGGGTCGTCATCTGCAGGGCGCTGGCGAGCATGCCGACGGCGACCAGGCCCTGCTGGCCGGTGACCGATCCGGCCAGCGCGACCCCGAACGCTGCGGTGATCAGTCCGCCGTTCTCCACCGAGGAGTAGGCGATGACCCGCTGCAGGTCGCGTTGCACGGCTGCGTGGGCGATGCCGAGCAGCGCAGTGAACGCGGCGGTGAGCAGGAGCACGACCGCGATCCAGGTGGGTGGGCGGCCGAGCACCTGCAGGGTCCGCCACATGCCGTAGAAGCCGATGTTGGCGGCCACCGCAGACATCAATGCCCGGGCCGGTCCCGGCGCGGCCGAGTAGCCGGCGGGCAGCCAGACCTGTAGTGGCACCACACCCACCTTGGCGGTGAAGGCGACCAGTGCAAGGGCGAAGGCGGCGGCGTGCACCGGCCCGTGCACGCCGCCCCAGTCGGACAGCGTGAGGGACCCGGTGGCCCCGCCCAGCAGGCCGACGGCGAGCAGCAGCAGCGCCCCGGAGGTCTTGGAGATGCCATAGGTGAGCATGGCGGCCCGCGGCCGTCCCGGGCGCTGCCGCTGGTAGCCGACCAGCAGGTAGAACGCCAGCGACACCGACTCCCAGCCGAACAGGAACACGAACGCGTCCTCGGCGGTGAGCACGACCACGATCCCGGCCAGGGTGAGGGCCACCAGTGCCGGCAGCGGCCGCCACGGGTTCTGCACCGGGTCCCGTGCCCAGCCGGTGAAGGCCAGCAGGATCGGCGCGCTGACCACGCCGGTGAGGGCCAGGAAGAGCCCGGCCAGCCGGTCCACGGCCACGGCGGACGGCCCGAACCCGACCCACCCGCCCAGGTCGAGGCGGCTGGTGCTGCCGAGGTCGGCGCGCACCCCGGCCACCGCCAGCACGAGCGCACCGGCGAGCAGAACCAGGTAGGCCGCGACGTCCACGGCCGGCCGGCGGCGCAGGTTCGCCAGGTTGACAGCGGCCCCGGCCGCGAAGCAGCCCAGGGCGGCGAGCACGAGCTCGGCGGTGGTCATCGGGCCGCCCCCTCCCGGGCCGGCACGCGGCCCAGGGCCAGCAGGATCGCGTGCAGGATCGCGAACGGCGGTGGCGGGGACCCGGGCACGAGCACGTCCACGGCCAGGCGGCGGGTCACCCCGTCGGCGGTGGCGTAGCCGCCGCCGACCAGTCCACCGCTGATCGCGTCGGTGCCGACCGCGACCACCACGACGGGCCGGGGCATGGCCAGGTAGGTGCGGTGCAGGGGGCCGAGCATGCCGCGGGCGCCGGCGCCGGTGACCAGCAGGATGTCGGCGTGGCGGGGGCTGGCGGTGAAGAAGATGCCGAGGCGGTGGACGTCGTAGGTGGGGTTAGTCAGGGCCTGGATCTCCCACTCCTCGCTGCCGTCGGAGCCGGCGTCCACGTGGCGGATGTGCACCGAGCGGCGCAGCCGACGGACTCGCCGGGCCAGCGCCTGCCGGGTTCGGTCCACCTGCTCGGCCGAGCCGTCCAGGTCGGTGGGGACGACCAGGGTCTCCCGGACCAGCGCCGCCGGTTCGCTGCCCGATCCCCAGGCGAAGAGGTCGGGGTGGGTGCGGACGCAGGCGCCGCACAGGATGCAGCGGCCCTGGTCCAGCCGGAGCCGGCCGCCGGCGACGGCGATGGCGCCGGTGGGGCACAGGTCGAGGGAAACCTCGGAGGACACGTCGGGAGAGACCGCGGCCCCGTCCGTCGCCGGAGGAGGGATGACGACCGGGGCGGCGCGGAACGTGCGCGCGTAAGCGTCCTCCCGCTGGGGGTAGGGCGTGGTGACGACGCCGTCGCGCAGCCCGCGCAGGACCCAGGGCATCAGCCGGCCACCCCCGCCACGGACAGGCCGAAGCTGGCCTCGATGAACGGGAAGTCGGTGAAGATGTCGCCGCCGAAGACTCGGTGGAACAGCGGCAGGTCGTGGAACGAGGCCGAGCGGGCCGCCACCCGGGCGAGCCGACCGGCGCAGACCTCCACCAGGTAGAGCACCTCTCCTTGTGGGGCCTCGGCCCAGCCGACCCCGCGCCCGTCCGGCGGCGGCTCGGGGGCCGGAGGCCGGGCGAGAGGGGGAGCCGGTGCAGCGCCGGCTGAGAGGTCGTCCAGCGCGAGCCGGATGAGCCGGAAGGACTCGTGCAGCTCGGCCCACCGCACCCGCAGCCGCTCCTGAACGTCACCCGCATCGCCGGCGGCGACGACGACATGCAGCTGCCGGTAGGCGCCGTAGGGGCGGGAGGCGCGCACGTCCTCGCCTCCGCTGCTGGCTCGGCCTACCGGACCCAGCGCCCCGAAGGGCACAGCGACCTCGCCGGGCAGACGACCGGTGCCGCGCAGCCGGTCCAGGAACGAGGGGGTGGCCATGGCTGCCCGCTCGTCGCCGGTGACGTCCCGCTCGATGGCGTCCAGCGCCGCGCCGACCGACTCCCGCGATGTGGCCAGGGACCCGGGCTGCACGCCGCCGACCGCGACGACCGAGCGGCCGAACCGGTGACCGCACAGCTGCCCGCGCAGACGCATGATCCGCTCCTTGTGCCAGCCGAACCGGGCGGTGGCCACGGCCAGCGCGGCGGCGTCGGCCAGGCGCATGGCGACGTCGAGGTGGTTGGCGATGCGCTCGAGCTCGGCGTGCACCAGTCGCACCAGGGAGGCCTGGGCGGACACCTGCGTGCCGGCCAGGTCCTCCACGGCGTGGGCGAAGGCCAGGGCGTGGGCGACCGAGGCGACGCCCTCGACCCGCTCGGCGAGGAGGAGACCGTGCTCGGGTGAGAGTCCTTCGAATCCTTTGGCCAGCCCCCGGTGCTTGTGGTGCGGTCGGACCCGCAGGTGCGGGATGTCCTCGCCCGGGGTCTCGAGGAGGAACTCGACCGACTCGCTCACGCCGGAGCGCACCGGCCCGTGCGGCAGGGTGAACACCCCGGTGCCGGCCAGGTGCGCCGGCAGGGGATGCTCGTGCGGCACGAGGTGCGTCGGAGCTCCGGCCGAGCCGGGGCGGGGCCGGGCGGCGCCGGGGTCCAGCGGCAGCACCAGGGGGTCCAGCCGCGGGTGGCCGCGCGGCACCAGCCCGAACAGGTCGTGGATCTCCCGCTCGTACCAGAACGCCGCCGGGACCTCGGTGCTCAGCGCCGGGTAGTCGACGGCGCCGGGTGCCAGCGTCGTGTCCATCAGGTCCAGGCGCCCTGGTCGTGCCAGGGCAGCGGTGAGCCGGGTCGACGGGCCGTCGGCGGTGGCGAACAGGCCCGCGAACCGCTCGCCCCGATCGACCCGCCGCAGCACGGCGTGGCGCCAGGAGGCCACGTCGGCGAGGTCGGTGAGAGCAGGGGACGTCATGTCGACGCCCCCAGCTGGGTGGCCGCGCGAGCGAACACCTCGGCCAGCGGGCCGGGCACGTGCACGCCGAGCAGCACGAGGACGGCGGTGCCGACCAGGACGGGTACGACCATCCACCAGCTCGGCTCACCCGGCCGGTCGTGCGCGCCCGGGGTGCCGGGGCCGGGGCGGGACGCGGGCTGGAACAGCATGCGGGTGGCTGCCCAGGTCAGCCCGACGAAGGCTGTGGTCACCAGGGCCACGAGCGCGGCCGCGGCCCAGTTTCCGCCGGCGGAGAAACCCCCGACGACGATGGAGAACTCGCTGCGGAACAGCCCGAACGGGGGGCTGGCGGACAGGGCGAGCACCGAGACCAGCAGCAGCGGCCCGGACCACGGCAGGCTGGTCAGCGCACCGCGGATCGCGTCGACCTCCTTCGTGCCGTACTTGCGAACGAGCACCCCGGCACCCATGAACGCGTTGCCCTTGGCCGCGGCGTGCGCCAGCACGTGCAGCAGCATGCCGGCGGCAGCCAGCCGGCTGCTGAAGCTGGCGGCGATGGCCAGGATCCCCATGTGCTCCACCGAGGAGTAGGCGAACAGGCGCTTGATGTCGCCCTGGTCCAGCAGGTACAGGGCGGCCAGCAGGAGCGAGGCCAAGCCGAAGGCGAGCAGCATATGCCGCGGGAACGTCGGGCCTAGCGCGCCCTGCGCGATCTCGAAGTAGCGCAGCACCGCGTAGAAGCTGGTGGCCAGCAGCGCGCCGGACAGCAGCGCGGAGACGGGGGTGGGCGCCTCGGCGTGCGCGTCCGGCAGCCAGGTGTGGACCGGGACCAGCCCCACCTTGGTGCCGAAGCCCAGCACGGCCAGCACGAAAGCCAGCCGCACCGGGGTGGCCGGCAGCTGCTGTCCTGCCTGCACCAGGGGGGAGAAGGTCAGGTCGAACGAGCTGCCGTAGACGTGGGCACCCGCGTAGTACATGAACACGGTGGCCAGCAGGGCCACCCCCAGGCCCACCGAGGCGATGAGCAGGTACTTCCAGGCGGCCTCGATGGAGCGGTCCGAGACGTCGATGGCCACCAGCAGCGCCGAGACCACGGTGGTGATCTCGATGGCGATCCACAGCAGTGCCAGCCCGTCCAGCAGCGGAGCGGCCAACATCGTGGCGGCGAACACGTTGACCCCGATGTAGAGCCGGCGCTGGTAGGAGGCGATGTCATGGCCGCCGTGCTCGCCGCGCACGTAGCCGATGCTGTAGAGCGCCACGCTCGCGTAGAGCAGGCCGGTCGCCAGGAGGAAGACCACGCTGAGGGCGTCCACCCGCAGGTAGGGCCCGACGACGACGTCCGCGCCGGAGACGGCGGGGACCAGTGCGCACGCCAGCGCGAACGCGCTCAAACCCGCTGCGGCCGTCACCGCTTCCATCAACCGCGGCGGCGCGAACGCGCAGACGGCAGCCGCGGCGAAGCCGATCACGAGCAGGGCGAGCACGACGGCGGCCATGTCAGCCCCGCAGGGTGGTGAGCGAGGTGGTCAGGAACGTGCCTGCCTGGCGGTGCGTCACCCGGACGAGCACCCCGAAGATGACCACGGCCACCAGCAGGTCGAACAGGAACGCCACCTCCAGGATCAGCGGCAGCCCGGCGGCCACGACGAGGCTGGCCAGGGAGACCCCGTTCTCCAGGCTGAAGAAGCCCACCGCCTGGCTCACCAGGTCGCGTCGGGCGATGATCAGCACGAACGCGACCAGCACCACGGCGACCGAGATGGACAGGGCGGTCTTGGGCAGCACGTCGCTGGAGATGTCCAGCGCGCCCATGGCGAAGAACCCGAACGCAGCGACCACGATGGCCAGCAGCACCTCGCTGGCCACGCTCAGCGCCCCGGACCCGGCGATCTCGTCCGGGGTGTCGCGCAGGATCCGGGTGACGACCACGGGCACCGCGACCACCTTCAACGCGAACGACAGCGCCGCCAGCACGTAGAGCTCGGGCAGCCCCCGGCTGGCTGCGGCCAGCACAGCCAGCGCGGACAGCAGGAAGGACTGGGCCGCGTAGAGGCGCAGCTGCGCCCGCAGCAGCGCCGCGCGGAGCATCGCGAACTCGGTGAGAAGCACCAGCACGGCGATGGTGTTGGCCCCGCCGGAGAAGACGTCGGGCACCGGCTGCATCAGCCACCTCCCAGCGACAGGGTGAAGATGGCCAGGACGGCCAGCAGGAACGCGGCGGCGAGGAACTCGGTGATCTTGTAGAGTCGAAGCTTGGCCCAGTTGTTGCCAACGGCCGCGATCACCGCGCCGAGCAACGCGCACTTGGCCAGCAGCACCGGCACCGCGGCGACGAGCGGCCACAGGTCGTGGCTGCCGGCAAGGCCCCACGGCAGGGTGAACACGTCCAGGAAGATCACGAACAGGACCATCTGCTTGACGTGCGAGCCCCAGGTGAGCAGGGCGTAGTAGGGGCCGGAGTGCTCGAACGGCTTGCCCTCGTCGATGAACCCCAGCTCGCCGACCGAGTGGTGCGCCTCCACCCGGATAAGCCCCGTCTCGGCCAGGCTGACCACGAACATCGCCCCCGCGGCCAGGACGTGCCCGGGCCGCAGTATCTGCGCGGTCGAGGCGTGGACCGTGTGCGCCAGCGCGTACGGCAGGTCGGTCGCGGTGATGGCGGCCACCGCGACGAACACCAGCAGCAGCGTCGGCTCGGCCAGGGCCGAGAACGTCTTGGCCCGTGAGGCGCCCAGCTGCGCGTACGGCGAACCGGTCTCGGCTGCCGCGGTGGAGGTCACGAAGCTGCCCAGGGCCAGGATGAGACCACCGCCGAGGATGTCGCCCATGTATCCCAGCGGGAGCGGGTAGTCGGTGAGCACCGGGATCAGCAGCGGCACGGTGAGGTATGCCGCCAGCGCGACGACCGGGGCGGCGAGGAAGACGATGCTGGCGCCCTCGGGGGCCAGCGACTCCTTCCCGAACAGCTTGGCCAGGTCGTAGTAGGGCTGCAGGACGCGCGTTCCGCGCCGGCCCTGCAGCCGCGACTCGAGCTTGCCGATGAACCCGGAGACCCATGGAGCGCCCGCGGCCACCGTGACCAGCTGCGCCGCCTGGACGCCGTAGGAGGAGATCGTCAGCGCCACCGCGGGCCGCCGTCCTGAGGGGGCCGGGCGCGCCCGGATGACGCAAGGGGGGAGCACCGCACCGTCATCCGCCCTCCACCGTGTCGAGACCATGCCTGGTCTGCCGGTAGAGGCCATCAGCGGACGTGTCCGCGGTTGAGGCGAGCCCCATCGCCTGTGCTCGAATCATGCGCCGCGACTGCAGCGACTGCAAGGGTCGGTGACCGACCGTGTTCCCGTTACCTGTTCGAGAGCGCATCCCTGGGGAGCGTCGTTGCCTACACTGGGCCTTGCGGCGGAGGGGCTCGCCGGAACCGCGGATGGCCGCCAACGGTCCCTGCTCTGGCACCGTGGAGGCGGCATGAGCACATCCGATGGCGCGACGCTCGACACCGTCCTCGCGGCGCTCGGCTCCTACATCGGGTCTGAGGAACGCGTCGAGTTCGACGCGCTGCGCGAACGAGTCCGTTCGCGGCGCCTGCGGGTGCTGGTGGCCGGAGAGGCCAAACGAGGGAAGAGCACCCTGGTGAACCGGCTGCTCGGGCAGGATGTCCTGCCCACCGGCGTGGTGCCGGTGACGGCGATCACCACCACCGTGCGCCGGGTGAGCGCCGAGCCTCCGCCCGCGCGCAGAGTCCAGGTGACCTTTGTGGACGGGCGGCGCGAGTGGCTGCCGCTGTCCGGGCTCGACGAGCTGGTGACCGAACGCGGCAACCCGGCCAACGCGAAGGCCGTGTCCCAGGTGCACGTGCTGCTCGGGCCGGGCCCGCTGGACCAGTTCGACGTCGAGCTGGTGGACACCCCAGGCACCGGGTCGGTGTTCGAGCACAACTCCACCGTCGCTCATGACGCCTACCGCACCGCCGACGTCGCGATCGTGGTGGTCTCCGCCGACCCGCCCATCTCCGCCGCCGAGCGCGACGTGCTGCGGGAGGTCCACGCGCTCTCGGTGCACACGCTCGTGTTCTTGAACAAGACCGACCAGCTCGACGAAGGCGACCTCGCCGAGGCGGTCGCGTTCACCCGGAACGTGGTCGAGCAGACCGTCGGCGAACCGATCCCGGTGCAGGCCGGATCGGCCCGCGATGGCCGCGTTGACGCCGGCTACCGTGCCTTCGAGGACACCTTCCTGGCCTACCTGGCCTCCTCTGGGGAGAGGGACGCCGCCCGTGCGCTGGCCGGGCACACCTGGCGGCTGGTCACCGCCCTGCTGGACGCGGCCCGTCTGGAGCGCCGAGCCCTCGAGCTGATCGCCGACGGACAGCGGGACCGGGTACAGGCCTTCGCCGACCGGGTCGCGGACCTGCGGCGCGAGCACGGCGAGCTCGAGGACCGCTGCTGGGGCTTCGAACGAGGACTGCGCCGCGGGCTGGACCAGGCCGCGGGGGATCTGCGCGGCCGGCTGGCGGCGCGGGCCCGCGAGGCGCTCCTGCAGGCCCTCGACGGTCCGCTCACCGCTGCCGCCCCCGCCGAGCTCGACGAGCGCGGACGGGCCGTCGTCATCGCCACGGTGACCGCCGTGGTGGACGAGTGGCGGGCCCAGCAGGCCGACGTCCTGGAAACCGGGCTGCGTGAGGCCTGGCAGCGGACCACTGACGAGCACGAGCGGCACCTCCGGGAGCTGCGCGCGTCCGCGCGCGAGCTGCTGGACCTGGACCTGTCCGTGCCGGTGGAGCACCGCAGGCTGGCCGAGAGCCGAGGGTTCTGGTACCTGTTCGACCGGCCGGTGTCCTTCGAGCTGCCCTTGGCTGGCACCGTTCGCCGGATAGCCCCGCGTCGGGCCCGCCGTGCGCGGGCCGCGCTGCTCGCCGAGGCCCCTGAGCTCGTCGACCGGCAGGTCGGACGCGCCCGCGCGGACCTGCAAGAGCGCCTGGCCGAAGGCACCCGGCAGCTTGTGTCGGACCTGGGCAAGGTGCAGGAGGACATCGTGCGGCGACTGCAGGACGCCCTGGCCTCGCTCACCGATGAACGCGCGACCACCGGGCCGACTCAGCGCAGCCAGCTGGACGGCCTTGAAGAGCGCATCCGAGCCCTGCAGGGCATGCTCATCACCATGGGCGTGGAGGGCGGCGAGGCTGATGAGCCGGCGGCCCGCCCCCTCGGCGACAGCCGCGTCGGCGGGTAGGACCGACCGGTGCGCGCGCTTCACCCGGCTGCCCGCTCGTCCGGCTTCACCATGGCGGCCACGGGTTCCATCGTGGCCACGGTCGCCGGTGCGGCCGGCAACCCCCGGGCCCGGCGGCTGAACGGTGACAGGCCTCCGGGCTGGCGGAGCCGCACATCGGCCGCGTGCAGCCGGTGCAGGACCGTGGCGGCGGGGATGCCGGTCAGCACCTCGATGTGGACCACGGACAGCCCGCCGGTCTCGTACAGGTCGACCAGGGCCGCCTGCGGCAGGTCCACCGGCGTCGGGAAGCGCTCGAGCAGCGTCCCGGGTCGGCGCACGACCGGGATGCCGTGCGCACCCAGCAATCTGCGCACGCAGTCGTCGGCGTAGAGGGACTCGAGCAGCACCAGCGCGCTGGCGTTGGTGGTGTTGCCGCCGCGGCGCACCGGGATGCCCTCGTGGTGCGCCGCGGTGAGGACGTGCGCGCGGGAACCGCCCAGCTGCCGCGCCACCGACTCGGCGGCGTGCTCGCGGCGCACGTACAGCTCCTCGAGGCGGTCGGCCGGCAGACGCGCCCGGTCCTCCCTCAGGCACCGGCCGCGCGTCCGGACCGCGATCCCCAGCCGGCGCAACCACGTGCGCACCCGGCTCTCGGACACCCCGAGCTCCTGGGCCACCCGGGCACGAGGGAGGCGCTGCACGACGTAGAGCTGGTAGAGACGACGCTCGAGGTCGGGGGACGGGTCGATCCGGCGGTGCGGCCGGGAGCGGCCAGCTCCCCTCGCTGGGATCGAGGCGCCGTCGTGGACCAGCAGGGCTCGTACTGCCGGGCGCGGTACACCGGTCACCGTCGAGATGCGCCGCAGCGAGGCGCCCTGGGCGTAGAGGGTGAGGACGGTGGCGCGCACCTGCGCCGACGGGTCGCGAACCGGCATCGACGCTCACCCTCGCCGAGGGATCGTTCGGCTCAGCACGCGCATCTGCATCTCCTACCGTCCGTCGGCACAGCCGAGCACGACCGGTAGGCGCTATCAGCGGAAGCCGCTTCCGCGGTTAGAGGCGAGCACCATCGCCTTCCCTGGGAGCATGCCCGATGCGCCCGCTCTGATCAAGACTGGCGTACACGAGGCGACAGCGCAGTCTGGCCGGCGGTGCTGCACCTGCTCAGTGCAGCGCGCAGCACTGGTGCGGTTCGGGACGCTCGTAGGGGATGTACGAGCCGCTGTCGTAACGCTCGATCAACAGCTCCACCCGGCCACCGGCGAGCTCAGGTCGCAGGTGTCGCCGGGTGCGCAGCACCAGAGTGTCATCCACGGGTCCGCCGCCGACCACGCGGACCTGGTCGATGCAGCCGAGACCGAGCAGCTCGGCGACCGTGACCTCGTCGGTGACCTGGTGCTGGCCGGGGAATCGCAGCAGC
Organism: Motilibacteraceae bacterium; assembly: GCA_051953655.1. Lineage (GTDB taxonomy): Bacteria > Actinomycetota > Actinomycetes > Motilibacterales > Motilibacteraceae > JBQCHF01. Next base: position 12,555 of record JBQCIO010000216.1, read on the forward strand.
CTGCCCCCGGTCGCGGTGAGGTGCTCGGCCGCGGCGGTGGCTACGTGCGCCGCATGCGCGGTCTCCTCGGGGAGCAGCATCAGCGGCTCGCCGGCACCGATGTCCAGCGCGAAGAGACCGACGCAGCCGGCGCCCTGACGAGCGGCCGCGCGCGCCAGAAGATCCTGCAGAGCGGCGACGCCGAGGGGAGGCACCGCCAGGGTGGCTGCCCAGTGAGGGGCGGCATCCCGCACCGGGTGGGTTGCGGCGGCGCCGTCGAGGGGGAGCACGAGAGCCTGGCGCAGGTCGAGCAGGTCGTGCTCGACCTGCGCCAGGCTGCTCGCTCCGCTGCCCACCGCCAGCACCGCGGACGGCCGGAGAATGTCCCGTTCCCGTGGCACGTCTTGGAGGACGGCGGTGTCGCGGCGGAGGTCGGTCATCGTCAGCGTCGGGTCTGGACGAAGACCGGGTTGGTGTAGAACCAGAGGTCGTTCCACGGGTCGGCGTCGCCCTCGCGGTCCATCCCGGGCTCGAGACCGGTCTTCCCGGAGGAGGCGTTGTTGCCGTCCGTGCCGCGCACCCGCAGGAAGCAGGGCCCCTCCACGCGGGGGAGACGTGCGGCCAGCACGATCTCCTCGGGGGCGTCCGCCGCGATCTCGAAGGACTTCACGACCTCGGTGCGCGGGGCCGTGAAGCTGTCCCGGTCCGCGACCGGGCCATTGACCTGACCCATGACGACGTCGACCCGACGAAGCACCGGCACCTGCCGATTGTTGTTGGGACGAAGCCGCTTGCGGATGCGCAGCTGGATCTCCAGCGACCCGCCGCGGCGGGCGGTCAGGGTCTGGCCAAGGGTCGCCTGGTCTCCCTCGCTCCGAGCGGTGACCTCGATGCCGTCGATGAGGTCCCCGTGGACGACGAACACCCGGCCGGCGCGCAGGCCGTCCATGACGGCCTGGTAGTCCGCGGAGACGGCCCCCACGACGGTGCGCGAGTAGTAGCCGGGCCAGAAGTCCCCGCGGTTGATCTGCAGCGCGCCGGTGTCGACCGGGTCCCCGTACTGGTCGTTGTTGGTGAAGTCGCTGCCCGGCGGCACGTCGAGGACGTCGCGCCACACCCGGTGGCTGTCGGAGTTGGCGCTGATCGACCAGAGCTTGCCCTCGGCCAGCATCGAGTCCCACAGCCCACCCAGAGTTGCAGTCATCCAGTCGAAGCCGCCGAAGGTGCGGTAGGACTCGGGTGGATAACCGACGTAGCTGGCGGGCTGCTGGGTGTAGTCGTAGTAACCGCGGGCCGAGCCCTGACCGAACGGGCCCGGAATGCCGGCCGCCTGGTGCCCGGGAGCCCCCTCCATCCCCACCGCGACGCTCGGGTCCGCGTCGCGCCACCCGCGCAGCTCGTGCGGGGAGTCCAGCCCGCGACGAGCAGGGTGGTTGGCCAGGAACAGGGCGGCGGGGGTACGGCCGGCGCGGACCTGCTTGCCGAGCCAGGAGATGCCGGCCACGGCGTCGGCCTCGGAGCTCTTGAAGGTCCCGTCGAAGGTGTTCTCGAACTCCTTGAGCAGATCGACCTCATGCCGGCTGGGGGCGACGAACACCGTGCCGTGCTCGGCGGCCGGGATGTTCCACTCCAGGCCCTGGAACACGAGCAGGCGACCGGCGTATGCCGCGCGGGCGGCCACGATGTCGGGGTTGACCTTCTCCACGCCGTAGCGGGCGTGCTGGACGCCGCCGTGGTCGGTGATGACCATCCAGTCCAGGCCGTAGCGGGCGGCGTTCTGCACCTGGTCCGCCACCCGGTACAGGCCGTCGGGGGAGAACTGGGTGTGGATGTGGTGGTCGCCGGCCAGCCAGCGATAGTCCCCGGCCGGGCGCCCGCTGCGGCGCTGCTCGTCGTGGTCCTCCTGCTGGTTGCCCTGCTCGTCGGCGGCAGCCGCTCCGGCCGCCGCGACGCCGCCGCCGGCGAGGGCGGCGGTGGCCCCGAGGACCCCGATGCCTTGAAGGAAGCGCCGTCGCGCGATGTCGCCCGGCGCCAGCTCTGCCTCCTCGAGCCCGAGGTCGGCGTAGGGGGGAAGCTGCTCCGTCCCGCTCAATCCTTCGTCGTGGCCATGGGTGTGGCTGTGGTCGTGCTCGTGACCGTGGTGCGGGTGGTCGTGACCCACCGTCGCCTCCGTCTGTCGGGTCCGGCCCCGACGCCCGGGGCCCTCCGTGCGGCCTCGGCGGACGCCGAGCCGAGCGGAGCCAAGCCGCTCGAGTTGACCGGCGCATTACCTGCGATACACCGGCAGATGAACCGTTCCGAACCCGTCGGGGCTCGTCGGGTATGCCCGGAGGGTTGGCCGGGTGGTCGATCAACTGACACCTCTTGTGCACGGTGCGTTTTCCCGAAGCCATGAGGTTCCTTGCCCGGCACCGGTCGAGGGCCGGTCGAGTAGACGCACCCCCAGGAGGACGTGTGAAGGCACCCAGAACGTGGATCGCGGCCCTGGCCGGCAGCAGCCTGCTGGTCGCTGGCGCGGCCACCGCGAGCACGAGCCACAGTTCATGGCCGTACCAGACCTCGCCCAGCCACCGCAGCACCGCCGTCCTCGCCGTCGTCGGTGACGTGGCCTGCGAACCCGAGGGGGATGCCGAAGCGGCCGGGCAGAAGGCTCCGGATCCGAAGTACCTGTGCGACGGCGAACGGAACGCCGCCCAGACCGCGACCGCCAAGCAGGTCGAGGCGATGCACCCGGACCTGGTCGCTCTGCTAGGGGACGAGCAGTACCAGGTGGGCCGTTACAACGACTTCATGGGCTCGTTCGATAAGACCTACGGCGCGTTCAAGTTCCTTCAGCGGCCCGCTCCCGGCAACCACGAGTTCGGGCCCTGGCCCCGGTTCTTGGACACGGGGGTGTGATTAGGCGGCGGTCTGCAGCCTAGCGGTGTAGCGGGCTTCGAAGGCGATAGGCGTCATGTAGCGGCACCAGGAGTGGCGGCGTTTGGTGTTGTAGCGGGTGAGCCAGCGGAACACCTCTCGTCGGCAGGAGAGCTCCTCGGGCCAGCAGGCCGCGTCCTGCAGGACCTCGCGCTTGAGTGCGGCGTTGAACGACTCGGCCAGTGCGTTGTCGGCCGAGGAGCCCACGGCGCCCATCGACTGGGTCACGCCCAGCTGCGCGCACAGACGGGCGTAGTCCTGAGAGGTGTAGACCGACCCGTGGTCGGAGTGAAAGACCACCCCTGCGAGGCTGCCGCGGGTCGCGGCCGCAGCCTGCAGGGCCTGGGTGACCAGGGCGGTGCGCATGTGGTCCGCTAGCGCCCAGCCGACCAGGCGGCGGCTGTAGCAGTCGATGACGGTGGCCAGGTACAGGTTCGACCCGTCGCCCAGCGGCAGGTAGGTGATGTCTCCGACGTAGCGCCGGTTCGGCGCCTCGGCGGTGAAGTCGCGGCGCAGCAGGTCCGGGACCTTCGCGTGGCTCTGCGCCGGGATCGTGGTGCGCACCCGCCGCTTCTTGACGTAGCCGGCGATGCCGTGGGCACGCATCACCCGGGCCACCCGCTTGTGGTTCACCCGCTGCTCGGGCGGGGCGTCGTCGTTGAGCTCGGCGGTGACCCGCGGGGCGCCGAGGGTGTTGTCCGCGGCGTGCACGGTGCGGATCCGCTCGGCCAAGGCGGCATCCTGCCCGGCGCGGGCGGCGCGGGCGGGGGCGGCGTTGAGCCAGGCGTAGTAGGAGGACCGCTCGACCTCGAGCAGCTGGCACAGTCGCTTCACCTGGAAGGTGGCGGAGTGGTCGGCGACGAACTGGAAGCGACTCACCAGCGCGTCTCCCCGGCGAAATACTTGGCCGCCTTCTGCAGGATCTCCCGCTCGGTGGCCAGCTTGCGCTCGTTCACCTCAAGTTCGGCGACCCGAGCTTCCAGCCGGGCGATCTTCTGCTCCGGGGTCTCATCCACCGGCCCGGGCGGAGCGCCGCGCCCGGCCGGCTTGGACTGCAGCGGGCTGGCGGCGGGGGTGCCGTCGGCGGCGGTCTTCTTGCCGGTCCCGTACACCCCGAGCCACTGGCGCAGCGTGCCCCGCACGATGCCCAGGTCCTCAGCGATCCCGCGGACCGTGGCCCCCGGGGTGGACTCGTACAAGTCGACGGCCTGCCGGCGGAACTCCTCCGAGTAGTGCTTCCTGGCCATAGCTCTGGATCATCTCGCTTCTCCAGCAGTGCTGGGTTCGCCGTGTCCAAGAACCAGGGTCAACCCCCGTCACCGGCCGTCGTCACCCTTGATGCGTCGCTTGACGAGTTCGAAGGATCCGCCGACCGCGCCGCCGAGGATCAGCATGGTCACGGTCTCCAGCAGTGCGCTTCCAGAGACCTGGTGCACCTGCCAGGCGAGGGTGTAGCAGGCCAGGAACAGCAGGCCCTCGCCGAGCCAGAGGTAGACCGACATCCGCCGGCCGAGCTTGGGGCGTTGGCCGTGCTCCTCATCGTCGGGCATTGCTGCCTGCCCTTCCCGATGGTTGAGCTAGTGTCCCGTCCGTCGCCGGCACACCGCCATCGGTCCGAGCGGTGGGGCACGAGCCAGTGCCGCTGTGACAAGCCCCTGGCGCGACCTGCGGGCACTGAGGCCTGCCCGTGCGCTCAGCAGCCACTGACTCGCCGCCCGTTCGGCGGGGCGACCGCGGCCAGCTTCCAGTGCAGGCCCGAACCGGTGACGCCCCGGCTGAGGGAGGCGGTGACGGCGGTGCCGCCTACGCTCTGGCTCCAGACCGGTCCTGGCCCCAGCGCCGTCTTAAGGGTCTGAGTTCGGTGCCACCCGCTGGCGGTCAGCGCCGTGTCCGCATCTCGTATCACGTTCTGCGGGTCGCCGGTGGAGTCGAACTCGACGTCGACGAACACGTTGCTCCAGCCCTCGGTCTCGGGGCGGCCGTCGCAGGAGTCCCACCGCGGCTCGACCGCCTGTTGCAGGAGCACCTGAGCACCCGGCGGGACGCCCTGCTCGACCGTCGTCGCGACCGCGAAGATCCGCCCGCCGGGGTCCGGGTCGCCATGACCGACCCGCGTCACCGCCCACGCCCCGCCCGCGCCGGCGATGACGAGCGCCCCCGCGACGGCGACCACGAGCCCTCGGTTGTTCATCCCGCCCCTTGCCCCCGGTTCCGTTGCATCCTGCCACTGATGGCCGTCGTTCACGAGGGTCCGGGCGAGCAGGTCTGCAGCCCGACGCGATGCGCGTCGAACCGTGAGCGGCCGCAGTGGCGAGCAACGTGGAGGGGCCGGGCGGCGCAGCCTGCGCGGCGCTGGTTGACGGTGGGACGGGGGCCAGCGCCGAGAGACGGAGATGCAGATGGGGGAGCTGGACCTGATCACGCTCGGCGTCGTCGACGTCGAGCCGGCGGTGCTGCACGGCCCCGGGGTGCCGCTGGCCGAGCCTCCCATTCCCGAAAGCGTTGAGGACCGGATCGAGCCCGCGGTTCGAGCTGCTCCTCTCGTGCCGGGCTGGCGGTAGGTCGATGCGGTGAGCCGGGGCGACGATGGCTGGACCTTGGTCTTCGCCGCACCGTGCGCTGGGGGCTTTGCGGTGCTGCACCTGGAGACTCGCCCCGACGGGGGCCGCATCCCCAGCGGAGACCCGGAGACCCCCGGGCCGGTCGTGACCCGGCCCGGGCGTCCCGCTCGGCGAGCGAGGGTGGCCCTGCGGTGGGAGGCCGCCCACACCCGAACCGCCCTGGCCGGCAAGACCACGGTCACCACACGCCCCGGCCTCGATCTGAGGATCAGCCCCGTCGATCCAAGCGAGCGCCGTGAATGGTGGACGAGGAGGATGGCGGCTTCGTCCTCGCCCGGCTGCTCGACGGGGTACGGCAAGGGTCTGCGGCAGGCCTGGTTCGCCTACGGCCCGATGCACCATCGACTGCGGGACCTCGCGCCGCAACAGTCGGTGGACTTGCCGATGCAGCTGACCGCCGATGAGCTCGAGGTCCCGCCGGGCTCCTACCTGCTGGTCGCCTGGCTACCGTCCCTCGACCTGCGCTCGGACGAGCGATGTCTTACTTCCCCCTCGGACAGGACTGACCGCCGGGTCGGCACGGCAGGAGTTCGTCGGATTCCCGTCAGGGAAGAATCCGCTGACCCATCGCGGCCACACATCGGCCACACATCACCGCCTACACGACGTGATCACGTCCGAATGCCGAGAACGGAAGTCCAAGAAATTGAAGAAACTGCAGCTCAGAGGGCATGCCGAACTCGCGCGCCCGGCAGGATTCGAACCTGCGGCCTACGGATTAGAAGTCCGCTGCTCTATCCGCTGAGCTACGGGCGCCTGGGCCAGAGCCCGGCGTCATCGTCCCATGACGGCAGGTCGCGCTTCGACCCGTCCGGCCAGACCTACGCGACGTCCGGGCGGCGGGCCGACTTCTGGCGGTACATCGCCTCGTCGGCGGCGTGCAGCAGGGAGCTGGCGGTGGCGGCGGGGTCGGGGCCGGCCGGCAGGGCGGCCCAGCCGACGCTGCAGGCGGCGGTGATGGTGACCGGGCCGTCGGTGGTGGGGACGAGGAACGGCTCGACCAGGGCCTCGCGGATGCGCTCGCGCAGGCGGCCGGCGTCCAGGGGGCCGTGCTCGCCGGGGGTCTCGGCGAGCAGGATCGCGAACTCGTCGCCACCCAGGCGGGCCAGGGTGTCGCCGGATCGCAGGGCGCCGCGCAGGCGCTCGGCGACCGAGGCGAGCAGGCGGTCACCGGTGGCGTGCCCGTGCACGTCGTTGACCTGCTTGAAGCCGTCGAGGTCGCAGTACATGACGCAGACGCTGCCGCCCGCTCGGTAGGCCAGCACGGCGGCGTGCTGCAGCCGGTCGGTGAACAGGGCCCGGTTGGCCAGTCCGGTGAGCGGGTCGTGGAAGGCGAGCCAGCGCACCTCCTCCTCGCGGGCCTGGACCTCGCGCAGCAGCACGAGGTTGTCGGCCACCGCGGCCAGCTGGCGGGCGAGCATCAGCGCGACCAGCACCACCGCCAGGGCGACGGTGAAGGGGTCCGCCTCGCCATGGGCGGCGGTCCAGGCGGTGGCGCCGATCGCGGCCACGAACGGCACGTAGGGGAGCCAGACGTCACGGCGGGCCAGCACCCGCCAGCGCGCGCCATCGGCGACGGGAGCGCGCAGCGAGGCGGGCTCGGCGGTCGGGTTGCGGTGCAGGAGCGGGGCGGTCGCGCCCGACCCCTGCGCCGCGGCGACGACGAGCATCGCGGCCAGCAGCCAGCCGGTGTCGCTCAGGCAGCCGGTGGCGTAGGTCCCCGCGCTCGTGAGGTAGGCGAAGGCGCTGTCCGCCACGGCCATGGCGCACGGGGAGGCGGCCAGGAGCAGCAGCCGGACGTCGCGGTGGGCGGACGTGCGGGAGAGCGCGAGCAGGGCCAGCGAGCCGACCAGGACGTCGCCGACCGGGTAGGCGACGCCGATGACCAGGGCCAGGTGCGAGTCCGCGCCGGCGTGGAAGACCGGCCCGAGCACGGTCAGCCAGGACAGCGTGAGCAGGCCGGTGCCGACCAGCGCACCGTCCAGGGCGGCCTGCAGCCGGCGCGCCGACGTCGTGCCGCGACCGGTCAGGGCGTAGAGCGCGGCGGCGCCGGCCACCGGGTAGGTGAGGAAGCCGATGTCGGACACGGAGGGGAAAGGCACGGGACGGTGCAGGGCGAGCTCGAAGACGCTCCAGGTCGTCTGCCCGGCGGCCCAGCCGGCCCAGGAGAGCGCCACCAGCGCCCAGCCGCGACGCACGTCCCGGCTCGATCGCACCGCGGCCACGCCGGCGGCCACCGCGGCCAGCCAGGCCCCGGCGCTGGTGACCACGTCGTCGAAGGGCACGACGAAGCCCTCGCCGGCCCGCGTCGTGAGAAGGACGGCGACGAAGGCGGCGAGCCCGGCGGCCAGGAGCGCGGGCACGACCAGGCCCGCGCGCCGCGGGAGCCCGGGGGCGACGGCGCCCAGGCGCTGCGGTGCCTGGCCGGGAACTGCGGCCATCCTCACCTCCGGGGCTCGGCGCGGTCCGGTCTGCCGACACAGAGGATCGGGAGGAAGGCTGCACGGCTTGAGGGAAGCGACCCGAAGCGGACAGGTGCGGAGAGGGGCGACGACGCGCCCCCCGGGCCGCCGGCGCGCCCGGCGCGGGCCGGGGGGGGGGGGGGGGAAGGAGAGCCCCCCCAAAAAAAAGGGGGGGGGAGGCACACCCCCCCCCCCCAAACAGCCAGACCCC
>JBQCIO010000217.1:0-18307 GCA_051953655.1 Motilibacteraceae bacterium
GAACCCGGGTGTCCTTGTTTGTTTTTTTTGTGTCTGGGGGGGTCCACCGTTTTTCGCCCTTTTTTTTTGGTGCCCCCCGCTGGTGCAGCCTCTCCGTCATGACAAGCTTCCTTGACAAGGACGTGAGCGCCGGCGACCGAGCCCGCTCCCGCGCCTACGCCCGCGAGTTCATCCCCGGACTGCTCGGATACGCCGTGGTCCTCGTGCTGGTGGTCGCCTTCGGCGGCCTCGACGGCAGCAGCCCCTGGCGCTACGTGTGGGCGGCCCTGCCGGTCATCCCCGCGGTGTGGATGGTCTGGGCGGTGTGGCGGTACGTGCAGCGCGCCGACGAGTACCAGCGGATGCTGCTGCTCGGGAAGCTCGCTCTGTCCTTCGGCGTCATGGTCGTCACGTCGGTGACCCTGGGGCTGCTGGTGGCGGCCGGGCTGCCCCCCGAGTCGACACCCTGGATCATCTACGCCTCAGGGATGATCACCTGGGTCGTCAGCGCGCTGTTCGTGCGCGACACCCGCGGCTGCTGATGAAGTCCAGGCTGCGCGAGCTCCGGCTGGACCGGGGCTGGAGCCAGGGGACGCTGGCCGACCAGCTCGACGTCTCGCGGCAGACGGTGAACGCCCTGGAGACCGGGCGCTACGACCCCAGCCTGCCGCTGGCCTTCCGCATCGCCCGGCTGTTCGGCGAGCGGATCGAGGACATCTTCGACCCGGACGGGTGACCTGCCCCGGCCGCCGGCCACTCCCCGCCAGTTCCACGCTTACCGCGCCAGATCTGGCGCGGTACGCATGAAAGGATCACGCGGGCGTGATCGTTCCGGCCGGGGCCGGCCTGCTCGACCCCCCGGGGTCACCCCGTCAGCCGCGAGAGCACCTGGCGGGCCTCCTCGGCCTGCTCCCGCTCGACCTGCACCTCGAAGTGCTGCGGGACGATCTGGCTGCGCGAGACGAAGTCGCGCTTGCCGCCGGTGAGGGCGTAGCTCACCAGCCCGAAGATCATGCCGAAGACGGCGCCGTACATGACGGCGTAGAGCACGAGGGCGCTGCCGCTGGTGCCGCTGTCGGTGGTGGTGAACAGGCTGAGCAGCAGGCCGACCAGCAGGCCGAACCAGGCGCCGGTGAGGGCCCCGCGCAGGAATGCCCGCCCCCAGTCCATCCGGCCGAGCACCTGCTCGATCATCCGCAGCTCGGAGCCGACGATGCGCACCTTCTGCACCGGGAAGTGCTCGTCGGAGAGGAAGTCGACCGCGCGCTGCGCGTCGACGTAGGACTCGTAGCTGCCGACGGTCTCGCGGGCGAGCGAGCCGTAGCCCGCGCTGCCCAGTCCCCCGCCGCGGAACTGCTGGCTCATCGAAGGTCCCTTCGCGTCTCGTCGGCTCGCCCCACCCCTGCCCAGGGAAGGCCGGGCGAACACGGCTCGCACCTCGCGGTGACAACGAGCATGCGGCGGCGCCGCGTTCCGACGCTAGGTAGTTCTGGGCGCGGGCGCCACGGACCGGGGTCCTGACGTGGAGCGGACGTCAGCGGGCCAGCAGCGCCAGCGCCTCGTCCAGACCGACGACGTCGCCGTACTTGCCGTCGATGTCGAACAGCGCCGCCGCGTGCGGACGCGGGTCCCGGTCGCCGACGGCGTCGCGGACCACGATGGGACGGAAGCCGAGCGAGACCGCGTCCACGACGGAGGCACGCACGCAGCCGCTGGTGGAGACCCCGAGCACGAGCAGGGTGTCGACGCCCATCGAGCGCAGCGTGGCGTCCAGCGAGGTCCCCATGAAGGCGCTGGCGGACTTCTTCTCGATGACGACCTCGCCGGGCACCGGGCTCGGGTCCTCCGGGAAGTCGGCCAGGTCGCTGCCCTCCTCGAGCACCTGCAGGGCGGGGATCTTGTGCCACCAGATGCCGGCGTCGGTCATCCCCTTCGCGTAGCGCACGCAGGTGAACACGACCGGCACCCCCGCGGCCCGGGCCGCCCCCACGACCAGCGCGGCGGCGGCCACGGGCCCCTCGACCCCGGCGTACAGGGGGCTGCCAGGGGCGAGGTAGGCGCGGACCACGTCGACGACGAGGACCGCGAGCTTCTCGCCCGCACCCAGCCGGGCGGAGAACCCGTGGGCGGCGTAGTCGGCCACCAGGTCCTCGGGGTGCTCGCCCGACCGGGGTGCGGTCATCGCTCTCTCCTCCTGCCGTGGATCGGCTCAGGCACCGGCGGCGGCGCGGACGCGGAACACCGGGGGCTGCGGAGCCGGCAGGCCGGTCTCCTCCTCGCAGCTCTCGCGCAGCTCCTCGATCTCCCCGCCGCGGACGAAGACCTCGGTCTGGCCGCGCTCGGCCCGCAGCCGCTCACGCAGCTCCGACGTCGCGTCGGAGTCGACCGCACCTGCGTCGTCCAGAACCACGCCGTAGCGGCGGGCACCCTCGCGGGTCACCAGGCCCTGGCGGACCTCCTTGGCCACCAGCTGCGGGTCGCGGTCGTAGGGGTCCCCCCAGCCGCCGCCGCCCCAGGTGACGTAGTGCAGGACGTCGCCCTTCTCCACGTGCACGTTGTCGCACTTGCTCGGGATGATCTCCCGGCTGCCGCCCACCCGGTCGATCCACTTGGTGGAGCGGCCGCCGGGCAGGCCGCCGTTCACGCCCCACGGCTTGGTGAACCAGCGGTCGTCGTGGATCGAGATGGTGCCCGGCTCCAGGAACCGGTAGGCGATGTCGACGCCGTTGCCGCCGCGGTAGAAGCCGGGGCCGCCGGAGTCGGCCACCGTCTCGTACCGCTCGATGACCAGCGGGAAGTAGGCCTCGAGGAACTCGTTGGGCACGTTGGTGAACGACGGCCACAGCGAGTGCCCGTCCGGTCCGTCGCCGAACGGCCGGCCGGGGATGCCGCCGAAGCCGATCTGGTAGAGCTGGAACCACTCGCCGGTGTCGGTGCGGTTGCCCGAGTACATCAGGTGCGGCGAGGAGGAGAAGCCGGCCGCGTTGAGGAACTCGGGCTGCCGCTGGCCGAGCAGGCCGCCGAGGATGTCGAAGATGCGGCCCAGGCCGTGGGTGCGGCAGGACAGCGCCGCCGGGTAGGTCGGCTTGAGCAGCGTGCCCTCGGGGATCTTGACGTCGACCAGCGGGTAGAACCCGTCGTTCCACAGGATCTGCGGGTCGAAGACCATGATCATGTAGATCCCGAAGAACATCTTGTAGAGGTTCTCGTTGAGGTAGTAGTTGATCGACCCCGGGGACTGCGGGTCGGTCCCCTCGAAGTCGAGCACCACCCCGTCGCCCTGCCGGTACATCGAGCAGTGGATCTTGTAGGGGCCGTAGCCCATGCCGTCGTCGCAGATGTAGTCGGTGAAGGTGAGCGTCTCGTCCGCCGGGATGGTGGTGGCGATCAGCTGCTTCATCGCCTGGTAGTTGCGGTCCAGCAGCGAGTCCAGCGCGGACAGGTAGGTCTCGGCGCCGAACCGGGTGCACAGCTCCACCACCCGCCGGCCCGCGGTGCGGCAGGCGGCCACGATCGCGTTGAGGTCCGAGCGGTTCCAGTCCTTCATCCGGACCTGGTTGAGGATGAGGCGCAGCGCCTCGTCGTTGCGCTCGCCCGCCTTGTACAGCTTGAACGGCGGGACGACCACCCCCTCCTCGAAGATGCTCGTGGCGTCGGTGGGCAGCGAGCCGGGCACCTTGCCGCCGACGTCGGTCATGTGGCCGAACATCGCCGACCAGCCGACGATCCGGCCCTCGTGGAAGATCGGGATGACGACCAGCCAGTCGTTGGCGTGGCTGATCGCGCCGCCGCAGGCGTAGGGGTCCGACGTCATGAGGACGTCGCCCTCCTCCACCGTGCCCTCGAAGCCGGCCAGGAAGTCCGGGATGGACAGGCCGAACTGGCCCACGACCATCCGGCCCTGCGGGTCGGCGATGAGCGGGAACTCGTCGTGCTGCTCGCGGATGCCCGGGCTCATCGCGGTGCGGAAGAGCACGGCGTCCATCTCGTAGCGCGCGTTGCGCAGCGCGTTCTCGATGATGTCGACGGTGACCGGGTCGACGTCGACCCGGCCGAACGGAGTGGTGTTGGTCTCGACCAGCGTGGCCATCAGTCGGTGACCCTTCAGTTCCCGTTGGGACGGATGAGGATGTTGCCGACGGCGTCGACCGTTCCGCTGTGGCCGGGCAGGACCAGCGTGGTCGAGTCCATCTCGGTGACGATCGCGGGGCCGGCGATCACGTTGCCGGCCTGCAGGGTGGCGCGGTCGTAGAGACCGGCGTCGGCCCAGGCGCCGTCGACGTAGACGCGGGTGTCGCCGTAGCGGGCTGCCGACGCGTCCCCGCCGCCCTCGGGCAGCTGCACGGCCGCCACCTTGGGCGCACGACCCTTCACCGTGGCGCGCAGGTTCACCAGCTCGTGCTCGGCGTCCAGTGCGAAGGTGAACAGCCGCGTGTGCTCCTCGTCGAACCGTCGCCCGACCTCCGACAATCCGTCGGAGGACTCCCCGAGAGAGGCGAGGTCGAGGTCGACCGGCACCTCGAAGCCCTGGCCGTGGTAGCGCACGTCCACCTGGTAGGTCACCGTCTGGTCCGAGCGCGGCACGCCGTCGGCGTCGAGCGAGGACTGCGCCTCCGCGGCCAGCTCCTCGAGCGCCTTGCGCACCTCGAAGTCGGAGGTGTCGGAGAACTTGCGGATGTAGGTGCGCGCGGACTCGTTGCGCAGCGACGTCGTGGCGTCGCCGTAGGCGCAGAGCACGCCGGGACCGGGCGGGATGATCACCGGCCAGGAGCCCATCAGCCGGCCGAGCGCGTTGGCGTGCAGCGGGCCGGCACCGCCGAAGGCCACCAGCGCGAAGTCGCGCGGGTCGTAGCCCTGCTGCACGGAGACCAGGCGCAGCGCTCCGAACATGTTCTCGTTGACGATGTCGATGATCCCGGCCGCGGCGGTCTCGGCGTCGGCCAGGCCGACGCCGTCGGCGATCTTCTGCACCGCGGTGCGCGCCGCCTCGACGTCGAGGGACATCTCCCCGCCGATGAGCTGCGGGGGCAGGTAGCCCAGCACGACGTTGGCGTCGGTGACCGTGGGCTCCTCGCCGCCCTTGCCGTAGGCCGCCGGCCCCGGCTCGGCGCCGGCCGACTGCGGACCCACCCGCAGCGCCTTGGTCAGCTCGGGGACGTGGGCGATCGAACCGCCGCCCGCGCCGACGGTGCGCACGTCCACGCTGGAGGCGCGCACGTTGAGCGAGCCGACCGTGGTCTCGCGGCCGATGCGCGCCTCGCCGTCCTGCACCAGGGCGACGTCGGTGGAGGTGCCGCCCATGTCGAAGGTGAGCAGGTTGCCGTAGCCGGCCTGCTTCGCGATCCACAGGGCGCCCGACACACCTCCGGCGGGCCCGGACATCAGCAGGGTGACCGGGGCGGCGGTGGCCGCCTCCACCGAGGCCAGACCTCCGTCGCTGCGCAGCACGTGCAGCGTGCCCTGCACCTGCTTGCCGCGCAGGGCGTCCTCGAGGTTGCGCAGATAGCGCGAGACGGTCGGCCGCACGTAGGAGTTCGCGACCGTGGTGAGGGTGCGCTCGTACTCGCGGATCTCGGGAAGGATCACCGAGGACAGCGACACCGGGAGGTCCGGCAGGACCTCAGCCACGATCTCGGCCGCGCGCTTCTCGTGCGAGTCGTTCGTGAACGAGTTGATGAAGGCGATGGCCACCGCGTCGACGCCCTGCGCGGCGAGGTCCTGCAGCTTCGCGCGCAGGTCGTCCTCGTCCAGCGGGGTCAGCACGTTGCCGCGGGCGTCGACGCGCTCGACTGCCTCGACGGTGCTCTCCAGCGGTGCGAGCGGCTCGGGCTTGGGCCAGATGATCCACGCGGCGAGGCCGCCCGGCACGAACGACCGCGCCACCTGCAGGACCTGCTTGTAGCCCTGGGTGACCACGAGACCCACCTTGGCGCCCTTGCCCTCGAGCACGGCGTTGGTGGCCACGGTGGTGCCGTGCATGACGTGGCTGATCTGCCCGGGCTCGATGCCCGCGGCGGCGCAGACCTTCTCGATGCCGGCGAGGACCCCGACGCTCTGGTCGGCGGGGGTGGACGGGGTCTTGGCGCGGTGGGTGGTGCCGGACTCCTCGTCGATGAGGAGCAGGTCGGTGAACGTCCCCCCGACGTCCACTCCGAGTCGGTACGTCATGACATTGCCCTCCCGGGCTGCGACGAGCGAATGGGCCTGCTGTGAATGGGAGTGGTGCGTGGTCCTTACGTACGTCCGTGAAGCTCAGGCGATCAGCGGTTCAGCCGTTCTGCGGTGCAGCGGTGCCGTCAGACGGTGGAGCTCTCCCGCAGCGCGGACAGCTCGTCCTCGCTCAGGCCGAGAAGGCCGCCGTAGACCTCCTCGTTGTGCTGGCCGAGGGCCGGACCGGTCCAGCGGACGCGACCGGGGGTGGCGGACAGCCGCGGGGCGACGTTCTGCATCGAGAGCTCACCGAAGGTCGGGTCGGCGACCTTGACGATGGACCGCCGCGCGGCGAAGTGCGGGTCGCGCAGCATGTCCTCGGCCCGGTAGGTGCGCCCGGCCGGCACGCCCCCCTCGTGCAGCAGGTCGAGCAGCGTGTCCGCGTCGTGCTTGCTCGTCCAGGTGGCCACGAGGTCGTCGAGCTCCTGCTGGTTCTCCCCGCGCGCGCCGTGCGTGGCGTAGCGCGGGTCGTCGGCGAGCGCCGGGTCGCCCATGAGCTCGCACAGGCGGCGGAACACGGTGTCCTGGTTGGCGGCCACCAGCACCGTCTGGCCGTCTGCCGTCGGGTAGACGTTGCTGGGCGCGATGTTCGGCAGGATCGCCCCGGTGCGCTCGCGCTGGTAGCCGGCGACGTCCCACTCGGTCACCAGCGACTCCATCATCGCCAGCACCGCCTCGTAGATGGCCGAGTCGACGACCTGGCCGCGCCCGGTCGTCTGCCGCGAGTGCAGCGCGGCCAGCGCGCCCAGGGCGGCGTAGGTGCCGGCCAGCGAGTCCCCGATGGAGATGCCGGCGCGGGACGGCGGCCGGTCCGCCTCGCCGGTGACGTAGCGCAGGCCGCCCATCGCCTCGCCGATGGAGCCGTAGCCGGCCCGCGGGCTGTAGGGGCCGGACTGGCCGAACCCCGTGACCCGCACGACGACCAGGCCGGGGTTGGTCTCCCACAGACGCTCCGGCCCCAACCCCCACCGCTCCAGCGTGCCGGGACGGAAGTTCTCGATGAGGACGTCGGCGGTGTCCAGCAGCCGGCGGGCCAGCGCCTGGCCCTCCTCGCTGCGCAGGTTCAACGTGACCGACTTCTTGTTGCGGGCCACCACCGGCCACCACAGCGACTTGCCGTGCGGCTTCTCCCGGCCCCACTGGCGCATCGGGTCGCCGCTGCCCGGCGGCTCGATCTTGATGACCTCGGCGCCGAGGTCGCCGAGCAGCTGGCCGCAGAACGGGCCGGCCAGCAGCTGCCCCATCTCGACGACGCGGACGCCGGCCAGAGCTCCCGGCTGCTCGGCGCCGGGCGCACTCTCGGTGGGCTCGGTGGGTGCGCTCACGCGGATTCCCCTTCCATGGGTGAGGTCTGTGGGGGCGCAGCCGCCACGAGGACGGCCTTGGCGGCGAGGACGTGCGAGCGCATCACCGACCGGGCCCACTCGCCGTCGCCGGCGGCCAGGGCTGCGACGAGCTCGCGGTGGTGGCCGAGGCTGCGCTGCAGCGCGTCGACGTCGTAGCGCTGGAACGTGCGCATGACCAGGGGCACCTGGACGACGGCGGCGATGAGCGAGGCGAGGCGCGGGCTGGCGGCGGCGTCGACGATGCGCCGGTGCAGCTCGGCGTTCAGCTCGGCCAGCCGGTCCAGGTCGCGCGTACGGCCCCGCTGGGCGCACGCCTCCATCTCGGCGCACAGCCGGCGCAGCTCGGGCAGCTCGGCGTCCTCGATGCGTTCTGCGGCCCGCGCGGCGCCGTGGCTCTCCAGCATGGCGCGCAGGTCGTAGATCTCCTCGAGGTCCTCGGTGGTCCACTGCGCCACGCGCGCACCGCGGTTGGGCAGCACCTCCACCAGGCCGTCGGCGGCCAGCCGGCGCAGCGCCTCGCGCACCGGGGTGCGGCTCACACCGAGCTGCTCGGCGAGCTCGACCTCGCCGAGGCGCTCGCCCGGCGCGACCTCGCCGCCGAGGATGGAGGCGCGCAGCGACTCGTACGCCTCGTCGGTCGCTCGGACCACGCCCCCCCACCTCCTCGTGTCGCCCTCGACCCGGAGTCGCTCCCCGACAGCCACATGAGGGCGTCGGAGAGGAGTTGTATGCAAGGTAGGGATGCGGATGGCGGTGCGCAAGGGGTTGTCGGCAGCCAATCGGCGAGGTTGTATACAGCCATGCCGAGCATCGAGCTGGTCGAGGTCTCTCCGCGGGACGGCCTGCAGAACGAGGCCGTGCTGCTGCCCACCGAGGCCAAGGTCGCGCTGATCGAGCGCTGCCTGGCCGCGGGGATCCGGCGGATCGAGGCCGTGTCCTTCGCGCACCCGGCCCGCGTGCCGCAGATGGCCGACGCCGAGGAGGTCATGGCGGCGGTCCCCCGCACCCCGGGCGTCTCCTACATCGGGCTGGTGCTCAACCGGCGGGGTCTGGACCGCGCCCTGGCGGCGGGCGTCGACGAGGTCAACTGCGTGGTCATCACGACCGAGACGTTCAGCCGCCGCAACCAGGGCGCGTCCGTCGACGACGCGGTGGCCGCCTGGCTCGACATCGCCCGCGACGCGCACGCCGCGGGGGTGCGGGCCAGCGTGACGGTGTCGGCGGCGTTCGGCTGCCCGTTCGAGGGCGAGGTGGCACCGGAGGTCGTCGAGGAGCTGGTCCGCCGGGTGGCCGAGGGCGCCCCGGACGAGATCGCGCTGGCCGACACCATCGGCGTCGGAGTACCCGCGCAGGTGCGGGACCTCGCCGCGCGGGCGCAGCGGGCCGCGCCCGGCGTGCCGCTGCGCGCCCACTTCCACAACACCCGCAACACCGGCTACGCCAACGCGCTGGCCGCCGCCGAGTCCGGCGTCGGTGTGCTGGACGCGAGCGCCGGCGGGATCGGCGGGTGCCCGTTCGCCCCCAACGCCACCGGCAACATCGCCACCGAGGACCTCGTGTACGCCCTGGAGCGTTCGGGCTTCAGCACCGGCGTCGACGCGATGTCGTTGGCCCAGACCGGGGCCTGGGTGGGCGCCGAGCTGGCCAAGGAGCAGGTGCCGGCCATGCTCGGCCGTGCCGGGTGGTTCCCGGCTCCGGCCTCGAGCGAGGGTTGAGGCTGGCCCGACGGGCAAACCTTGGTGCGAGCGCCGCTCGGGTGGACACGGCTCGGGCGGACACTGCTGAGCACCAGGAGGTCCACCGTGTGGAAGCCGCACCTGCTGCGCGAGAAGTCCGCGCAGGCGAGCGACGACGGCGCCCCCGCGCGGCGTGACGACGGGCGACCCGACGGGAGGCCTGCCGCCGACGTGCGGGAGTCCGCGGCGCCGCCCACCCGCCCCAGTGAGGACCGGCCGCACCCGGACGACGCGCGCAAGCCGGACAGTCCCACCGACGTCACCAAGCCGTCGTGGAAGTACTCGCTGAAGAACGCGCTGCACGAGTTCTCCGAGGACCAGTGCACGGACCTCGCGGCCTCGCTCACCTACTACGCGGTGCTGTCGCTGTTCCCCGCGGTGATCGCCCTGGTCTCCCTGCTGGGCGTCGTCGGTCAGGGACGGAGCACCACCGACGCGCTGCTCAACATCGTGCAGGGCGTGGCGCCCTCCACGGCCATCGACACCATCCGCGGGCCGATCGAGAACCTGGTCAACAACCAGAAGGCCGGGATCGGCCTCGTCCTCGGTCTGCTCACCGCCCTGTGGTCCGCCTCGGGCTACGTCGGCGCCTTCGGCCGGGCGATGAACCGCGTCTACGAGGTCGAGGAGGGGCGCCCCTTCTGGAAGCTGCGCCCGGTGCAGACCCTGGTGACCCTGGTGGCCCTGGTCCTCGTCGCGCTCGTGGCGCTCGCCCTGGTCGTCACCGGTCCGGTGGCGCAGGCCGTGGGTGACACCATCGGGCTGGGCGGCGCGGCGGTCACCGCCTGGAGCATCGCCAAGTGGCCGGTCATGGTGGCTGTCGTCGTCCTCGTCATCGCGATCCTCTACTGGGCCACCCCGAACGTCCGGCAGCCCAAGTTCCGCTGGGTCAGCATGGGCTCCGTCATCGCGCTGCTCGTCTGGGTGGTCGCCTCCGTCGCGTTCGCGTTCTACGTGGCCAACTTCGGCAGCTACAACAAGACCTACGGCGCCCTCGCCGGCGCTGTGGTGTTCCTGCTGTGGCTCTGGCTGACCAACCTCGCGCTCCTGTTCGGCGCCGAGTTCGACGCCGAGGTCGAGCGGGGCCGCGAGCTGCAGGCCGGCCTGCCCGCCGAGGAGAGCATCCAGCTGCCGGTGCGCGACGACTCCGGCATCGAGAAGAACGAGAAGAAGGCCGCCGAGCGCATGGAGAAGGCGCGCACGCTGCGCGAGACGCACGGCGAGCGGCTGTAGTCACCCACGCGAGAGCGGATGCGTGGGCGGACCCCTGACCGGCTGCTTCGCGGGTCAGGGGTCCCCCTGCGCTCCGCCTGCCGTCAGCGCAGCTTGTAGTCCTCCAGCAGGCGTCGTCCGATGATCATCTTCTGGATGTCGGCCGTGCCTTCGCCGATGAGGAGCATCGGTGCCTCGCGGTAGAGGCGCTCGATCTCGTACTCCTTGGAGTAGCCGTAGCCGCCGTGGATGCGGAAGGAGTCCTCGACGACGTCGCGGCAGTACTCGCTAGCGAGGTACTTCGCCATGCCGGCCTCGAGGTCGTTGCGCTCGCCGGAGTCCTTCTTCCGCGCCGCCATCACCATCATCTGGTGCGCCGACTCCACCTTGGTGGCCATCTCAGCCAGGCGGAACATGACCGCCTGGTGCTCGGCGATGACCTTGCCGAAGGTGGTCCGCTGCTGCGCGTAGGCGATGCCGAGCTCGAACGCCCTCTGCGCCAGGCCGCAGGCGCGGGCGGCCACGTTCACCCGGCCGACCTCGACGCCGTCCATCATCTGGTAGAAGCCCCGCCCTGGCTCACCGCCGAGGATCTGCGCGTCGGTCGTGCGGTAGCCGTCGAAGACCAGCTCGGTCGTGTCGACGCCCTTGTAGCCCATCTTCTCGATCTTCCCGGGCACGTGCAGGCCGGGCGCCGTCTCGCCGAAGCCCGGCTCCTTCTCGACAAGGAAGGTGGTCATGTTCTTGTAGACCGACTGCTCACCGCGGTCGGTCTTGACCAGCACCGCGACCAGGTTGGACGACCCGCCGTTGGTCAGCCACATCTTCTGGCCGTCGATCTGCCAGCCGCCGTCGTCCTGCTGCACGGCCTTGGTCTTGATGCCCGACACGTCCGACCCGCAGCCGGGCTCGGACATCGAGAACGCGCCGCGGACCTCGCCGGCCGCCATCCGCGGCAGGTACTTCTGCTTCTGCTCCTCGGTGCCGTGCTGAAGCAGCATGTAGGCGACGATGAAGTGCGTGTTGATCACACCGGAGACGCTCATCCAGCCCCGCGCGATCTCCTCCACCGTGAGCGCGTAGGTGAGCAGCGACTCGCCCAGACCGCCGTACTCCTCCGGGATCATCAGCCCGAAGATCCCCATCTCCTTGAGCCCCTCGACGATCGCCGTCGGGTACTCGTCCTTGTGCTCCAGGTGGGTGGCCACCGGGAGGATCTCGGTGTCCACGAACTGGCGGACGGTCTTGAGGATCTCCTGCTGGACGTCGGTGAGTCCCTCGGTCTGCGCGAGACGGCCCATCCCGGCTCCCTTTCGTCGTACGGCGAGGCACCGTCGCCCCTGCCGTCGGCTCCTTGGTTACCCGCGAGTATGGGTGATGGCCGCCGTGGGGGCGAGAGGGGGCGGGCTGTGAGGCGTGCCTCACTCCCCGCAACGCGACACTCTCGATGGCTCGCCGCCGGCCGGCCGACGACGGCTGGCGTGGCCGGCCGTGCCGTTGAACCCCGACCTCTCGGACCACCGCCCCGGCCCTCGCATCGAGCGCTACCGCGACCGGGTCGGCCGTCTGCACCGGGACGGCGAGGAGGTGGGGCTGGTGCTCGTGCAGGTCGCGTCCGTTGCGGATCAGATCGGCGGCCGCCTCTGGTGGCGGCGATGGTCGCCCACCCGCGACGCCCTCGGCCTTCTGACGATCGTCGACGGCCGTTTCTCCGACCACTTCCTCGCCGACGACGTCACGCGCGAGCTCGACGCGTACGACGCGGGCCGCTTCGAGTACGTCGGAGAGACCCTTTCGGTCGTCTGGCTGGACCGGGAGGAGTCGGCACGGCTCCGGGGCGAGGAGTTCGGCGTCTAGAACGGGCACTCCTCATCCTGCTGGCCGCCGCCCCAACCGCTGCCGCTGGGCGGGTCGTCGACCGTCTCCCGCTCGGTCAACGGTGGGTCGATGAGGGGGTGGGTGTGGCCGCTGGGCATGCGCAGCACGCGTCTCGTCTCGCCGGTCTCGTCGTGCTCGCTGTCGATGCTGGTGATGCCCATGGTCTTGAGGAGGTGGCAGAACCGGCAGCGCGGTGGGAGGTTGCCGGCTTCGGTGGGTCCGCCGTCGGAGTGGGCTTTCTCGTGGTCGAGGTCGCAGCGGATGGCGGGGTTGGCGCAGCCTGGGGTGGAGCAGCGTTCGTACTTGGTCATGGCCCAGTCGCGGATGGCCTGGGTCGGTTCGTAGGTGTCGACGGCGAGCAGCTGGTGGTGCTTGTCGACCAGGGCGATCCGCCAGCGTTTCTCGGCCAGGATCAGGTCTCGGGCGACCTGGGCGGGGACGGGTCCGTGCCCGCGGAGCAGGCCGGGTTCGGCGGCGTTGTCCCCGTCGGTGGCGAACAGGGCCTCGGCGAGGATCACGACGATGGGTAGGACGGCGCGGCCGTGGGCGGTAGGTGCTCCAGTCCACGGGACCGGGATCTGCGGTCCGGCGGCGAGGACGTCCTGGACGGCCGCGAGGCCGGGCGACGGTTCCTGCCCTTCCTCGGGCTGGGGTAGCAGCGGGTTGGTCGGCGCGGCTGCATCGTTCTGTATGGCGGCCGCGTCCTGGGTGCCGAGGGCGGTGACGGCGGCTGTGCCGCCGTTGAGGTAGGCCGAGGCGAGGTCGACGGCGGCGTCGGCGCGCCAGGCGCTGATGCCACCTTTGTCGTCCAGGCCCTGGCGCTTGGCGTGCTCGCGCATCGCCCTCGCACGGGCGTCGATCGCGAGCCAGATGGTCTGCCCGCCCACGGCCGGGGTGTTGATGACCACGTCGGTCATCCCGTCACCGGCGTCGTCCACGCGCACGTTGCGCCGCGCGGCGGCGCGGGCGCGGTCCTCGTCCGGTTCGGGCCCGCGCACGCGCAGCACCTGCCGGCGGACGGAGTCCCGCAGGGAGGCGGTGGTGCGGTCGGTGCGCTTGCCCGCCGCGGGCAGGGCCCCGGAGCGCAGCAGGCCGGCCTCGATGAGGGCGCACTCGGTGTCGCTGCACTGCTCGGTGCCGCGGAACACGACGCGCGCGTGCTCGACGCTGATCGCCCCGCGCTCCAGCGCCGCCTTCGTCGCGGGCAGCCGACCGTTCAGGGCGCGGGCCAGGTCGACCAGGGCGTCGGCCTCGCGGCGGGTCAGCGTCAGGGCGAGGCGGACCTCCTCGGTGCCGATCTCGTAGCTGCCGCTGGCGTCCACGGTCGGCTCGCCCGCGACCAGCGCGGCGGCGTCGATCCGCTGGGCGTGCAGCCACGCCAGGGCGGCGTCCCAGGCCTTCACCAGCAGCACCCGGTCGTAGGAGGCCAGCTCTTCGGTGTCGAGCATGAACATCCGGGCGATCCCCAGCGGCTCCGGATTCGAGATCACCCCGCGCAGCACCCGGCGGGCGAACGGCTCCGGCGGGCAAGGCTCGATCGCCGGCGGCTCGCCGTTCTCGACCCGCCGCTCCGCGCGGCCCCGCCGCGCCGCCTCGGCTTCCGGGGGCAGGTCCCCGGCCAGGATCCCCTCGGCCACCAGCGCCGCGCCGACCCGCGGATCGAGCACCTGCCGCCACCACGGATCGGACCGGTCCACGGTGGAGAAGTCCGCCGGCGCCGAGCCGAGCAGCTCCCGCAACTGCCACCCCACCCGACCGACCTTGTCCGCGAACACCGAGCGACGCCGCACCCCCAGCACCTCGGCACGGACCATCACCCCGCTACCGGCCAGCACCCCGAACGTGTCCGTCATGGAACCCAACCTAGAGACCGGCACCGACAGTTCCGGTTGCAGAACAACGAGAACCAGCGCCAGAGGGGTCAAGTGCTGGTAATGATTCGAGGCCGCCTACGAGCGGTCGGAGCAGTCGTTGGATCTTGAGACCGAAACAGCCGCGCCCACGCTCAGCAGAAGCCGTTTGTGCATCAAGATCCGCGAAACCGGCGGCAGGGCAACACGAAGCACCACGGGCGCGACCGCCCCCGTCACCAGCCGCTCTTGGACTGCAGAAGAGCCCCACCGCAGCCAAGAGATGATCTACATCTTCTGCATGATCACCAGGAGGGCTAGGACGACCGCGTGACCACCCACGCCAGCACCCCCAGCATGAGCACCCCGAAGGCGGCCGCCACGAGCAGGTACCCGTCGACGACCCTCAGCACCCAGCGGAGCCAGCGCGGCTCGACGTCCCCCCACATGCCATGACCATCGGCAGGGCACGACGGGGCCTGGAGCTAGCCGTGCGCCTCGAGCACGCTGTTCCCACCGTCGACGACCAGGCACTGCCCGGTCACGTAGGACGCACCCGGCGAGGCGAGGAAGGCGACCACCGCGGCCACCTCCGCCGGGTCGCCGCACCGCCCGACCGGGGTCCGCAGCCCGTGCTGCAGCTCCTCCGGCGTCGACGACGCGGTGGCGATCCAGCCCGGGGCCACCGCGTTGCACGTCACGCCGTGGCCGGCCGCCTCCACGGCGGTGGCGCGGGTGAGCCCCACCATCCCGGCCTTGGCCGCGGTGTACGCCGCCTCGTGCGGCATCGCGTTGACCGGCCCCGACGTCGAGGCGACGTTGACGATCCGTCCCCAGCCGCGCTCGAGCATCCCGGGCAGCGCGGCGCGCGTGACCAGGTACGCGGTGGTCAGGTTGCGGCGCAGCCCCAGCTCCCACTGCTCCAGCGGCAGCTCCGGCAGCGGCAGCCACACCTCCGGCGACCCGACGACAGACATGCCGGCGTTGTTCACCACCACGTCGAGGGACCCGTGCGCCTCCACCACCTCGCGCACCAGGCGCGCCACGGACGCCTCGTCGGAGAGGTCGGCGACCGCCGCGAGCACGTCGACGCCGGTCAGCTCGCCGAGCTCCCGCGCGCGGTCGTGGATGCGCTCCGTGGTCGAGGTGACCACCACCCGGGCCCCGCGGCGCAGGAGAGCCAGCGCGCAGGCGAGGCCGATGCCCTCGGGCGAGCCGGCCCCGGTGACGAGGGCGACCCGCCCGTCCATCCGGTCGCGCGGGTCGTCCACCGATGGCTGCACAGAGCCCTCCACGAGCTACTCGGCCGGCGGCTCGAACTGCCTGGTCCGGGCCATCCCCGCGGCCCGGCCCTTGCCGGCCACGACGAGCGCCATCTTCCGCGACGCCTCGTCGATCATCTCGTCTCCGAGCATCGCCGCGCCGCGCTTCCCGCCGGCCTCCGACGTGTAGTAGGCGTAGGCGTCGAGGATGAGCTCGGCGTGGTCGTAGTCCTCCTGCCGCGGCGAGAACACCTCGTTGGCGGCGTCGATCTGCCCCGGGTGCAGCACCCACTTGCCGTCGAAGCCCAGCGCGGCCGAGCGGCCGGCCACCCGCTTGAAGCCGTCGACGTCGCGGATCTGCAGGTACGGGCCGTCGATGGCCTGCTTGTCGTAGGCCCGGGCGGCCATGAGGATCTGCATGAGGATGTAGTGGTAGGCGTCGCCGACGTCGTAGCCGGGCGGCTGCTCCCCCACCACCAGCGACTTCATGTTGATGCTGGCCATGAAGTCCGCCGGGCCGAAGATGATGGTCTCCACCCGCGGCGAGGCGGCGGCGATGCCGTTCACGTTGGTCAGGCCCAGCGCGTTCTCGATCTGCGCCTCGATGCCGATGCGGCCGACCTCGTAGCCCATCGTCTTCTCGATCTGGGTGAGCAGGACGTCCAGCGCGACCACCTGCTCGGGGGTCTGCACCTTGGGCAGCATGATGCAGTCGAGGTTCGCCCCGGCCCCCTCCACCACCTCGACGACGTCGCGGTAGGTCCACTGCGTCGTCCAGTCGTTCACCCGGACGGTGCGCACCTTGCTGCCCCAGCCGCCCTCGTTGAGCGCGGCCACGATGTTCTTGCGCGCGTCGGGCTTGGCCAGCGGCGCCACTGCGTCCTCGAGGTCGAGGAACACCTGGTCGGCCGGGAGACCCTTGGCCTTCTCGACCATCTTGGTGCTCGACCCCGGCACCGCGAGGTTGGAGCGTCGCGGACGCAGGGCTCGGGACGAGGGCGCGGACGGGACGGTCATCGTCGACCTCCTGCTGGGCGCCCCGCACGGGCGCGGCGGGGCGGGCGGGCTCGGTGGCCGGAGCCTACCCACGAGTAGCAGGGGGCCGGCACGTCAGCCGTCGGTGACCGTGGTCACGCCCGCCGCCGTCACTCCACCGGGACGGCCACCGGCTCGTCCGGGCTCTGCGCGCTCACCACGACCGCGAGCCCGGCCAGGATGAGCAGCAGCGCGGGGAACGCGGCCACCGGCGGCACCTGGCCCAGCCACAGGGCGGCCAGCAGCGTGGCGCCGGGCACCTCGAGCAGGATGCACAGCGAGACCACGGTCGGGCTGACCCGGCGCAGCACCACGTTGAACACCGAGTGCCCGAGCAGCTGCGCCGCCACCGTGAGCAGGATCAGCCGGACCCAGTCG
Organism: Motilibacteraceae bacterium; assembly: GCA_051953655.1. Classification (GTDB taxonomy): domain Bacteria; phylum Actinomycetota; class Actinomycetes; order Motilibacterales; family Motilibacteraceae; genus JBQCHF01. The sequence continues at coordinate 16,887 of JBQCIO010000217.1, forward strand.
ATCCCGGCGTAGCCACCGAGCGCTTGGCCGCCGGCCAGGCAGGCGACCAGCAGCAGCAGCGCGGTGGATCCGTAGCAGAGCGTGGTGTACGTCGTGGTGGTGACGTCACGCCTCACGCGCGACCCGACCACGACGTAGGACGCCGAGAAGATGCCGCCGGCCAGCGCCAGCAGGTCGCCGAGCAGGGCCCGGGAGGACAGCGAGACGTCGACGCCGGTGATGGCGACGACGCCCACCAGCGCCACCCCCATCCCCACCCAGGTGCGCCCGGCGACGTGGTGCCCCGCCAGGCGAGCGAGCACCGCGGTCCACACCGCCTGCATGCACACCAGCGCGGTCGAGGACGCCACGGAGGTGTAGCGCAGGCTGGGGATCCAGCAGGCGAAGTGCGCCGCCAGCAGCGCCCCGGCCGCCACGCTGCCCAGCCACGCCGACCGGGACAGACCGCGCAGCTCGGCTCGGTGACGGGTCAGCGCCACTGGCAGCAGGACACCGGTGGCGAACGCGTTGCGCCAGAACGCGATCGCGAGGGCCGGGATCGCGGTGACCGCGATGAGCGGCCCGCTCGTGCTCACCCCGACGACGCCGACCAGCATGAGCAGCAGGTCGCGCGGGGCCGGGCGCGCGAACGTGGCCTGTGCCGACGTCGACCTCCTGGTGCCCTGGTCCGTCGTCACGCCGGCCATCCTCGCACCCGCCCCGCGAACCCCCGGAGGCGTCCCCCGCCCGGCGCGTAGGCTCCGGCCGTGAGCTCCTCCGCACCAGAGGCGACGTCCGGAGCAGGCTCCGAGGACGGCCTCGGGCCCGCGCTGGTGGACGAGGCCGGCCGGCGCACCGGGCTGCTCTGGGTCGACACCGGCGACGGCCGCGACCGGCCCGTCTGGCACGCCTGGGAGGACGGCGTCGCCCTGCTCGTCGTCGGGCTGCACCCCGCCTCCGGCGAGCAGCCCCTACCGGGCCTCGCCGAGGCGGCCGCGACCCGCCGACCGGTGAAGGTCACCGCACGCAGCAAGGACAAGGGCGGCCGGATCGCCGCGTGGCCTGCGACCGTGGAGCTGCTGGCCGTCACCACCCCGGAGTGGGACGCCGCGGCCGAGGCGCTGCACGGGGCGCGCCTGAACGAGCAGGACGTCGACGGCCAGCGCGACCGCTGGGCCGAGCACTGCCTGCTGGCCCGGCTCGTCCCCCAGGGCGACCCGCTCGAGCTCCCCGGCGCGATGCCGGCCGGCTCGCACGCCGCCCCACCCCCGCCCACCCCGGCGACGACGCGCGGCCCGCTCCCCTTCGTCCTGGGCCGCAGACGCCGGCGTCGCTGAGTCGTACCCCACGGGCCACGCCGGAACGATCACGCGAGCGTGATCGTTCCATGCTTACCGCGACAGATCTGTCGCGGTAAGCATGGAACTGTCGCGGTGAGCATG
>JBQCIO010000218.1:0-7587 GCA_051953655.1 Motilibacteraceae bacterium
GCGGCCGACCTCGCCGCTCGCCGCGGCGTCCCCGCAGCTGCCGCCCGCTGGGCGGACGCCGCGGGCCGGCTGGACGCGGCCGCCCGCCGCAGCTTCGGGGCCACCGGCTGGCAGCGCTACCCCGACGGCGGTGGTGCGGACTCCGCCGTCGCGCTGCTCGGCCCGCCGTTCGCCGCTCCGGACCCGACGGTGGCCGCCGCCGTCGCGCACGCCGCGACCGTCCTGCGCGCGCCGGCCGGCGGCCTGCGCCCGGGGGAGGACTGGGGGTCGGACCGCTCGGTCAGCTGGACCCCCGCCACCGGCTTCGCCCTGCTCGCGGCGGCCGCCGCAGAGGATCGGCCGACCGCGGACGGCTGGCTGCGCTGGTTCGAGGACCACACCACGTCGGTGGGCGCGCTCCCGGAGAAGGTCGACGCGCAGGGCCGGCCGGCGTCGGTCGCCCCGCTGGCGTGGACGGACGCGCTGGTACTGCTGTCGCTGGTCGCGCGGGACGAGGGGCTGCCGGTCCCGCCGGGGTGACGGCTTGTCCGGCGGATGCGTTCCGCGGCCGGGCGGCGGTGCGGACGTGGTCGGGGGCGGATCTTGATGCGCTGTGCACCCGGCTGAGCGTGGATTTGTCGCAAGATCCGCGGGACCGGCGGTCGGCCGCACGGGCCGCATCGCGCCCGGCTGCTGCCGTCATCAGCGCCTTTCCCCTGTGCAGGGCCGCACCGCGCGACGCCACTTCGCCGTCCACCCAGCCCGCCCGCCGATCGTGATGCGCGAACCGTCCGCGAAGAGCCTGCACACCCTCCCAGGCGCATCAAGATCTGCGAACCGGACGTGCCCTCACTTCAGGACGCCCGCCTGGTCGAAGAACGCCCGGGCCACCGGGCCGGCGTCGGCGCCGCCGGAGCCGCCGGACTCGAGCAGGACGGCGACGGCGAGCGGGCCGCGGTAGGCGATGAACCAGGCGTGCGGGGTGCCGCTGTTGTCGCCGTGCTCGGCGGTGCCGGTCTTGGCGCCCACCTCGCCGGACAGGCCGCGCAGGGCGCGGCCGCTGCCCTGGGTGACGACGCCGGACATCAGGGCCTTGAGGGAGGCGTCGAGCGTCGGGTCCAGCGGCTGGGCGGCCGAGGTGGGCTTGCGGTCGGCGAGCAGCCAGGGCTGGTGGTAGGCGCCGGACTGCACGGTGGCCGCCACCGCGGCCATCACCAGCGGGCTGGCCAGCACCTTGCCCTGGCCGATGCCCGCCGCGGCGCGGTCGACGTCGGTGTCGGCCGGCGGCGCGCTCCCGTCGAAGGAGGGGACGCCGAGGTCCAGCTGCGTGCCGAACCCGAACTCGGCCGCGCGCGAGGACAGGGCGTCCGCGGGCAGGCCCTTGGCCAGGCCGACGAAGGCGGTGTTGCAGGACTGCGCGAAGTCGGTGCGGAAGGGGACCGTGCCCAGCTCGAAGCCGCCCTGGTTGTGGAACTCCTTGCCGTCGATCACCACCGACTTCGGGCACGGCACCGCGGCGTCGGGCGACTGGCCGCGGGCCAGCAGCTCGGCGGCGGTGACCACCTTGAAGGTCGATCCCGGCGGGTACTGCCCGGCGAGCGCCTTGTCGGTGCCGTCCGCGGGGCTGCTCGCGGCGGCGAGGATCGCCCCGGTGCGGGCGTCGACGGCGACCAGCGCGCCGGGCCCGCCACCCTTGGCCAGCGCGGCCTCGGCCGCGCTCTGCATGCCCAGGTCGAGGGTGGTGCGCAGCGGGGCGCCCGGCTTCGGGGTGAAATCCTCGAGGGTCTTGACCACCGCCTGGTCGGTCCGGTCGATGAGCCGCACCGCACCGCCCGGCTGCCCGGCCAGCTGCTGCTGGAAGGCCGCCTGCAGCCCGGTCGCGCCGATGTCGTCGACCGAGGAGGCGTAGGGGCCGGCCGCGGCGAGGGTCTCCTTGGTGGCCGGCAGCACCTGGCCGAGCACGCCGCGGGCGAAGGTGGCGGTGGGGGCGAGGGTGCGGGTGCCGTCGGAGACGATGATGCCGGGGACCGCGCGCACCCTGGCGGCCACCGGCGCCCACGCCTCCGGGCGCAGGGTGATGACCGGCACCAGCTGGTCCGGCGGCGCCGCGCTCAACCTCGAGCGCAGGCCCGCGGGGTCGACGTCGAGGAGCTTCGCGGCCGCGTCGAGCCCCTTCGGGTCGGTGGCCTTGCCCGGCTCGACCCCGATCTGCACCACCGGACGCGGGCTCATCAGCGCCTTCCCGCCGCGGTCCAGGATCGGCGCCCGGTCGGGCAGCTCGCGCAGGCGGCCCAGCCGGGTCCCCGCGGTGAGCTCGGGATGGATGGTGGCCGGGTCGACGTGCACGGTCCAGCCGCCGCCCGCCTTCGGCACCGCCACCACCCGGCCGTCGTAGGACCAGTCGCCCAGCGCGTCCAGGGTGAGGACGGCGTGGAACGGCACCAGCCGCGAGCCGGCGACGGGCGTGGCCGGCGGCGGTCCGACCGGGGTGGCCGACGCCGCGCCCGAAGGGCTCGCCGAGGCCGACGAGCCGGAGCCCGGCGTGGGCAGCGGGACGGAGGCGCCGGGGGTCAGGACGGCCTTGCTGACGCGAAGGGTGGAGATCGTCTCGCCGAGCAGGGTCTTGGTGACGTCGGGGTCGTCGGTGGCCGCCGCCGCGGCGTCGACGTCGAGGCGGGACCATCCCGCGAGGAACGCGCCCGCGGCCTGGGCGGCCGGGTCCTTCGGTCCGGACGCCTTGCCGCCCGACGAGCCGCCCGTGCAGCCCGCCAGCAGGCCGGCGACGACCAGCACGGCCAGCGCCAGCCGCCGCGTCCGCGGCGGCAGCCCGGCCCCGACCCGGGTGCCGCGAGGTGTCCCGGATGGTCGGCCTGCTCGGCGTGGTCGACCTGTCCGACGAGCCCGAAAAGCCACGCTGCTCCCTCGTCCGCCGTCCCACCCCGCCGCCGGCACCGCCGGCGACGCCGGGCGTGCCCGCCCCTGGCGTGCAGGACGTTATCGGACCTTCCCGACCGCCCGCCCGCCGCGCGGGGGGCCTGCGCCCGGCCCTCCGTCGAAGCCCCGCGCCACCGGCCCGCACCGACACGCCGGGCCGAGCAGGCCCCTTCGCGCAGATCCGGGAGACCGTCCTGGCTCCCGCCTAGACTCGCTGCGCGACCGACCGATCGCCCCCTCCGCAGGGCCTCCGGGAGGTCGCGCGCAGGGCCCCACCGCCTTCCCCCGGTGCCGAGCACGCGCAGCACCCGCACCACCAGCTCAGCAGCACCAGCTCAGCAGCACCAGCTCAGCAACACCCGGAAGGTGGCCGCCCCCATGGCGTCGTCGGACTCGTTCGTGCACCTGCACGTCCACACCGAGTACTCGATGCTCGACGGCGCGGCCCGGCTCAAGGACCTGTTCGCCGAGGCCTCGCGCATGGGGATGCCCGCGCTGGCCATGACCGACCACGGCAACACCTTCGGCGCCTACGACTTCTGGAAGCAGGCCAGGGGTGCCGGCGTGAAGCCGATCATCGGCACCGAGGCCTACCTCACCCCCGGCCAGGTGCACCGCACGGACAAGACCCGGGTCCGCTGGGGCAACGGCGGCGAGGACGACGTCTCCGGTGGTGGCGCCTACACCCACATGACCCTGCTGGCCGAGACCACGGCCGGCATGCACAACCTGTTCCGGCTCTCCTCCCTGGCCAGCCTCGAGGGCTACTACTACAAGCCGCGGATGGACCGCGAGCTGCTGCAGACCTACGGCAAGGGGCTCATCGCCACCACCGGCTGCCCGTCCGGGGAGATCCAGACGCTGCTGCGGCTGGGCCGCTACGAGGACGCCAAGGCCTCCGCGGGGGAGTTCCGCGACATCTTCGGCCGCGAGAACTTCTTCTGCGAGCTGATGGACCACGGCCTGGGCATCGAGACCCGGATCCGCCAGGACCTGCTGCGCCTGGCCAAGGAGATGGCGCTCCCGCTGGTCGCCACCAACGACCTGCACTACACCTACAAGGACGACGCCACCGCCCACGAGGTGCTGCTGTGCGTCCAGTCCGGCTCCACGCTGGCCGACCCCAACCGCTTCCGGTTCGACGCCCAGGACTTCTACCTCAAGAGCGCGGACGAGATGCGCTCGGTCTGGCGGGAGCACCCCGAGGCCTGCGACAACACCCTGCTCATCGCCGAGCGCTGCGACGTCTCCTTCACCGAGGGGGAGGGCCGCTACATGCCGCGGTTCCCGTGCCCCGAGGGTGAGAACGAGGAGAGCTGGTTCGTCAAGGAGGTCGAGCGCGGCCTGCACGAGCGCTTCCCGCAGGGGGTCTCGGACGCGGTGCGCAAGCAGGCCGAGTACGAGGTCGAGGTCATCGTCTCCAAGGGCTACGCGGGCTACTTCCTCGTGGTCGCCGACTTCATCAACTGGGCCAAGAAGAACGGCATCCGGGTGGGGCCCGGCCGTGGCTCGGGCGCAGGCTCGATGTGCGCCTACGCGATGCGGATCACCGACCTCGACCCGCTGGCGCACGGGCTGATCTTCGAGCGGTTCCTCAACCCCGAGCGCATGTCGATGCCCGACTTCGACGTCGACTTCGACGAGCGCCGTCGCGGCGAGGTGATCCGCTACGTCACCGACCGCTACGGCGAGGACCGGGTCGCCCAGATCGTCACCTACGGCACGATCAAGGCCAAGCAGGCGGTCAAGGACTCCGCCCGGGTGCTCGGCTTCCCGTTCGCCATGGGCGACCGGATCACCAAGGCCATGCCGCCGGCGGTGATGGGCAAGGACGTCCCGCTCACCGGCATCTTCGACCCCGAGCACAAGCGCTACTCCGAGGCCGGCGAGTTCCGTGCGCTCTACGAGTCCGACGCCGAGGTGCGCCGGGTGGTGGACACCGCCAAGGGGCTCGAGGGCCTCAAGCGGCAGTGGGGCGTCCACGCGGCCGGCGTGATCATGAGCTCCGAGCCGCTCATCGGGCTCATCCCGATCATGCGCCGGGAGCAGGACGGCCAGGTCATCACGCAGTTCGACTACCCGACCTGCGAGACGCTCGGCCTGGTCAAGATGGACTTCCTGGGCCTGCGCAACCTCACGATCCTCGACGACGCGGTCAAGAACATCGAGCTCAACGGCAAGCCGGCCATCGACCTCGAGTCGCTGGACCTGGACGACGGCCCCACCTACGAGCTGCTCGGCCGCGGCGACACCCTCGGCGTGTTCCAGTTCGACGGCGGGCCGATGCGCGCGCTGCTGCGGCTGATGAAGCCGGACAACTTCGAGGACATCTCCGCCGTCGGCGCGCTCTACCGCCCTGGCCCGATGGGCGCCGGCTCGCACACCAACTACGCCCTGCGCAAGAACGGCCAGCAGGAGATCACCCCGATCCACCCCGAGCTGGCCGAGCCGCTCAAGGAGATCCTCGGCACGACCTACGGCCTGATCGTCTATCAGGAGCAGGTCATGGCCATCGCGCAGAAGGTCGCCGGCTACACGCTCGGCAAGGCCGACCTGCTGCGCCGCGCCATGGGCAAGAAGAAGCGCGAGGTCCTCGACGCCGAGTTCGTCGGCTTCTCCGAGGGCATGAAGGCCAACGGCTTCTCCGACGCCGCGATCAAGACGCTGTGGGACATCCTCGTCCCGTTCTCGGACTACGCCTTCAACAAGGCCCACTCGGCCGCCTACGGGCTGGTCTCCTACTGGACCGCCTATCTCAAGGCCAACTACCCGGCCGAGTACATGGCCGCGGTGCTCACCTCGGTGCGCGACGACAAGGACAAGTCGGCGCTCTACCTCAACGAGTGCCGGCGCATGGGCATCAAGGTGCTCCCGCCCGACGTCAACGAGTCCGACGGCAACTTCACCCCGGTCGGCACCGACATCCGCTTCGGCCTCAACGCCATCCGCAACGTGGGCGCCAACGTCGTCGAGTCGGTCATCCGCACCCGCACCGACCGCGGGCGGTTCGCCGACTTCGACGACTTCCTGGACAAGGTCGAGCAGGTGGTCTGCAACAAGAAGACCATCGAGTCGCTGATCAAGGCCGGGGCGTTCGACTCGCTCGGGCACACCCGGCGCGGGCTGCTGGCCGTGCACGCCGACCGGATCGACGCGGTCATGGAGCTCAAGCGCAACGAGGCCATCGGCCAGTTCGACCTGTTCGGCGGGGGCGGCGACGGAGGCGGGGCCGACGACGTCGCGCCGCGCCCGCCGATCCCGGTGGGGGAGTGGGAGAAGGCGGCCCTGCTGGCCTACGAGCGGGAGATGCTCGGCCTCTACGTCTCCGACCACCCGCTGTTCGGCATCGAGCACGTGCTCTCGGCCGCCTCGGACACCTCGATCTCCTCGCTCACCGGCAGCGACGACCGCCCCGACGGCGCCGTGGTCACCGTCGGCGGGCTGGTCACCGGCCTGCAGCGCAAGATGACCAAGCAGGGCAACCCGTGGGCGATCGCCACCCTCGAGGACCTCGAGGGCTCGATCGACGTGATGGTGTTCCCGGCCACCTACCAGCTGGTAGCCACCATGCTGGCCGAGGACGCCGTCGTCGTGGTCAAGGGGCGGGTCGACCGGCGCGAAGAGGTGCCCAAGCTGGTGGCGATGGAGATCGCCATGCCCGACCTCACCGAGGGCCCGCGCGGGCCGGTGGTGGTGGCGCTGCCCACGGTGCGCTGCACCCCGCCGGTGGTCGAGCGGCTCAAGGAGGTGCTGCACACCCACCCGGGCACCACCGAGGTGCACCTGCGGCTGCAGAGCACCGGGCGCAGCACCCTGCTGCGCCTCGGCGACGGGCTGCGGGTCACCCCGTCCCCGGCACTGTTCGGCGACCTCAAGGCGCTGCTCGGGCCGAGCTGCCTCACCTGAGCGGGTGCCGCGGTGCGCGCCTCCCTAGGGTGGAGACGTGACAGGCAGCAGCACGGCGACGGCGCACCGTGAGCCAGTGGTAGCAGGCCGCCCGCTGGTCGCGCCGGTGCTGCGCACGCTGCCGGTCGTGCCGCTGGTCGACCGCGCCCGCTGGCGCGCCGAGCTGGGGCTCGCGCTGGTGCTGACCGGCCTGGCCTGCCTGCTCGGGCTGGTCGTCGGCGCGCTCTGGGCCCTGGTGGCGCCGCAGCCGGTGTGGGTCGTCGTCGACGGCGGCCTGCTCATGGACTCGCTCACCTCCGGCGCCCTGGTGGCCGCCGACGGCTGGCTGGCCGTCCTCTGCCTGCTGGCCGGCCTGCTGCTCGCCGCGCTCGCCGTGCGCCGCTGGCCGCACCACCCGGTCGGCGCGCTGGCCGGGCTGGTCGGCGGCGGCGTCGCCGGCGCGGTGGTGGCGGCCTGGCTGGGGCAGGCGCTGCGCTCGGCCGACGTCGTCGCCCGCGCCGCCGGCCTGCCGCTGGGCGCCCGCGTGGACGGCGGCCTCACCCTGCGCGCCCCCGGCGTGCTGCTCTTCTGGCCGATCGCCAGCACCCTGCTCGTGCTGGTCTGGGCCGCCTGGAGCGAGCGCGCGCACCGCTGAGCACCAGCGCAAGCCGATCGAGCACCGGAGCCGCTGGCACCGACGTCGATCCTGCCGGGCCTCGCCCGAACGATCACGTGCACGCGATCGTTTCATGCTTACCGCGACAGATCTGTCGCGGTAAGCAGGGAAGG
>JBQCIO010000219.1:0-4424 GCA_051953655.1 Motilibacteraceae bacterium
AGGTCTCCACTCGAGCCCCACGCGGCCGCCGGCCGGCCGCCGGAGCCTCTCTGCGCCCGGCTCGCTCCGTCACCAGCGCCTTTCCCCGCCTGCGGACCGCAGCCCGGCCGCGGCGGCCCCGCACGGGCTCGCTCCGTCTCCAGCGCCCTTACCCACCGCTGGCGGCCGCCCACGACAGCCCACCTCCGCAAGACCGCGCCGCCCCCGCACACCCACCACGCCCATGGGGGAGAATGCGCCCCGTGACGCCGCCTGCCACCCGCACCCGCAAGGCCCCCTCCGTCGACGCCGCGTGCGCTGCCGCCGTCGAGCTGGCGCGCGACGCCGCGGAGGAGGTGGCCTGGCGGCCCGGTCAGGTGGGTGACCACCTCGGGGTGGAGGCCGACGGCGAGCGGGTGGTGACCCACCGCTTCGCCTGCCTGGACGCGGCCTACGTCGGCTGGCACTGGGCGGTCACCGTGGCCCGGGCCCCGCGCGCCCGCAACGTGACCGTGGACGAGGCCGTGCTGCTGCCCGGCACCGACGCCCTGCTCGCCCCGGAGTGGGTGCCGTGGAGCGAGCGGCTGCGCCCGGGCGACGTCGGCGTCGGCGACCTGCTGCCCACCCCCGCCGACGACCCGCGGCTCGAGCCGGGGTTCCAGGCCGCCGCCCCGGCCGAGGCCGCGGACGGCGAGCTCGACCCGGGCGAGGACGTCGCCGTGGCCTGGGAGCTGGGTCTGGGGCGGCCGCGGGTGCTGTCGCCGCTGGGCCGGATCGAGGCCGCCGACCGCTGGTACGAGGGCGACCGCGGACCGGACGCCCCGGTGGCTCGCGAGGCCCCCGCGCCGTGCAGCAGCTGCGGCTTCTTCCTGCCGGTCGCCGGCTCCTTCCGCCGGCTGTTCGGCCTGTGCGCCAACGAGTACTCGCCCGACGACGGCCGGGTCGTCTCGGTCGACCACGGCTGCGGGGCCCACTCCGAGCTCGTCGTCGCGCCGGCCGCCCAGCAGGTGGCCCCGCCGATCCTGGACGACCTCGAGTACGACGTCGAGGTGCGCGAGCCCGCCGAGCAGCCGTCCGGCCAGCAGTCCGACGAGATCGCCGAGCCGCCGTCCGACGAGCAGCCCGAGGAGCCCTCCGACGACGCGTCGGAGCAGCCCGGCGAGGACAGCGGGTCGCACTGAGCGGCGCGCGGCAGGACGCCGACCCGTTCGGCACCGCCGCCCTGCGCGAGCAGGTGCTCGCCGGGTGGGCGGCCGACCCCCGGCGGTTCCGCGAGGACGCCAACGCCGAGGAGGACCTCGCTCTCGGCGGCTACCGGGACCGGCTCGTCGTCGAGCTCGCGCAGAACGCCGCCGACGCCGCCCGGGCCGCGGGTGTCCCGGGCCGGCTCCTGCTCCGGCTCGCCGACGGCGTGCTGGCCGCGGCCAACACCGGCGCACCGCTCGACGGCGAGGGCGTGCGGGCACTGTCGTCCCTGCGCGCCTCGGCCAAGCGTGACGACTCCGGCTCCGCCGGGCGGTTCGGCGTGGGCTTCGCCGCCGTGCTGCCCGTCTCCGACACTCCGTCGGTGGTCTCCCGGAGCACCGGCGGGGTTAGCTTCAGCCGGGCCCTGACCCAGGAATCCGTGCATGGGACAGCAGGGCTGAGTGAGGAGCTCGCCCGCCGCGAGGGCCACGTCCCGGTCCTGCGGCTGCCGTGGGACGGCTCCGACAAGGCGTCGGAGATCCCCGACGGCTACGAGACCCTGGTGTCCCTGCCGCTGCGGGACGAGGAGGCCGAGCGGGTCGCCCGTGCCACCTTGGCCGACGTCGACGCCGCGCTCCTGCTCGCGCTGCCCGACCTGTCCGAGGTCGTCGTGCAGGTCGACGGCAGCGAACGGCGGCTCGCCGCGGAGTGGACGTCGGCCGACCAGGTGCTGCTCACCGACGACGGGTCTAGCCGTCGCTGGAGGGTGCAGCGCCGGCAGGGACCGCTCGACCCGGCCCTGCTGGCGGACCGGCCGGTGGAGGAGCGTCGCCGGGCCGCCTGGTCCGTCCTCTGGGCGGTCCCGCTCGACGAGCACGGTGCGCCGCCCGGGGTGGCCCCGGGCGTGCAGGCGGTGGTGCACGCACCCACCCCTACCGACGAACCCCAAGGCCTGCCAGGGCTTCTCGTGGCGTCCCTCCCGCAGGACCCGTCGCGCCGCCGGGTGGCCGAGGGGCCGCTGGCCGACGAGGTGGCCCGGCAGGCCGGGCTCGCCTGGGCGGACCTCGTGGCCGAGCTCGCCGCGCAGGGCGCTCCGGTGGAGACGCTCGTCCCGGACCGGGTGCCGGCCGGCCCGGTCGACGCCGTGGTGCGCCGCGCCGCGCTCGGCGCGCTGTCCACCCGGCCCCTGCTGCGCCCGGCGGTGTCCGACGCATCGTCGGAGGAGGAGGGCCCGCACCTGCTGCGGCCGGACCGGTCCGTCGTCGTCGACGGCGTCGACGCGCGGCTGGCGCGGGTGCTGGCCGACGTCGTGGCCGGGCTGGCCGCCCCCGGCTGGCCGCGCCGGCCGCTGGACGCGCTGGGGGTGCGCCGGCTCGAGCTCGCAGACGTCGTCGACGAGCTGGCCGGCGTGCAGCGCGAGCCGGTCTGGTGGCACCGGCTGTACGCCGCGCTCGAGGGCACGCCCACCGACGCGCTCGGCGGCCTCCCGGTGCCGCTCGCCGACGGCCGGCTGGTGCGCGGTCCGCGCGGGCTGCTGCTGCCCGAGGGCGACCTGGCCGACGGTCTGGACCGGCTCGGTCTGCGGGTCGTGCACCCCGACGCCGCCCACCCGCTGCTGGAGCGGCTCGGCGCCACCCCGGCCACCGCGTCGGCCGTGCTGGCCGATCCCGCGGTCCACCAGGCCGTGCTGGGCATGGCGGACGACCCCGAGCCGGAGGTCCTGGCGCGCACCGTGCTGGCGCTGGTGGACGCCGCCGCCTCCGGCGTGCCCGAGCACCCCTGGCTGGCCGGCCTGCTGCTGCCGGACGACGACGGCGGTCTGGCCCGCGCCGACGAGCTGCTCCTGCCCGGCTCGCCCGCCGCCCGCGTGCTCGAGGGGCTCGGTGAGGTCGACCCCGCGTTCGTGGAGCAGGTGGGCGAGCGGGCGCTGGTGGCGGTCGGGGTGCTCGAGCGGCCGGCGCTGCTGGTGCTCGACGACGCCGGTCTGGACCCGGACGAGCTCGACGAGCACGACGTCGACGGCCTGGCCGACTGGGCCGAGGACGTGCTGGACCAGCTGCCGGAGCAGGAGCTCCCGCCGCTGGTGCCCTGGCTCCCGGCCGTCCGCGACCTGGACCTGGTGCGCCCCGAGGCCTGGCCGGAGGTGCTCGAGCTGCTCGGCCAGCCGCCGCTGCGCGACGCCGTGGTGCCGCCGGTCCGGATCGTGCTGACGGACGGCTCGCTGCGCGAGGTGCCCTCCTGCACCGCGTCGTGGATCCGCCGTCATGCCCGGCTGCACGGGCTGCCGCCCACCTCGGTGCGGGTGCCCGGCGCGGACCCCGTGCTCGCCGCGCTCTACGACGAGGTGCCGGTGCACGCCGACCCGGAGCTGCTGCGCGCCGTCGGCGTGCGCACCACCCTGGCCGGGCTGCTCGCGGAGCCCGACGGCCCGGACGACCTGCTCGCCCGGCTGGCCGACCCGGCGGCTGCCGACCGGCTGGACGACGCGCTGCCCACGGGCACGCTGCGCGCCCTGCACGCCGCGCTGGTCACCGCCGAGCCGCCGCTCGATGTCGCCCGCGTCCGCACCCACCCGCTGGTCCGGGTGCCGGCCGGCTCGCGGACCCGGCTGGTGCCGGCCGGCGACGTCGTGGTGGCGGACGGGCCCTGGTGGCTGCAGCTGCCGTGGCAGGTGCACCCGCTGGTGGCGCCCGCGGGGCGGGTGGACGAGCTGGCCGACCTGCTCGGTGTCGACCTCGCCTCCGAGGCACGCCCGCTCGCCCCGGCCGAGCCGGGCACGCCCGCCGCGGTGCCCGACGTCGTCGCGGACCTGGTGCCGGGCGTCAGCACCTGGCGGGAGCACGACGAGCTGGTCGTCATGCGAACCGGCACCGACAGCGGCACCGGGAGCGGCGTCGAGGTCGACTGGTGGGTGGAGCCGGGCGACGGTCAGCAGGTCACCGTGCACGCCTGCACCCTGGACGGCCTGGCCCGCGGCCTGGCCTGGGCCGGCGGCCGTTGGGCCGACCGGTGGCTGCTGGCCGCCCTGCTCGCCGAGCCGGAGCGCCGCGAGGCGCTGCTGGCCGAGGACGGCTTCACCCCGCCACCCCTCCCGTGATCGTGAAGGGCTGATGGCGGGAATGGCGGGCTCAACCGGTGGATGCAACGAGGAACCCGTCGAGGGCTTCGGCGGGAGTCTGCCAGTCCAGGGTCTCGCGGGGTCGGGTGTTGAGCTCCTCGGCGACCCGGTCGAGCTCGGCCTGGCTGATTCCGCGGAAGTT
>JBQCIO010000220.1:0-8772 GCA_051953655.1 Motilibacteraceae bacterium
TACGCCCCCACCGACCGCGGTGACGGCGGTGAGACGGTGGTGCGCCTGGCGGAGTTCCACCGAACCGCCTGTGCGGGGCTGCCGCAGTCGAAGACCCCCGGTCAGCGCGCTGACCGGGGCTCTCCTGGATGGGGTGAGTGACGGGACTTGAACCCGCGACACCCGGGACCACAACCCGGTGCTCTACCTGCTGAGCTACACCCACCATCGCCGCTCGCGCAGCAGAGGAAGTGTAGCGGTCGTCCGGACCGCTCCGCCCCGCGGTGGGCGGCGTCGACCGGTCAGGGGGCGGTGGGCGCGTCGGCCGCCGGGTCCGAGCCGGTCACGTGGTTGCCGTCGGCGTCGAGGGCGAACTGCTCGGCCAGGGCCTTGGCCTGCGCCGAGTCCGGCCCGGGCTGGGGCACCATGATCGCGGCGCGGTAGTACTTGAGCTCCTCGATGCTCTCGCGGATGTCGGCCAGCGCCCGGTGGTTGCCCTGCTTCTTGGGGGCGTTGAAGTAGACCCGCGGGTACCAGCGCCGGGCCAGCTCCTTGATCGAGGAGACGTCGACGATCCGGTAGTGCAGGTGCTGCTCGAAGGCCGGCATGTCCCGGGCGAGGAACCCGCGGTCGGTCGCCACGCTGTTGCCGCACAGCGGGGCCTTGCGGACGTCGGGCACGAACGCTCGCACGTAGTCCAGCACCGCCTGCTCGGCCTCGGCCAGCGTGGTGCCGTGCGGCAGCTCCTCGAGCAGCCCGCTCGCGGTGTGCATCTGGCGGACGACGTCGGGCATCGTCTCCAGGGCCTGGTCCGGCGGCCGGATGACGACGTCGACCCCGTCGCCGAGCACGGTCAGCTCGGAGTCGGTGACGAGGGCCGCCACCTCCACCAGCGCGTCCTGCGCGAGGTCGAGGCCGGTCATCTCGCAGTCCACCCAGACCAGGTGCCCGTTCCCGTTCACGCCCGCAGCCTACGGGGAGTCCCCGCTCACGCTCCTGTCACGGTCCACCGGCGGCGCGCAGCCGACCTGTCCGGCGGTCGGAGCGGCCCGAGCAGCCGCACGGCGGAGGTACCGTCGAAGTCCCTGCCGCACCGGCAGCCGCCCGCTCCCGGGCCGCTCACCGGGCCGCACGAGAAGCAAGGAGACGCCATGCGTCCGACCGCCCGCACCATCGACCCCGCCGACGCCCAGGACGAGCGCCTGGCCGGGCTCCCGCTCTCCGCCGCCCTCACCTGGGCCTACCTGCCCACCGTCCTCGACGACGACGGCCGGGCCAAGGACCAGCCGGGCGTGCTCAACGGCCTGCTCTGGCCGTTGCGGGCCGACGACCACCCCACCGCGACGATGGTCGCGGACCTCGACGCCCTGGCCGGCGCCGGTCTGGTCCACCGCTACACCGACGCCGGCGGCACCGCACTCCTGCACGTCCCGGACTGGAAGGCGCGCCAACGCCCCTCCCGGCCCAAGCCGTCCACCCTGGCCCCCTGCCCGGAGCACGACCAGGCCTTCGCCGACGTCGTCAGCGGGATCCTCGGCAAGGTCTCCGAGCAGGTGTCGAGCTTCATGGGGACCGCCGGCAGCGCCAAGGGATCGACCTTCGACAGCACCGGTCTCGACGAGGCGGCCGTGCGCGACAGCGCCGCCCGCATCGTCGAGGACGTCGCGTTCCTGGTGGCCCCGGACAAGGCGGCCGACCTCGGTCGCTGGATCCGCGGCGCCAAGCCGCGCACCGAGCACGCCACCGTGTGGGTGGAGGCCGAGGCGGACGTGCCGGAGGAGGACCTCTCCGACGCCGGGCTCGTGGAGGGGCCCGAGGGCGAGGGCGAGGTGCCCGGCCTCGGCGACGCCCCGCGCGGCGCCTGACGCACCGCGCCGGCGGCGCCTCTCTCGCCGCGTCCCGCTACCCCAGGGACCGGTGGACGAGGTGCAGCCGGCGCAGGTCGCTCAGCCCCGTGCGGTGCCAGCCGGGCCCCGACGGCGTCGCCGCCGCTCGCGCCGTCCCGCTCTCGACCGCGTCCAGTCGCGCCCAGACCGCGCCGGTCCGGACGTCGGCCAGGCAGCTGCTGCCCACCGCCCGCCGGTCCGCCACAGCCAGGTAGCAGGTGCGCAGGGCGGCGGCCTCGGCCTGCGTGGTCGCCCCCTGGCACAGCGAGGCGTACCAGCGCGGGTGCTCCGAGCGGATGCCGGTGCTGGCCGCGGCGTAGGTGCAGTAGGTCGACAGGTCGTGGCTCGCGCGCTGAGCGTCGGCGGCCGTCGGCGTGACGGCGGCGGCCGCCGCCGGGGCGGCCAGGGCGACGACGGCGCCCACCACGACGGGAAGCGCGGCGAGGACCGAACGGGAGCGGTGCACGGAAGACCCCCAGGTGAGGTGCTGAGGGCCGAGCAGTACCCGGTGGTGTCCGGCCGCACGCGCGGGTCACCCGGACGGGCTAACCGTGCGGCGGCAGGGCGCGGGTGAGGCTGGCGACGTGGGGTCAGAGGGCGAGGCGCCAGGCCACCAGCTCGCGCAGGCTGCCGCCGGCCCCCGTCACCCCTCGCAGCAGACGCGTGCTCTCCTCGAGCTGCGGATACACGCGCACCGTGAAGGTGGCGAGGTCCTCGACGAACACCTCGAGCAGGCTGTGGTCCACGAGCACCCTCAGGTGCACCGGTCCGGCGAGCGCATCCAGCTGTGCCTCGTAGAGCCCGCCGGCCGCGGTGGCGTCCAGGCTCGCGCTGTCGCGGTCCACGTAGGCGGTCAGCCCGCCGTCGTGACCCATACGCACGCCCACCTCGACGTGCTCCCGGCCCTCGGGATCTGCCAGCAGCCGGAGGAAGCACGCGGAGCCGGGCGCGGGGTCAAGCAGGGCCTGCACCTCGAAGGTCTCGCCAGGGTCGACGTGCAGCAGCCTGAGTGCGCGCGGCTGCGCCGCGCCTCCCTCAGTGCCGGTACCGGTGTCCGTGCTGTCGCTGAGCAGCTGGAGCTGCTCGGCCCGCAGCGCCTCGACCTCGGTCGCCGGCGCGATGCGGAGCTGCCCGCCCTGGTCCAGCCGGACGGTGCGGGGGAAGGTGAGGGCACCCGCCCAGCCCTGGGCTGCGGACCGCTCGTTCGAGCGCGCCTCCCACGACCAGCCCCAGAGCAGGGTCCGGCCGTCGTCGTCGCGGGCCAGCGCCGGCGCGTAGAGGTCGGGCCCGGCATCCAGGCGCTGCACCACCGCGGGCTCGAACCGGTCGCCGGCGAGGCGGCCGCCGATGGCGACGGCGTGCGAGGGCTCCCGGGGCCAGGCGGAGACGACGAGGAGCGCGCGGTCGCCGTCCACGAGCAGTTGCGGGCACTCCCAGGCGGCGCCGGTCTCCAACCCGGCCAGGATCGGGTGGCGGCTGTCGCAGAACACGCCGCGGTAGCCCCAGCCGGTGAGGTCCGTGGACCGGTACAGCAGCGCCGCCGCGGTGCCGTCGGCCAGGGCACAGCCCACCAGCGCAGCCCAGTGGCCCCCGGTCGAGGGCTCGGTGCGCCAGACGAAGGGGTCGCGGAACTCGACGACGTCGAGGCCGGGCGGCGGGGCGGGCAGCACCGGGTTGCGCTCGTGCTTCACCCACGTGCTCGCGTCCTGGCTGCGCGCCAGGCAGATCGTCTGCAGCTGCTCTCCGGCGCGGAAGCCGGTGTAGACGAGGGCCACCTCGTCCCCGTCCCGAACGGCGCAGCCGGACCAGCAGCCGTCGGCGTCGGGGCCGCCCTGGGTCGGCGACAGCGCCGGCTCGTGCACGTCCCAGTGCAGGAGGTCGGCCGAGGTCAGGTGGGCCCAGTGGATGTTCTCGTGCCGCGTGGAGGCCGGGTTCCACTGGCAGAACAGGTGGAACGTACCTCCGAGGCGGAGCCCAGCGTGCGGGTCGTTCACCCAGCCCGAGGCCGGCCGGGGATGCAGACGGGGCTTGGCATCGCGGGTGACGAGATCGGTCACAGCACCTCGCTAAATCGGTTTTGCGCTGCACCGTAGGCAGCCCCGGCCCGTCCGTCAATCGGACAGGACCTAGAGGCGAGGCCTGCGGGGGCGCCGATGCGGCGCCGCGACCGACCCACGGAGGGCCGGCGGGCAGGGGAGGTAGGTGCGGGCCGGCAGGCCCTCCACGTCTCCGGCCAGCAGGTGCTCCACCGCCCAGCGGCCCATCTCGTAGAACGGCAGCCCGATCGTGGTCAGACCGGGATGCACCTCGGCAGCCAGCTCCTCCTGGTCGTCGTAGCCGACCACGGAGACGTCCTCGGGGATCCGCAGCCCGGCCTCCTTCAGGGCCAGGTAGGCACCCAGCGCCATCCGGTCGTTGCCGCAGAACACCGCAGTGGGCACGTTCTCGTGCTGCAGCAACTCCCTCATGAGCGCGTAGCCGGAGTCCGTCCGGAAGGTGCCGAAGCGCAGCAGGTCGGGGTCCAGCGGGGCCCCGGCCCGGGCCAGGACCGCACGGAACCCCTTGAGCCGCTCTCTGGTGGCCCACGTGCCCTTGAGGCCGGCCAGGTGCGCGATGTGGCGGTGCCCGGCCTCGAGCAGGATCTGCGCCGCGGCCGACCCGCCCGCCTCCTCGTCCGGCAGCACGCACGGCAGCGCGTCGCCCGGCGCGAAGCAGTTCACCAGCACGGTGGGCACGGCCCGGGTGGTCGCCGGCAGCGTGACCTGCCGCGTGGACACGGCGGCGAACACGATGCCGTCGACCTGACGGTCGAGCAGCTCGTCCACCGCGGTGCTGATGACGCGCTGGTCTCGGGTGGTGTTGGCGATGAGCAGCAGGGTCTGCTGCTTCCAGGCGACGTCATGGGCTCCGGTGACCGTGCGGCCGGCGAACGGCGTGACCGCGATCTCGTCGGTCAGGAAGCCGAGGGTGTGCGTGCGCCGCGTGCGCAGGCCGCGGGCGGCCCGGTTGGGCCGGTAGCCGAGGGCGTCGATGGCCTCGCGGACGCGCTGGCGTGTCGCCTCGGGCAAGCCCGGGCGGTCGTTGATGACGAACGAGACGGTGGTGGGGGAGACGCCGGCAAGCCGGGCCACCTCCGCCATGGTGGGCCGAGGAGCGGGATCTCCCGGCTGCTGCGGCGCTGCTCGTCGAGGCACGAGCGGGAGGCTACCGAGCCGCCGTGCGCCGCGGGCTGCTCCTCGTGCACCTCGCGCCGGCAACACGTCCATAAAAACGTTGCAACGGGGTCTTGACGCCAGGGGAAGAAACGGCGCAGAGTGCGGCACTAAATCGAAACAGTAGACGTCCCGCACGGGACGTTCTCGCCAGGTGCGGCGGAGGGAAGGTCCATGCAGGGCAGGACGACGATGCGGCTCGGTGTTGCGGTGGGCGCGGTGGCGCTCCTCGCGACCGGCTGTCTGAGCCAGGGCAGCACGGCCACCAGCGGCGGCAGCGGGGGCGGTGGTGGCTCGGCGAAGAAGACCGTCGAGATCATGTTCGCCTTCGGTGGCGACCAGACCCAGGGCTTCAAGGACTCCCTCGAGCCCTGGGTGAAGCAGAACGGCATCACGATCAAGTACACCCAGGCCAGCGGGTTCGAGACCCTCATCCGCAGCCGGGTGGCCGGCAACAACCTGCCCGACATCGCGGTCTTCCCCCAGCCGGGGCTGCTCAAGGACATCGCGAAGACCGGCAAGCTCCAGGACCTGGACAGCGTGCTGGACGTCGGCAAGCTCAAGTCCAGCATCGTCCCCGGCTTCCTGGACGCGGCCAGCGCCGACGGCAAGCTCTACGGCGTCCCGATCTCCATGAACGTCAAGAGCCTGGTCTGGTACGACAAGAAGGCCTTCGCCGCCGCCGGCTACCAGGTGCCCAAGACCATCGACGAGCTCTACGCGCTCACCGACAAGATCCGCTCGCAGGGCAAGACCCCCTGGTGCCTGGGGCTGGAGTCCGGGGAGGCCACGGGCTGGCCGGGCACTGACTGGGTCGAGGAGCTCGTGCTCAAGCAGAGCGGCCCCGACGTCTACAACCAGTGGATCTCGCACCAGGTGAAGTTCGAGGACGCGCCGGTGAAGCAGGCTTTCCAGGACTACGCGAAGATCGCCTTCACCGACGGCAACGTGCTGGGCGGGCGCAAGTCCATCGTGAGCACCGCGTTCGGCACGGCGGCGAACCCGATGTTCAAGAACCCACCGGGCTGCTTCATGTACAAGCAGGGCAACTTCATCACCCAGAAGGGCTTCTTCCCGGACGACGTCCGCGCCGACCTGGACTCCGAGGTGGGTGTGTTCCCCTTCCCGAAGGGGCAGTTCGACCAGGTCGAAGGCGGCGGCGACCTCGCCGCCGAGTTCACCAGGGGCGACTCCAACGTCGACAAGGTGATGAAGTACATCACCGAGGACCCGACCTTCGGCAAGCAGTGGGCAGGCCCGCAGGACCACGGCTTTCTCTCGCCGCACAAGGACTTCGACCTGACCAACTACGGCAACCAGACGACGCGCGACATCGCCAAGATCGCCTACGAGTCGTCCGGCCTCGCCTTCGACGCGTCGGACAGCATGCCGGGCAAGGTCGGCACGGGCAGCTTCTGGAAGGGCATCGTCGCCTACACCTCCGGTCAGCAGGACCTCGAGACCACGTTGAAGAACATCGACGAGAGCTGGCCGTCCAGCTGACCTCCGGCGCCTGTCGGCCCTAGCGCCGGCGTCGAGACGTGGGGGTGCGCGGGCTCCGCTCCGCCCGCGCGCCCCCACCACCTCGCTTCTGTGGAAGGAGGCACCCGACGTGGTGCTCAAGGTGGTGAACGCGCTGCTCGCCGTGGTCAGCGGTGTCTTCGGCGCACTCGTGCTCTTCTACGTGCTCAACAAGTTCGCAGAGCTGCTCCCCGCCCGGTGGGAGCGCCGGCTCAAGCCCTACGCCTTCGTGGGGCCCGCGGTGGTGGCCATCGGGCTGTTCCTGGTCTATCCCGCGGTGCGCACCATCGTGCTCAGCTTCGCCAACGGGCAGTCGACGGCCTGGGTCGGCCTGAAGAACTACACGGACCTGCTCACGGACAAGGACTTCCTGAGTGTCACCCTGCTCAACACCCTGTTGTGGATGCTCGTGGTGCCGGCGCTGACCGTGGTGTTCGGCCTCGCGATCGCCGTGCTCGCCGACCGCCTGCGGCCACGAGCGGAGAAGCTCACCAAGTCGGTGATCTTCCTGCCGATGGCCATCAGCATGGCAGGCGCGGCGACCATCTGGCGCTTCGTCTACGAGGCGCGTCCGGCGGGCCAGCCGCAGATCGGTCTGCTCAACGCCGTCGTGACCAGGCTCGGGTTCGACCCGGTCGCGTGGCTGCAGCTGAGCCAGGCCCACGTCAACAGCCTGCTGCTGATGGTCATCATGATCTGGGCGCAGGTCGGGTTCGCGATGGTGCTGCTGTCGGCTGCCGTGAAGGGGGTCCCGGACGACACCCTCGAAGCGGGCCGCATCGACGGCGCCAGTGAACGCACCATCTTCTTCCGCATCGTCGTCCCGCAGATCTGGCCCACCGTCATCGCGGTGTTCATCACCGTCCTGATCACGGTGATGAAGATCTTCGACATCATCTACGTCACCACGGGTGGCAACTTCAACACCGACGTCATCGGGATGCGCTTCTACAGCGAGCTGTTCACCAACGGCAACAACGGCTATGCCGCGGCCATCGTGGTGATGCTGCTGCTGGCCGTCATGCCGGTGCTGGTCTACCAGGTCCGGCAGTTCCGGGCGCAGGAGGAGATGGGATGAGCAACCTCGCCCTGGAGACCCCGGTCCCCACGCCCACCGCCACCGGCGGGACCCGGCGCGCCACCCATCCCGGCCACGGGCCGACGGCCGCGAAGGGCGCCGGGTGGGTCGTCCGGGTCGTCATGACCCTGCTCTGCGTCCTGTGGCTGCTGCCCACGGTGGGGCTGCTCGTCACCTCCTTCCGCACCACCGACGCGGCCAACTCCAGCGGCTGGTGGACCGCTTTCGCCAACCCGCTCAAGGCGACCCAGTGGACGCTGAACAACTACCACGACGTCCTGTTCGGCGGCCAGACGCCGATGGCGAGCAGCTTCGTCAACAGCCTCGCCGTGGCGGTGCCGGCCACGGTCATCCCGATCATGATCGCTGCCTTCGCCGCCTACGCCTTCACCTTCCTGGAGTTCCGCGGGCGCGAGGTGCTGTTCATCGTCGTGGTCGGGCTGCTCGTCGTGCCGAACCAGGTGGCTCTGGTGCCGCTGCTGCAGTTCTACGGCCGCCTCGGCCTGAACGGCACGTTCCCCGCGGTGTGGCTCGCCCACGCCGGGTTCGGGATGCCGCTGGCGGTCTACATCCTTCGCAACTACATGGCGGGCCTGCCCAAGGCCGTCATCGAGTCGGCCAAGATCGACGGGGCGAGCCACTTCCAGACCTTCTGGCGGCTCGTCGTGCCGCTGTCGATCCCCGCCCTCGCCTCGTTCGCCATCTTCCAGTTCCTCTGGGTGTGGAACGACCTGCTCATCGCGCTGGTGTTCCTCGGTTCGGGCGACAACATGGTCGTCACCGTGAACCTCGCCGGCCTGCTCGGTTCCCAGGGTCAGGGCTGGGAGCTGCTCACCGCCGGGGCGTTCGTCAGCATGGTCGTTCCGGTGGCGGTGTTCCTCTCGCTGCAGCGCTACTTCGTCCGCGGGCTGACCTCCGGCGCCGTGAAGGGATGAGGGGAGAACACCCTGTCCGGGCAGGGGCGGGCAGGGAGCTCGGGCCAGGGGGGGGGGGGGGGGGGGGGGAGGGTGATGGGGAGGGGTGGGGGGGGCCCCCGCAAGGGGGCCCCCCCCCACAAAAACCCACCAAGACCAACACCCAAAAAGATCCCCCGGCG
>JBQCIO010000221.1:0-34240 GCA_051953655.1 Motilibacteraceae bacterium
GGGCCGACTGCCCCGAGGCGCTCTCCTACACGCCGTTGGAGCTGATGGGGCTGCCGGCCTTGCCGGTCCTGCGGCTGCGCACGCTCCCTTCCCCCGTGCCGGAGTAAGCGGCGCAGCCGCAGGGGTCCGTCAGCCGGCGGGGGCGACGAGCACGCTGACCGCATCGGCGCGGAGGGTGGGACTCGTCGCGGCAGGTGGTGTGGCACCAGGAACCCGGGGTAGCGGAAGTCCATGAGCGAACACACATTCGAGGACGAGCAGCCTGCGGTCGCCGACCCGTCGCAGGACCAGGAGAGCCTGGTCGAGCCCGGTGGCGTCGACGCCGACGGCCCGGCCGGCGGCTCCGGCACCGACGAGCTGGGCGCCGAGGGCACCCCGGAGAAGGACCCGGAGGAGTGGGTGACCGGCGACGAGCCCCTCACCGGACCCCAGGCGAGCTACCTGCGCACCCTGGCGCACGAGGCCGGCGAGCAGGTGCCCGAGGGGCTCACCAAGGCGCAGGCCTCGGAGCTGATCGACGAGCTGCAGGAGCGGACCGGGCGCGGGCGCTGACCTCGCGCGGCGTCACGGTCGGCTGCCCACCCCGATACGGTGGGTCACGGGTCCGGGGGAGGCCCGTGAAGGGGGCTCGGGGTGCACGGGGGGACGGCACGGCGTCGCCGTGCGCAGGGCCGGGTCGACGTCAGGGTCCGGGGCGGGCGGGGGCACGGCGGTCGCGGCGAAAGCCTGCCGCCGACGGGGGCGGTCGCGGCCATCGCGCTCGCCACCGTGCTGCGCAGCGTCCAGCTGGCCGCGCGGCACGTGCACCCGGACTGGCTGCTGGCCCGCGCCGCCGCCCGCGACCTGGCCGGGCCGCACCTCTGGCACCTCTACGCGCTGCACCCGCGGGCGCAGATGGGGCCGGCGGCCCTGCTGCTCGCGCTGCTCCCCCGCCCCATCTACGTCGTGCTGGTGGCGGGTCTGGTCGTCGTGCCGCTGGCCGCGGCACGTACGACCCGCAGCCGCGCGGGCCTGCCCGCGCGGCTGGTCGGCGCGGTCGTCGGCGTCAGCCTGGTGCCGGCCTGGTCCCAGCTGGCCTGGAAGGGCCACGCCGACGACGCCCTGGTGCTCGTCGGCGCGGCGCTGCTGCTGCACGCGCTGCGCACCGGTCACCGCGGCGTGGCGGCCGGCGCCGCCGTGCTGGCGGTGCTGGCCAAGCCGACGGGCCTGGTGCTGCTGGCCGCGGTTCCGCCGGGCGCGCCGCTCGCCGCGGCCCTCGCGCTGTCCGCGCTCGGCTGGTCCCCGTTCGTCCTGGGCGAGCTCCCGCAGTTCCTCGCCGCCGGCCGCGGGGTGATGGCTGTGGGCAGGGGCAGCCTGCCGGGCTACCTCGGGCACCGCGTCGGCTCGGCGGAACCGGTGTGGGTGCGGCCGGTGCAGCTGCTCGGGGGCACCGTTGCCGTGCTGTGGTCGGCGCGCTCCCGCGCGGTCGGTCACGGGCTGGTGCTCGCGGTCGCCCTGCGCGCGCTGGTCGAGGTGAACCCCGCGCCCGCCTACAGCGTGTCGGTGCTGGTCCTGGCCGGGCTGCTGCTGGCCCTGGAGGGCGACCTGCTCATCGCGCTGTGCGCCGCCGCGTCGTTCTGGACGGCGCAGCCCGTCCTCGACGGCCACTCCGGTCTCCCCCGGCTGCTGGCGCTCTCCGCGGTGGTCGTCCTGGCGGTAAGAGGCGTGGTCGTCCGGTCAGGGCCGAACGGGCGTCCTCCCGCGCCGGGCGGGTCTCCTGCCGCTCAGCGTGCCGCGGCCGCGGCCAGCCGTCGCTGACCGTTGTGCGCCCACAGCCCCAGGTTCCGGCACGGCGTGTCGAGCCTTCGAGACGGCGACCCGCCGAGATCGGGCCGCGGGGGTGTGCGCAGATCGGCTTCGCTTCGGGGCTGGTCCCTCGCCACGGACCACCCCCAGGACTGCCCCTCAGCCGCCGCTGACGCCGATCTCGGCCCCGGCCGGCACCGAGGCGTCGTCGACGTCGTCGAGCCAGCCGTCGGGCAGGGCCACCTTCTGCCGGCCGGTCGTGCGCCCGCGCGGGCGGCCGAGGACCTCGGTGGGGAAGGGCTGGTCGAGGTCGAGCTGCCCGAGCAGGTCGTCGAGCTCGGCAAGGCTGGAGACCATCGCCAGCTTCTGGCGCATCTCCGAGCCGACCGCGAAACCCTTGGTGTACCAGGCGACGTGCTTGCGCACCTCGCGGCAGCCCTTGTCCTCGCCGAACAGCTCGGAGAGCAGCTCGGCGTGCCGGCGCATCACGCCGGCGACCTCGCGCAGCCCCGGGTCGGCGGGACGGCCGCGGCCGGCGAAGGCCGCGGCCAGCTGGCCGAACAGCCAGGGCCGGCCCAGGCACCCGCGGCCGACGACCACGCCGTCGCAGCCGGTCTTGGCCATCATGGCCAGGGCGTCGTCGGCCTCCCAGATGTCGCCGTTGCCCAGCACCGGGATCTGCACGTGCTCCTTGAGCCGCGCGATGGCCTCCCAGTCCGCCTCGCCGCCGTAGAGCTGCGCGGCGGTGCGCCCGTGCAGCGCCACCCACGCGACGCCCTCGTCCTGGGCGATCCGGCCGGCGTCGAGGTAGGTGAGCAGGTTCTCGTCGATGCCCTTGCGCATCTTCATGGTGACCGGCACCCGGCCGTCGGCGGACTTCACCGCGGCGCGCAGGATGTCGCGGAGCAGGTTCCGCTTGTAGGGCAACGCAGATCCGCCGCCCTTGCGGGTGACCTTGGGGACGGGGCAGCCGAAGTTCAGGTCGACGTGGTCGGCCAGGTCCTCGTCCACCACCATCGCCACCGCGCGGCCGACGACGTCGGGGTCCACGCCGTAGAGCTGGATCGAGCGCACGTTGCCGCCCGCGGACTCCTCCGGCGCGAAGCGCACCATCCGCATGGTCTCCTCGTCGCGCTCCACCAGGGCGCGCGAGGTGATCATCTCGCTGACGTAGAGCCCGGCGCCGTACTCCCGGCACAGGCGGCGGTAGGCGGAGTTGGTGATGCCGGCCATCGGCGCGAGCACGACCGGCGGGTCGACGACGTGCGGGCCGAGGGTGAGGGCGGGGCGCTGGTCCATGACGCCTCCAG
The DNA here is from genome assembly GCA_051953655.1 of Motilibacteraceae bacterium. GTDB lineage: Bacteria > Actinomycetota > Actinomycetes > Motilibacterales > Motilibacteraceae > JBQCHF01. The sequence goes on from JBQCIO010000221.1 coordinate 3,096, forward strand.
TGTCCCAGACGGGCGCTGCCCGCTCCGGAGACGCCGGCTCAGAGCCAGCCGCGCTGCTCGGCCAACAGCACCGCCTCGGCCCGGGTGCGCGCACCGGTCTTGCCGATGGCGGCGGAGAGGTAGTTGCGCACGGTGCCCTCGGAGAGCACCAGCTCGCGGGCGACGTCGGCCACCGTGCCGCCGCCCCGTGCGGCCAGCAGCACCTCGCGCTCCCGAGTGGTCAGCGGGCTGTCCCCGGCGGCCAGGGTCTCGGCGGCCAGCACCGGGTCGACGACGCGGAGCCCCGCGCGGACCCGGCGGATTGCGTCGGCCAGCTGCTCGGCGGGGGCGTCCTTGACCATGAAGCCGCTGGCCCCGGCCTCCATCGCCCGGCGCAGGTAGCCGGGGCGGCCGAAGGTGGTGACCACGAGGACGCGGCACTCCGGGCGGGCCTCGCGCAGCGCGGCGCAGGCGGCGATGCCGTCCAGGCCCGGCATCTCGACGTCGAGCACGGCCACGTCGGGGGCGGTGCGGGCCGCGGCGGGCAGCACCTCATCGCCGCGACTGACCTCGGCGACGACCTCGAGGTCGGCCTCGAGCGAGAGCAGCGCGGCCAGCGCCCCGCGGACCAGCGCCTGGTCGTCGGCGAGCAGAACCCTGATCATCCAAGCCCGATCATCCGGTGGTCAGGCCTCCGCCGGGACCGGCTGCGGCGGGACGGCGTCGACACGCAGCCGGTATCCCCCACCGGGCACCCAGCCGGCGCTGACCCGCCCGTCCACCGCCGCCACCCGCTCCTGCAGGCCGCGCAGCCCGTTCCCACCCGCCTTGCGCGAAGCGGTGGCCCAGTCGGCGTGACCGTCGTCGACGACCTCCAGCCAGGTGGGCCCGAGCCGCACCGCGCACCGGGTCACCTTGTGCCCGTGCCGCAGCAGGTTGGTCACGCCCTCGCGGACCACCCAGCCGAACGGCTCGTGCAGGTGCCGCGGGACGACGTCGACGTCGTCGGGCAAATCGGCGGCCAGCCCGGCACCGGCCAGGGAGGTCCGGGCGGTGGCCAGCTCGCCGGCCAGGGTGACGGCGCGGTAGCCGCTCACGGTGGCGCGGACGTCGTGCAGGGCCTCGCGGGAGAGCCGCTCCACCTCGGTGATCTCGGCTGCTGCGCGGGCCGGGTCGGTGTCGAGCAGCCGGCGGGCCAGCTGCGCCTTCACGGTGACCACGGTGAGGCTGTGGCCGAGCAGGTCGTGCACGTCGCGGGCGAAGCGCAGCCGCTCCTCGCTGACCGCCAGCCGGGCGATCTCCTCGCGGGCGGCCATCAGCTCGCGGTTGCGTCGCAGCAGGCTCGTCATGCTGTAGACCGCCATGCCGGCGGTGACCATCGGCAGCGCGACGTCGATCGGGTCGTGGCCCCAGCCGGGCACGAGCTGGGCGGCCGCGGCCGCACCGGCGGTGAGGACCAGGGAGCTGACCAGCCCCCACGGCGGAGGGATGAGGGCCAGCGCCGTGACCACGACGTAGACGTAGGTGGCCAGCGCCGCCTCGCCGGCCAGCGGGACCAGCGCGGTGCCCAGGGCCAGCAGCAGCGCGGGGACCAGCCAGCGCGCGCGGTCCAGCGGCGGGCGTACGACGAGTAGCGGCACCCCGAGCAGGAAGACCGCCACGAACGCCAGCAGCAGGACGATGCCCGCGGTACGACCCGCGGGCCCGTTGTCCTGCCAGACGGTGGCGGCGACGTTCACCAGGAACACCAACCAGATCGCGCCCCAGGTGGACCAGCGCCACCGGCGGTTGCGCCACAGCTCGCCGGTGCCGCCCGCCTCGCCCGCCCCGCGGCGCGACGGCAGTGCGGCGCGGAGCGAGGTGGCCAGCGAGGTGCTCACCGCCCGCACGCTAGTGGACGTCACCGTTCCCTCACCCGACGTTCTCGAGGCGCTGCTCTCAGGCGGCGCGGACGGCATCGACGCGGTAGCGACGGGCGGCGACCCGCACGGCCACCAGCGCCCAGCCGGCCAGGACCAGCCAGCCGGCCACCGCCGGCCAGCTGCCGGTGAGGGGGGCGCGGCTGATCTGGCCGAGCCAGTAGGTGGGCGTGGCATGGGCGATGCCGCTCATCCAGGCCGGGGCGCCGTCGAGCGGGAACCAGAGACCGCCGAACATCGAGAGCAGCATGAGGATCCCGCCGTTCACGGCCTGGGCGCCGTCGCCGCGGGAGAGGTAGCCGATCCCGACGCCGACCGCGGCCAGCGGGAGCAGCGCGACCCAGGTGACCAGCAGGACGCCGGCCCACTGGGCGGCGTCGAGGTGCACCTTGCCGGTGAGGGCGCCGGCGGCGCCGACGAGCAGCATCGCCGGCAGTGCCAGCGCCATCCCGACGACCACCTTGCTCACGACGTAGGTCTGCGGGGCGAGCGGGGTGAGCCGGAGCTGCCGGTTCCAGCCGGCGTCGCGCTCCACCGCGATCCGCGCGCCGGTGCCGAGGACCGCGCCCATCGCGCCGAACGTCGCCATGTTGATCATGTACCAGGTCTGGGCGCTGACCCCGGCGACGTCGCCGTCGTAGGCGTTGCCGATGACCAGGAACAGCAGCAGCGGGATGCCGAGGGTGAACAGCAGGTATCGTGGATTTCTGAGCGTGCGCAGGGCTTCTGCCCGCAGATATGCCAGGTTCATGTCGAGTCCTACTCGTCGTCGGAGGTCAGGAGGTCAGGGCGAGGAAGGCGTCCTCGAGGCCGGCGCCGGTCACCTCGACGTCGCGGGCGGCCGGATCGGCGAGCAGGGCCCGCAGGGCGGCGTCGGCGTCGGTGCAGACCAGGGTGACGGCGTCGCCCTGCACGCTGGCCTCGCGGACGCCGGGCAGGGCGGTGAGCGCAGCCAGCTGCGCGCCGGGGAGGGTGCACCGGATCCGCCGAGAGCCGACCGTCGCCTTGATCTGCGTTCCGGGGCCGTCGGCGACCACCTGCCCGCGAGCCATGAGCACGATGCGGTCCGCGTTGTCGTCGGCCTCGTCGAGGTAGTGGGTGGCGAACAGGACGCTGCGGCCCTCCGCGGCGAGCTCGCGCATCGAGGTCCAGAACGCCCGCCGGCTCTCGACGTCCATGGCCACCGTGGGCTCGTCCAGCACCAGCAGCGCGGGGTCCGGAACGACCGCCAGCGCGAAGAGCACCCGCTGGCGCTGGCCGCCGGAGAGGGCGTCGACCCGGCGCTTGGCGAGGTCCTCGAGCCCGGCCAGCGCCAGCGCCCGCGCCACCGGCATCGGGCGGCGGTGCAGGTCGGCGACCAGTCGGACGACGCCGCCGACGGTGAGGTCGCCGAGCAGGCCGCCGGACTGCAGCATCGCGCCCACCCGGCCCTGCGTGACGGCATCGCGCGGGCTCTGCCCGAACAGGTGCGCGGTCCCCTCGTCCGGCTCGCGCAGGCCGAGCAGCATCTCGATGGTGGTCGACTTGCCCGCCCCGTTCGGCCCGAGCAGCGCCACCACCTCCCCCGCCCCGATCTCCAGGTCCACCCCGTCCACGGCCGTCGTGCCCCCGAACCGCTTGCGCAGCCCACTCAGCCGCACCGCCACCTCGTCGGCCGGCCGCCGGCTCTGCGCCACCAGCGCCTTCGTCGTCGTCATGGCCCCGACTCTGGCCGTGCTGCCCTCGCGGTCCCAGTGCGTGCCGTCAGGGGTGGGCCATGACATCTGTCATGGCCGGGGGGGGGATTGGGTGAAGGGCACCTTCTGACGAACCTATTGGCAGAAGGGCACCTTCACCCAGGGCCTGTGGGCAGTGGCGAGCACCGGACCGCCCAGCGGGAGCACGCTGCGGAGGTGCCCAGACGACGCAAGGACGGGGATCGGTTCGCCCTCGACGGCCTCATCGCAGCGCGTGGCGGTGTCGTGCGCGCCGCCGAGCTCGATCGACTCGGCGTGCCGCGCTCCACCCAGACCTACCGGTCCCGAGCCGGCGGACCGTGGACGAGGCTGTTGCCAGGGATCTTGCTGGTCACCGGAGGGAGGCCCGACCGAGCCCAGTGGCTGCGGGCTGCGCTGCTCTACGTCGGTGGCGGCGGGATGTTCACCGGCGAGTGCGCCTTGGCGCTCTACGGCCTGCGATGCGTCGGGGGCGCCCCTGCGCTGCACCTGCTGGTGCCTCATCGGCGTCGACGTGCGTCGCATCCGGCTGTGATGGTCGAGCGGACGACGCGCCTGCCGAGGCACCGGACCGTGCTGGGGCTGCCTGTCGCGCCTGTTCCTCGAGCCGCCATCGACGCGGCCCGCCGCATGCGCGACGTCAACGCTGTCCGTGCTCTGCTGGCCGAGGTCGTCCAACGGGGGCTCTGCACCGTGCCTCAGCTAGCGGATGAACTGCGCGGCGCGCAGCGACGGGGCACGGCGTTACCTCGGCGCGTGCTGCGGGAGGTGGCCGATGGGGTCCGGTCGGTGGCCGAGGCCGAGCTGCGGGAGCTGCTCCGGCGCTCCGGCCTTCCACTGCCGGTCTGGAACCACGACGTCTTCGACGCCTTCGGCACCTGGCTGGCGCGCCCGGACGCGTTCTGGCCTGCTCTGGGCGTCGTCGTCGAGGTCGATTCGATGGAGTGGCATCTCGGGCCGGCCGAGTACCGGCAGACACAAGCCAGGCAGCGACGGATGTCCGCGGCAGGCTTGACCGTGCTGCCGGTGTCACCGGCAGACCTGCGCGAGCGACCCGACGAGGTTCTCGCGACCATCCGACGGGCGCTCGAGGCAGCAGCGGCGCGCGACATCCCCCCGTTCACCAGCCGGCCGGCCGCCTGAGCAGGCTGTCCGTTGGGTGAAGGGCACCTTCTGCCCATAGGTTCGTCTGAAGGTGCCCTTCACCCAATCAGGCCCCGGGGCGTCGCGCCCCCTCAGCAGCCGAGCAACCGCGCGGCCAGCCAGCCGTGGACGGCGTCGAGGCCGATGCGCTCCTGCTCCATGGTGTCGCGGGAGCGGACGGTGACGGCCTGGTCCTCGAGGGTGTCGAAGTCCACGGTCACGCAGAACGGGGTGCCGATCTCGTCCTGGCGGCGGTAGCGGCGGCCGATGGCGCCGGCGTCGTCGAAGTCGACGTTCCAGCTCTGGCGGAGCTCCGCTGCGAGGTCGCGGGCCTTGGGCGAGAGGTCGGCGTTGCGCGAGAGCGGGAGCACCGCGACCTTCACCGGGGCCAGGCGCGGGTCGAGGCGCAGCACGGTGCGCTTCTCCATGACGCCCTTGGCGTTGGGGGCCTCGTCCTCGGTGTAGGCGTCGAGCAGGAACGCCATGAGCGGGCGGCCGACGCCGGCTGCGGGCTCGATGACGTAGGGGGTCCAGCGCTCGCCCTTGTCCTGGTCGAAGTAGGTCAGGTCGGCGCCGGAGTGCTTCGAGTGGGTGGACAGGTCGAAGTCGGTGCGGTTGGCGATGCCCTCGAGCTCGCCCCACTCCGAACCGGCGAACCGGAACCGGTACTCGATGTCGACGGTCCGCTTGGAGTAGTGGGAGAGCTTCTCCTTCGGGTGCTCGTAGAACCGAAGGTTGTCCCGCGCGATGCCCAGGCCGGTGTACCAGCTCATCCGGGTCTCGAGCCAGTACTCGTGCCACTGCTCGTCGCTGCCGGGCTCGACGAAGAACTCCATCTCCATCTGCTCGAACTCGCGGGTGCGGAAGATGAAGTTGCCCGGCGTGATCTCGTTGCGGAACGACTTGCCGATCTGGCCGATGCCGAACGGCGGCTTCTTGCGCGCGCTCTGCATCACGTTGAGGAAGTTGACGAAGATGCCCTGCGCGGTCTCGGGGCGCAGGTAGTGCAGGCCCTCGTCGGACTCCACCGGGCCGAGGTAGGTCTTGAGCAGGCCGTTGAACATGCGCGGCTCGGTCCAGGCGCCCTTGGTGCCGCAGTTGGGGCAGGGCACCTCGGTGAGGGCGACGGCGTCGGGGTCGGGCCGGCCCTTGCGCTCGGCGAACTCCTCGCGCAGGTGGTCCTCGCGGAAGCGGCGGTGGCAGGACTGGCACTCCACCAGCGGGTCGACGAACTCGGCCACGTGGCCGGAGGCGACCCACACGTCGCGCGGGAGGATGACCGATGAGTCCAGCCCGACGACGTCGTCGCGGCCCTGGATCATCGACTTCCACCACTGGCGCTTGATGTTGTCCTTGAGCTCGACGCCGAGGGGTCCGTAGTCCCAGGCGGAGCGGGTGCCGCCGTAGATCTCGCCGCAGGGGTAGACGAACCCCCGGCGCTTGGCGAGGCTGACGATGGTGTCGATCTGGTCGGCGGCCACGAGGGTCTCTCCATCCGGCTGGCGGTCGGCGGGTCTTTCGTGCCCGGATCAGGCTGATCCGGGCGAGCGCCCAGGCTACCGGGCGCCCCGGTGGCCGTGGCCAACCGCTTTCGGCCGGGTGCCCCTCAGTCCAGGTCGCTGGGCACGAGCGGGGCGCTCGCCTCGCCCAGCCCGACGACGTCGGCGTCGGCCGCGCGCCGGCTGCGCCGCTCCCCCGCGTCGCCGTCGGCGGCCGCACGACCGGAGGCGTCGAGCACCTCGAACGCGGTGGGCTCGTCGACCGACCGGTACATCAGCGGCACCGCGTGCACCTTGACCTCGTACGACGACAGCGCCCGCCGGTAGGCGCCCACCGACTCCCACTCGGTGGCCAGCACCCACAGCCCGGGGTCGTCGCTGGAGCGGCCCACGTGGCCGGCCAGGTGGCCGCGGCAGCCGGCCAGCGCGGCCAGCGCGGCCCGGGCCTGCACGAGGAAGGCCGGCCCCTCGGCCTCGGGGACGACGTAGCGGGTGACGACGAGCACGGCGCTCCTGCCTGCCGATGCGTTGACCCTGATCGGCGCGGGTGGTGCGGAAGGATGACCCCATCGTCGCACCGGCCCGGCGCGGCAACGCACCGACGGCCGGCAGCACAGCGACCCGCACCACCGCACCCGAACCACCGCACCCGAACCACCGCACCTGAACCACCGCACCTGGACCACCGCACCAGGGATCCGAGGGAGACGACGCCCGTGGCCAGCAACCGACCCGCGCGCGGCAACCGGTCCGGTGGGCGCGCGGGCAGCCGCCCCCGTCCGGCCGGCCGGCCCAACCGGCAGCCCGAGCGACGCCCCCAGCGCCCCTCGGCGCAGCGCCCCGCGCCGCCGGCTCCCTCCGCCGCTCCCGGGTCCCTGCGCGCCCGGGTGGAGCGGGCGAGCTATCCGGCGCTGGTCGCCCTGGCCCGCGGACCGCGCTGGCTGCTGGCCGTGGTGCTGGCCGCGCTGCTGCTCGGCGGGCTCATCCTGGGTGGCTGGCTGGGCGCCGTGCTCGTGCTGCTCGTCGCCCTGGCCGCGCTGTGGCTGAGCTACCTGTCCTGGCCCGCGCTGCCCGCCTCGGCGCGGGTCACCCGCCTGCTCGTCCTCGTGGTGCTGCTGGGCGCGGCCGTGGTGTCCGTGAAGGGGTGAGCCCGCCGGGCCGTAATTGACAACCGTTCTCAACATCATTGAGAATGGTTGTCATGTCGATGCGCCTCGCCGGAGTCACGGCCCTCGCGGCCGTGCTCGTGACCGGGCTGCTCGCGCTCAGCGGCTGCGGCACCGGCGTCTGGCCGGCGGCCACCGACCAGACCACCCCCCGTCCGCTGCGGCTGGTCGCCAGCTTCTACCCGCTCCAGTGGGTGACCGAGCGGGTGGCGGGCGCCGACGTCGTTTCGCTCACCAAGCCCGGCGTCGAGCCGCACGACCTCGAGCTCACCCCGCGCGACGTCGCCCGGGTCGAGACCGCCGACCTGGTCGTCTACCTGTCCGGCTTCCAGCCCGCCGTCGACGCCGCCGTGGCGCAGGAGGCCGGCGGTCACGCCCTCGCCGGCGCGCCGGCCGCCCGGCTCGACCTCGCGCTCACCGCCGACCACACCGAGCGCAGCGGCGCGACCGGCCCGGAGGCGGGCCGCGACCCGCACTTCTGGCTCGACCCGACCCGCCTGGCCGACGTCGCCGACACGGTGGCCGGCCGGCTCGCCGCGCTCCGCCCGGAGCAGGCGGCGGGCTTCCGCGCCCGCGCCGCCGCCGTCCGCACCGACCTCGCCGCGCTCGACCAGGACCTCCGCGCCGGGCTGGCCGACTGCGCCTCCCGCGAGCTGGTGACCAGCCACGCCGCGTTCGGCTACCTCGCCCGCCGCTACGACCTCACCCAGGTCGGCATCACCGGCCTGGACCCGGAGGCCGAGCCGCGCCCGGCCGACCTGGCCCGTCTCGCCGCCTACGTGCGGGCGCACGACGTGCGCACCGTCTACGGCGAGACGCTGGCCAGCCCGGCGGTGGCCGAAGCGCTGGCGCGCGAGACCGGCGCCCGCACCGACGTGCTCGACCCGCTCGAGGGCCTCACCGACGCCTCGCGCGGCACCGACTACCTGTCCGTCATGCGCGCCGACCTGCGCGCGCTCCAGGAGGGCCAGCCGTGCCGGTGACCCGCGACAGCACCCCCATCGTGACCGCCCGCGGCCTGGCGATCGGCTACGGCGAGCACCCGGTGGTGCGCGACCTCGACCTCGACCTGCGCCCCGGCGACGTGCTGACCGTGCTCGGCGCCAACGGCTCGGGGAAGTCCACGCTGGTGCGCGGCATCCTCGGCCTGGCCTCGCTCATGGGCGGCCGGCTGGAGCTGTTCGGCACCCCCGCCGACCGCTTCGCCGAGCGCTGGCGGATCGGTTACGTCCCCCAGCGGCACACGGTCGTCGGCGGCGTGCCCAGCACGGTCCGCGAGGTGGTGGCCAGCGGGCGCCTGTCGCGCAAGGGCTGGTTCTCCCGGCTGACCGCCGCCGACCGGGCGGCGGTCGACCGGGCCGTCGACGTCGTCGGGCTGGGCGAGAAGGCCGGGGCCAACGTGGCTGAGCTCTCCGGTGGCCAGCAGCGGCGGGTGCTCATCGCCCGCGCGCTGGCCGGGGAGCCCGACGTCCTGGTGCTGGACGAGCCCACCGCCGGGGTGGACACCGCCAACCAGGCCATCCTGGCCGACACCCTGGCCCGGCTGGTGGCCGCCGGCACCACGCTGCTGCTGGTGGCACACGAGCTCGGCCCGCTCGAGCCGCTGGTCACCCGCGCGGTGGTGATGCGCGGCGGGCTGAAGGTCTACGACGGCGTTCCGGCCCGCGAGGTGCTGCTGCCCTTCACCGGGGCCGACCACGCCTCCGACGTCCACGGCGAGGCACCCGTCGACGGCCTCGGACTGCCCGGAGAGGTCCTCTGACCATGCCCGACGTCCTCACCTACGACTTCATGCAGCGGGCGCTGCTGGCCGCGCTGCTGGTGGGCGTGGCCGCGCCGTCGGTCGGCGTCTACGTCGTGCAGCGACGGCTGGCGCTGATCGGCGACGGGCTCGGGCACCTGGCGCTGCTCGGCGTCGCGCTGGGCCTGCTCACCGGTGGCGCACCGGTGCCGGTGGCGCTGGCCGTCTCGGTGGTCGGCGCCACCGTGGTGGAGCTGGTGCGCGCCCGGGGCCGCACCAGCGGCGACGTGGCGCTGGCCATCATCTTCTACGGCGGCATCGCCGGTGGCGTCGTCGTGGTGAGCCTCTCGCCCAACGGCACCCCGGCCAACCTCAACGCCTTCCTGTTCGGGGCCATCACCACCACCTCGCCGGGCGACCTGCTGGCGTTCGTGGTGCTCGCCGGGCTCGTTCTCGTTGCCACGCTGGGGATGTCGCACCGTTTCTACGCGGTGAGCAACGACGAGGAGTTCGCCCGCGCCGCCGGGCTGCCGGTGCTGGCCACCAACGTGCTGCTGGCCGTCATCACCGCCACCACGGTGGTCATCTCGATGCGGGTGGTCGGGCTGCTGCTCATCAGCGCGCTCATGGTCGTGCCGGTCGCCACCGCCCAGCTGCTGGCCGGGAGCTTCCGCGGCACGCTGCTGCTGGCCATGGCGATCGGCGTGGTCGTGGCCGCCAGCGGCGTGCTGACCTCCTTCTACAGCAACACACCCAGCGGCGGCACGATCGTGCTGTTCGCGATCGCCCTGTTCCTGGTGGCGGCGGTCGCCAACGCGCTGCGCCGCCGGGCCCGGCGTCTCCGGCCGCCGGAGGCCGAGGACCACCTGCACCGGCACGGCGAGGGCTGCGGGCACGAGCCGGTGCCGCACGGCGACCACGTGGACTACCTGCACGACGGCCACCGGCACGCCGCGCACGGCGCCCACTACGACGAGCACTAGTCCGACGGGACGTAGGAGACAGTGGTGGAGCAGGGGAACGGGGCACCTCGCAGCGCACGGCCGACCCGCCAGCGGACGGCGGTGGCGGCCGCGCTGGACGAGGTGGACGACTTCCGCAGCGCGCAGGAGCTGCACGAGCTGCTGCGCCGGCGCGGGGACTCGGTGGGTCTGGCCACCGTCTACCGCACGTTGCAGGCCCTGGCCGACGCCGGCGAGGTCGACGTTCTGCGCACCGACGACGGGGAGGCCGTCTACCGCCGCTGCTCCACCGGCGCCCACCACCACCACCTTGTCTGCCGCACCTGCGGGCGCACCGTGGAGGTCGCCGGCCCGGCCGTGGAGCGCTGGGCCGACGCCGTGGCCGCCGAGCACGGCTTCACCGACGTGCGGCACACGCTCGAGGTGTTCGGGCTGTGCGCCGCCTGCAGCGGGTCGTGAACATCAGAGCGTCGGCGGCCGGCTGCAGGATGGGCGGGTGAGCGACGCGGCGGGGTGGGAGGCCGGGCTGCGCCGGCACCTCGCCGGGCAGGGCGTGGGTGCCGGGACGCCGCTGGCCGTGGTCGACGCCGGACGGCACGGCACCGCGCTGGCGTGGGCCGGTGGGTCGCTCGGGGTGCGGCAGTCGTCCGCCGACGTCGTCGGCGCCCTGGCCGGGCTCGCGCTGCGGTGGACCTGGTGGTCTGCCCGGCAGGCGGCGTGGCCGCTGGTCCGCGCGGGTCTGCGAGTGCGCTCCTGCTGGGACCTGGCGGCGGTGGGGCGGCTGCTGCACGGGCTGCGCCGGGAGGACCCGTCCGCGGTGTGGGCGGCGGCGCACGACCTCCCCGAGCCGCCGCGGCGCACCGGGGCGCTGGACCTGTTCGAGCTCGACGACGAGGACACCGGCCCGGTGCGGCGGGACGGGCAGCTGAGCCGCGAGTGGGCCGGCGGGCGGGCGACGGAGGACCTCGAGGCCGCGGTCACCTGGGCCGGGCTCGCGCTCACGGTGCAGCAGCGCCAGGAGACCTCGTTGCGGGGGCTGGCAGATCCACGTCCGGAGCCGCCGCACGCACCGCTGCGGCTGCTCACCGCGCACGCCGAGTCGATGGCCGCCCTGCTGTGCCTCGAGCTCGAGCACGACGGGCTGCCGGTCGACGTCGAGGCCGCGGGCGTGCTGCTCACCGAGCTGGTCGGCCAGCGCCCCTCCGACGAGGCGTCGGAGGAAACCCAGCGGCAGCGCCGGGACACCGAGGTGCTGCGCCACTTCCCGGGCAGCCCGGTGGACCTGCGCAACCCCGCGCGGGTGCGCGAGCTGCTGACCCGGGTCGGCCTGGACGTGCCGGACACCCGCTCCTGGCGGCTCGAGCCCCACGCGGCGCACTCCCCCGGCGTGGCCGCGCTGCTGGCCTGGCGCAAGGCCGAGCGGGTCGCGACGACGTACGGGTGGCGCTGGTTGGACGAGCACGTCGGCGCGGACGGCCGGCTGCGCGGGGAATGGGGTGCCGCCGACGCCGCCGCCGGACGGATGACCGCCCAGGCCGGGCTGCACAACCTGCCGGCCGAGCTGCGCCCGGTGGTGCGGGCCCAGCCGGGCTGGACGCTGGTGCGGGCCGACCTCGGGCAGGTCGAGCCGCGGGTGCTGGCCGTCGTCAGCGGCGACCCGGGCCTGGCGCACGCCGCCCGGCAGGACGACCTCTACGCCCCGGTGGCGGCGGCGCTCGGTGTGGACCGGCCCACTGCCAAGGTCGCCGTGCTGGCGGCGATGTACGGCCAGACCAGCGGCGCCGCCGGCCGGGCGCTGGAGGGGATGGACCGGACCTACCCGCAGGCGATGGCGCTGCTGCGCTCGGCCGAGCGAAGCGGGCAGCAGGGCGTCGACCTGCGCACCTGGGGCGGGCGGCTCCTGCGCCTGGCCCGGCCGGTGCTCGACCAGCCCGAGGGGCTGGCGCACCGCTACGGCCGGTTCGCCCGCAACGCGATGGTGCAGGGTGCGGCCGCGGAGCTGTTCAAAGCCTGGGCGGCCACCGTGCGCGCCGGGCTGCCCGGCGTCGGCGGAGGCCACATCGCGCTGTGCCTGCACGACGAGCTGCTGCTGCACGTGCCGGTCGACGTGGCCCCGGCAGCCGAGCGGCTGCTGCACTCCGCGCTCGCGGCCACGGTGTCGTGGTGGGCCGGAGCAGCCCCGGGCAGCGAGCGGCACGTGCGGTTCGTGGCCGACGTGTCGTCTGCGGAGCGATGGTCGGAGACGAAGGGGTGAATCGCTGCGCTCCCGAGGTGGCGAAAGGCGCTGGTGACAAGAGGAGTCGGGCAGGGGGCCGGCTCGCGCCGCCGGCCGGCGGTCTGGCGATTGGGTGAAGGGACCCTTCATACGAACCTATGGGACGAGAACGCCCTTCATCTCGCGAGTCCCGTGCCCCTACCCCTGATCGGGCCCCGCCTGCACCGCGTTGGGCAGCGCGCCGCCGTAGCGGCGGTCGCGCCGGGCGTAGAGCTCGATGGCCTGCCACAGGTGCCGGCGGTCGACGTCGGGCCAGAGGACGTCGAGGAAGACCAGCTCGGCGTAGGCGGACTGCCAGAGCAGGAAGTTGCTGGTGCGCTGCTCGCCGGAGGTGCGCAGGAACAGGTCGACGTCGGGGAGGTCGGGCTCGTCGAGGAAGCGGGCGATGGTCCTCTCGTCGACCTTGGCCGGGTCGAGCCGCCCGGCGGCGGCCTCGCGGGCGATGGCCGCCGCGGCGTCGGCGATCTCGGCGCGGCCGCCGTAGTTCACGCAGAACTGCAGCGTGAGCACGGAGTTGTCGAGGGTCATCTCCTCGGCGGTCTCGAGCTCGTCCACGACGCTCTTCCACAGCCGGCCGCGGCGGCCGGCCCAGCGGACGCGGACGCCCATGGCGGCCAGCTCGTCGCGCCGGCGGCGGATGACGTCGCGGTTGAAGCCCATGAGGAAGCGCACCTCGTCCGGCGAGCGCTTCCAGTTCTCGGTGGAGAACGCGTAGGCCGACAGCGTGGTGACCCCGACCTCGATGGCTCCCGCGATGACGTCGAACAGCGCCGCCTCGCCGGCCTCGTGGCCCTTCGTGCGCGGCAGCCCCCGCTCCTTGGCCCAGCGGCCGTTGCCGTCCATGACCACCGCGACGTGCGCGGGGACCAGCTCGGGCGGCAGCTGCGGCGGGCGCGCGCCCGAGGCGTGCGGCGGAGGTGGCTGCACCTCGCGGGCGGGAGCCGACGGCCGCCGACGTCGCAGGCCGCGTCGTTCGGCGCTCACCGTGCCTCCATCCGCGCCCACTCTCCTCCGAAGCGTCGGAGTGCCCTCACGTCCGCTCCACGTGCGCCAGCGCCCGGATCCCCCGCTCGAGGTGCCACTGCAGGTAGGCGGCCACCAGACCGCTGCCCTCCCGGCGGTACCGGCTGTCGCTGGTGTCGGCGACGGCCCAGTCGCCAGTGAGCAGCGCGCCGAGCAGCTCCAGCGTGGCCGGAGCCGGCGCGGCCGAGCCCGGGGGGCGGCAGTCGGGGCAGACCGCGCCGCCGGACTGCACCGAGAACGCGCGGTGCGGACCGGGCATCCCGCACCGGGCGCAGGCGTCGAAGGAGGGGGCCCATCCGGCCACCGACAGCGAGCGCAGCAGGAAGGCGTCGAGGACCAGCGAGGGCTCGTGCGCGCCCTCGGCCAGGGTGCGCAGCGCCCCCACCAGCAGCAGGTACTGCTGCACGGCCGGCTCGCGCTCGGCGTCGGTGAGCCGCTCGGCGGTCTCGAGGATCGCCTGCCCGGCGGTCCACCGGGCGTAGTCGGCCACGATCGTGCTGCCGTAGGGGTGCAGCGTCTCGGCCTGGGTGACGATGTCGAGCGAGCGGCCCTCGTAGAGCTGGACGTCGACGTGCATGAACGGCTCGAGGCGAGCGCCGAACTTGGAGCGGGTGCGGCGCACGCCCTTGGCCACCGCGCGCACCCGACCGTGCTCGCGGGTCAGGACCGTGACGATGCGGTCGGCCTCGCCGAGCTTCTGGGTGCGCAGCACGACACCCTCGTCCCGGTAGAGGCCCATGCCCCCATCATCCCCCGTCCCCCGCAGCGAGGGCAGCAGGCTCGCGGTCGACCGGCGCCTCCGCCGCCTCCGGTCCCTCGCCGCGCGCGGGCCGGCGCCGACGGCGCACCCGGACCCCGCCGGCGGTGACGTAGATCCCGGCCGCGTGCAGGACCATCGCCAGAGCCCACCAGGCGCCGATCGTGGCGAGCAGGTAGAGCCGGCGCGGGTCGTGACCCGGCACGTGCTCGGCGAACCAGGCCAGCACCTGCTTGCTGTAGACCGGCCGGCCGTAGAGCACGGCGACGTCGTAGAGGGCGTGGCTGCCGAAGTAGGTGAGCAGGCTGTTGCGGCCCAGAGCGACCAGCGGCCAGGCCAGCACGGTCGCCACCCGGCGCCACGGCCGCCAGCCGGGGAGGTCGAGCAGCAGGGTTCCCAGGACCACCGGCGCGAGCGCGAGCGCCGCGGTCAGCAGCGCGAACGGCGGCGTCCACTGGCGCTTGAACGGCTCGACCCACGCCAGCGCGACCAGGCCGGCCGCCACGAGCACCCCGGCCCACGCGGCGAGCAGGAGCGGGGCGAGCCAGCGTCCCCGCAGCCGGATGAGGAGCCACCCGGCGGTGATCCCGGCACCGGCCGAGACCAGCGTGCCGAGGAACGACACGAGCCCTTCCGGGTCGTAGCCGTACTGCCCGTGGTGGTACACGTGGCCCGCGCCGATCACCGCGGGGTCGACGACGCCGGACAGGTTGCAGGTGGGGGCGAGCACGCCCCCGGGGCAGCCGGCCGCCTTGGTCGCCTGCAGCCAGGTGTCCACCGCCGCGAGCACCAGGGTGATCGCCCCCCACGCCACGGCCCCCCGCACCCGCCGGCCCACCAGGCCGACGACGAGCACCAGCGCGGCGTAGATCGTGAGCGGCCCGGTGACCTGCCAGGTGTGCCAGTCGACCGACTTCGCGGTGACGGCGTTGTAGGCGAGGCTGCAGGCCAGCAGGGTGAGCGCGCGGCGCACCGTGGTCAGCACCGGCACCGGCCGGCGGTTGGCCAGCGCGAGCCCGACGCCGGACAGCGCCACGAAGACCGGGAAGACCAGGTCGATGGCGTGGACACCGAACCACCGCGAGTGCTCCATGGCCGCCGGGCGCGGCGCGAGCACGCCCACGTTCACCAGCGACGCGATGAGCATCCCGCCGCGGGCCCAGTCCAGCGCCATGACGCGGGCGGCGCGGCGCGCCGGCGCAGGTGCCTGCCCGGCGCCGGGCGCGGCGAGGTCGTCGGAGGGGAGCGTCGCGGTCACCCGCCGAGACTACGGACCCGGAGGGGTCACGGTGAGCGGATTGTCCGACATCGCACCGGTCGGGCCGCCACCGGGCAGCGACCGAGGACACGGCGGCGCACGCGCGAAAGACGGTCGCGGTGCGGGCCCACCGCCTGGCAGGGTCGCGCCGTGAGCCTCCCCTCCGTCGACGCCGACCTGCTCGCCCGGGTCGAGCGCTATTACGACGCCGCACCTCGGCCCGGTTCCCGGACGGAGGAGGTCGGCCCCTTCACCCTGTTCGTCAACGAGCGTCCCGGCGGCTGGCCGTACTACGCCCGTCCGCAGCTCGGCCTGGACGTGGCGCCGCGCCACGAGGACGTCGAGGCGGTGCGCGCGCGCCAGCGCGAGCTCGGGGTGCCCGAGGCGCTGGAGTGGGTGCACGAGACCACGCCCGCCCTCCTGGGCGCCGCCCGCGCGGCCGGGCTGCAGGTGCACGAGCACCCGCTGCTGGTCCTGGCCGAGCCGGCCGCCGCCCCGGCCCCGGCACCGGACGTCGTGGTGCGGGTGGTGCCCGCCGACGACCCGGCGCTGCCGGCCGTCCAGGCCGCGATCCACCTCGGGTTCGCCACCGCAGGGACCGACGTCGGTGAGCCCGGCCCGGCCGAGCGCGACGCCGCCGCCCGCGGCGACCACGACGCGGTGCGGGCGGGCATCCGGGGCGGCACCCAGGTCCTGGTGGCGGCCGAGGACGTCGACGGCCCGCTGGCAGGGGGATCGCACAACCCGCGCACGATCCGGCGGCACGACGGGTCGGAGGAGCTGGTCACCGAGCTGACCGGCATCGCCACGCTCCCCTCGGCCCGCCGCCGCGGACTTGGCGCGGCGGTGACCGCCGCCCTGGTGGCCGACGCCCGGACCCGCGGCGCGGACCTGGTGCTGCTCAGCGCCAGCGACGACGCCGTGGCCCGGGTCTACGAGAAGGTCGGCTTCCGCCGGGTCGGCACCGCCTGCGTGGCCGAACCCCCCGAGGACAGCACCCCCGGCTGATCATGCAGAACATGTAGATCGTCAACCTGATCTACATGTTCTGCATGATCACCAGGGGTTTGGTGGGGGGTTGGTCAGGCGCGGGACGAGCGGTTGACCGCGCTGACGACGGCGCGCAGGGACGCGGTGACGATGTTCGCGTCGATGCCGACGCCCCAGAACACCCGGCCGGCCACGGCGCACTCGACGTAGGCGGCGGCGCGGGCGTCGCCGCCGGCGCTGAGGGCGTGCTCGGCGTAGTCCAGGACGCGGACGTCGTAGCCGAGCGGGGTGAGGGCGTCGACGAAGGCCGCGATCGGGCCGTTGCCCACGCCCTCCAGCGTCTTGACCTCGCCGTCGACGTAGACGTTCACGGTGAGGGCGTCCTTCTCCCCCGCCGCGGAGGAGGTGTGGTGGCTGTTGAGCCGCAGCGGCGCCTCGGCGGTGAGGTACTCGGCCTCGAAGGCGGTCCACATCTCCTCAGGGCTCACCTCGCCGCCCTCGGCGTCGGTGCGGGCCTGCACCACCTGGCTGAACTCGATCTGCAGCCGGCGCGGCAGCTCGAGCTGGTGGTCGGTCTTCATGATGTAGGCCACGCCGCCCTTGCCGGACTGCGAGTTGACCCGGATGACCGCCTCGTAGGTGCGCCCGACGTCCTTGGGGTCGATCGGCAGGTAGGGCACCGCCCACGGGATGTCGTCGACGCCGACGCCGGCCGCGGCGGCGTCGCGCTCCATCCACTCGAAGCCCTTCTTGATGGCGTCCTGGTGGGAGCCGGAGAAGGCGGTGTAGACCAGGTCGCCGCCGTAGGGGTGGCGCTCGTGCACCGGGATCTGGTTGCAGTACTCGACGGTGCGGCGGACCTCGTCGATGTCGCTGAAGTCGATCTGCGGGTCGATCCCCTGCGAGAACAGGTTCATCCCGAGGGTGACCAGGCAGACGTTGCCGGTGCGCTCGCCGTTGCCGAACAGCGTGCCCTCGATGCGGTCGGCACCGGCCAGGTAGCCCAGCTCGGCAGCCGCCACGGCGGTGCCGCGGTCGTTGTGCGGGTGCAGGCTCAGCACCAGCGAGTCGCGGTGGGCCAGCCGGCGGTGCATCCACTCGATGGAGTCGGCGTAGACGTTGGGGGTGGCCATCTCGACGGTGGCCGGCAGGTTGACGATCACCTTGCGGTCCGGGGTCGGCTGCCAGACGTCGTTGACGGCGTCGCAGACCCGCAGGGCGAACTCGAGCTCGGTGCCGGTGTAGGACTCGGGCGAGTACTCGAAGAACACGTCGGTGTCGGGCACCGTCTCGGCCAGCTTCTGGCACAGCCGCGCGCCCTGCACGGCGATGTCGACGATGCCGTCCATGTCCAGGCCGAACACCACCCGCCGCTGCAGCGTGGAGGTGGAGTTGTAGAGGTGGACGATGGCCTGCTTCGCACCGCGGATGGACTCGTAGGTGCGCTCGATGAGGTGGTCGCGGGCCTGGGTGAGGACCTGGATGACGACGTCGTCGGGGATGAGGTCCTGCTCGATGAGCTGACGGACGAAGTCGAAGTCGGTCTGGCTGGCCGAGGGGAAGCCGACCTCGATCTCCTTGTAGCCCATCTCCACCAGGAGCTTGAACATCTTGAGCTTGCGGGCCGGCGTCATCGGGTCGATGAGGGCCTGGTTGCCGTCGCGCAGGTCGACCGAGCACCAGCGCGGGGCCTGGGTGATGGTCCTGCCCGGCCAGGTGCGGTCCGGGATGTCGACCGGCGTGAACGGGGCGTACTTGCCGATCGGCATGCCCGTGGGCTGCTGGGGGTTGCGCTCGCTCATTGCTGGGGCTTCCTCTCGCGGCGGGCCCGACGACGTCGGTCGGGGCCCGGGGTCGGCGGCCGGCGCACGACGTCTCCCGCGACGAGGGGACCGGCCCTAGTGGACCCCGTCGCGGCAGATAAGGAGGAGGCTCCGGCGGCGCTGCACGGACAGCACCATACGCCCGGGTCGCAGCTGCCCACCATGACAGTAGGACGAGCGTCCGCATGCTGGGACGTCTGATCGAGAAGTCCAGCCCACTCCCCGCGACAGTTCCATGCCTAGCGCGACAGATCTGTCGCGGGAAGCATGGAACGATCACGCTCCCGTGATCGTTCGAGCCGGGCCCGGGGGTGGCTCGAGAGCTAGAACCCCAGCCGGCGCAGCTGCTTGGGGTCGCGCTGCCAGTCCTTGGCCACCTTCACGTGCAGGTCGAGGTAGACCGGGGTGCCCAGCAGGGCCTCGATGTGCTGGCGGGCGGTGGCGCCGACGTCGCGCAGGCGGGAGCCGCCGGAGCCGATGACGATCGCCTTCTGGCTGGGGCGCTCGACGTAGAGGTCGGCGCGCACGTCGAGCAGCGGCCTGTCGGCGGGGCGGTCCTCGCGCGGGACCATCTCCTCCACCACCACGGCCAGGCTGTGCGGCAGCTCGTCGCGCACGCCCTCCAGGGCGGCCTCGCGGATCAGCTCGGCCACCATGACCTGCTCGGGCTCGTCGGTGAGCTCGCCCTCGGGGTAGAGCGCCGGGCCCTCGGGCAGCAGCGGCACGAGCAGGTCGGCGAGCAGGTCGACCTGGTCCCCGCGCACCGCGGACACCGGCACGATCTCGGCCCACTCGAAGCCCGCCTGCTCGCCCAGGCGCTGCACCGCCAGCAGCTGCTCGGCCAGCTGGTCGCGGCCCACCAGGTCGGTCTTGGTGACGACGGCGACCTTGGGCGTGCGCGTCACCCCGGCCAGCTCGGTGGCGATGTAGCGGTCGCCCGGGCCCACCGGCTGGTCGGCCGGGACGCAGAAGCCGATGACGTCGACCTCGGCCCAGGTGCCGCGGACCAGCTCGTTGAGCCGCTCCCCCAGCAGCGTGCGCGGCTTGTGCACGCCGGGGGTGTCGACCAGCACCAGCTGGCCGTCGGGCCGGCTGACGATGCCGCGCACGGTGTGCCGGGTGGTCTGCGGGCGGGAGGAGGTGATGGCCACCTTCTCGCCCACCAGGGCGTTGGTGAGCGTGGACTTGCCGGCGTTGGGCCGGCCGACCAGGCAGGCGAAGCCGGACCGGGTCGTCGCGTCGGTCAGGCCCGTCGGGCCCGTCGGGTCGGTCGGTTCGCTCGGGTCGCTCACGGGTCGATCGTCCCACGGCCCCGCCGGAGGGCGGCCCGCGCCGGGCTCAGGCCGAGGCGGTGCCGGCCAGGGCGCCGTCGGGCCCGGCCAGGTGCACGGGGGTGCCGGCGCCACCGAGGTCGCGCACGGCGCCGAGGTCCTCGCGCGGGCGGGTGGGGGCGTCGGTGACGATCCCGGCCGCCTCCAGGCTGCGCGCGCCGCTGGCCACGGCCGCCGCGACGGCGGCCTGCAACGCGGTGAGCTTGAGCGAGGGAAGGTCGACCGTGACCGCGGCGTAGGTGCGCCCGGTCTCGTCGCGCACCGCGGCACCCTCCGAGGCGCCCACCCGCGCCCGGCCCGCCCGGGCCAGGGTGAGCAGCTTGGCGTCCTCGGGGTCGAGGGTGGCCGTGGCGTCGGCGGTGGGCTCAGACATCGACGTGCTCCGGGTCGTCGGCGGGCTGGGGCTGGCGCTTGCGGCGGCTCTCCGACCGCTCCGACGCCGTGTCGTGACCGGTCTGGTCGGTGCGCCCCGGCTGCTCGGTGGACGGGGGCTCCTCGGGCGGCACCGCACGCACCAGCACCGTACCGACCCGGTTGCGCCGGCCCTGCGCGGCCTCGGCGACCAGCTCGAGGTCCTCCACCACCACGTGCGAGCCGGGGATGGGGACGCGCCCGAGGTGCTTGCTCAGCAGGCCGCCGACGGTGTCGACGTCGTCGTCCTCCAGCTCCACGCCGAACAGCTCGCCGAGCTCCTCGATGTGCAGCCGGGTGCTCACCCGCACCTGCCCCTCGGGCAGATGCTCGACCATCGGCCGCTCGCGGTCGTACTCGTCGGCGATGTCGCCGACGATCTCCTCGAGGATGTCCTCGATGGTGACCAGCCCGGCGGTGCCGCCGTACTCGTCCACGACCACGGCGATGTGGGTCTGCTCGGCCTGCATCTCGCGCAGCAGCTGCGCCACCGGCTTGCTCTCGGGCACGAACGCGGCCGGGCGCATGAGCTGCTCCACCCGCTCGCTCGTCTCCGACTCGCGGTAGTCGAAGGTGCGCCGGGAGACGTCCTTGAGGTAGACGATGCCGACGACGTCGTCCAGCCCGCCCTCGCCGACCACCGGGATCCGCGAGAAACCGCTGCGCAGGGCCAAGGACAGGGCCTGGCGCAGCGTCTTGCCGCGCTCGATCCAGACCATGTCGGTGCGCGGCACCATGACCTCGCGCACGATGGTGTCGCCCAGCTCGAAGACGGAGTGGATCATCGCCCGCTCCTCGTCCTCGATGACCTTGTTCTCCTGGGCGAGGTCGACCAGGTCGCGCAGCTCGGCCTCGGAGGCGAACGGTCCCTCCGCGAAGCCCTTGCCGGGGGTGAGGGCGTTGCCGACGAGGATGAGCAGCCTGGGCAGCGGTCCGAGGACACGGGTGATCCGCCGGGCCAGCGGCGCACCGGCCAGGCCGATCCGGTCGGCGTGCTGGCGGCCCAGGGTGCGCGGGCTGACGCCCACCGCGACGTAGGAGACGACGACCATCACCGCGCCGGCGACCAGCAGCGCGCGCCAGCGGGGACCGGTCAGCGCGTCGAGCATGACCGCGGTGACCAGCACCGTGGCGACCAGCTCGCCGACGACGCGCAGGAGGGTGAGCACGTTGAGGTAGCGGGCCGGGTCGGCCAGCACCTCGAGCAGCGCGCTGGAACCGCGACGCTCCTCGCGGGCCAGCTCCTCGGCCCGCACCCGGGAGACCCGGGACAGCGCGGACTCGACCATCGCGAACAGCCCGGCCAGCACGACCAGCAGCGCCGCGAGGACGAGCAGCCAGATATCTGAGGCGCTCACAGCGAGCCCCCGCTGCGCCGGCGGTGCTCCTGCCACCCCTCGAGCAGCTGGCGCTGCAGGCCGAACATCTCCTTCTCCTCGTCCGGCTCGGCGTGGTCGTAGCCGAGCAGGTGGAGGATCCCGTGCGTGCACAGCAGGTGCAGCTCGTCCTCGGTGGAGTGGCCCGCCTGGGCGGCCTGCCGGGCGGCGACCACCGGGCAGAGCACGACGTCGCCGAGCAGGCCGGGCACCGGCTCCTCGTCCTCCGAGCCCGGGCGCAGCTCGTCCATCGGGAAGCTCAGGACGTCGGTGGGGCCGGGCTCGTCCATCCACTGCACGTGCAGCTGCTCCATGGCGTCGACGTCGACGAGCAGGATCGACAGCTCGGCCTCGGGATGGATGCGCAGCGCGTCGAGGACGTGCCGCGCGGCGGCGGTCAGGGCCTCCTCGTCCACGGCGACGCCGGACTCGTTGTTGACCTCGACGCTCACCGCGGGTGGGTCCCTCTCGTCCTGACGGGGCAGACTGGGATCGAGCGGCTCATCGCGAACGGGGCCGGCGCGCGCCGCGGGCACCGGGGCCGCCGTCGCGGCCCGAGGCGCCGGCTGCGGAGCCCGCGGTCTCGGCGTCGTAGCGCGCGTAGGCCTCCACGATGTCGCTGACCAGGCGGTGCCGGACGACGTCGTGGCTCGACAGGCGGCAGAACTCGACGTCCTCGACGCCCTCGAGGATGTCCTGCACCACCCGCAGACCGCTCGCGGTGCCGGCCGGCAGGTCGACCTGGGTGGTGTCGCCGGTGACGACCACCTTGCTGCCGAAACCGAGACGGGTCAGGAACATCTTCATCTGCTCGGGCGAGGTGTTCTGGGCCTCGTCGAGGATGATGAAGGCGTCGTTGAGGGTGCGGCCGCGCATGTAGGCCAGCGGGGCGACCTCGATGGTGCCCTCGGTCATCAGCCGCGGGATGGTGGCCGGGTCCATCATGTCGTGCAGCGCGTCGTAGAGCGGGCGCAGGTAGGGGTCGATCTTCTCGCTGAGCGTGCCGGGCAGGAAGCCCAGCCGCTCCCCCGCCTCCACCGCCGGGCGGGTGAGGATGATCCGGGTGACCTGCTTGGCCTGCAGCGCCTGCACCGCCTTGGCCACGGCCAGGTAGGTCTTGCCGGTGCCGGCCGGGCCGAGCCCGAACACGATGGTGTGCCGGTCGATGGCGTCGACGTAGCGCTTCTGGTTCAGCGTCTTGGGCCGGATGGAGCGCCCGCGGCCGCTGAGGATGTTGAGGGTGAGGACCTCGGCCGGGCGCTCCTCGGTCTCGGCGCGGAGCATGCCGACCGCGCGCTGCACGGCGTCGGCGGTGAGCCCCTGGCCGGTGCGCAGGACGGCGACCAGCTCGGCCACCAGACGCTCGACGAGGGCGACCTCGCCGGCCTCGCCGGAGACCTTGATCTCGTTGCCGCGCACGTGGATCTGCGCGTCGGGGAAGGCGTCCTCGACCACCCGGAGCAGCTCGTCCTTCGGGCCGAGCAGCGCCACCATGGGCTGGCTCGCCGGGACGACGATCGTGGTCTGTGCCTGCGCGGTGTCTGCCATGGCTGGGCCTGCCGGCCTCTTCGCCCTGCTCTCCTGTCTCGGGGTCGCCTGACCTGAGCCATGGTACCCAGCGGGCGCGCGCTATGCCCGGGTCGCGGCGGTGCGGGTGCCGTGCCGCGGGCTGATGTCACGGTCCTCGCGGCGGGTCAGAACGGGATGGGGCCGGTGCCGAACGTGCGCGGCTCGCGGGTGAAGGGATAGGTCGCCCAGTAGAGCCGGTCCACCGACCCGTCCGCGGCGCGGACCACGCGCAGCACCTCGCCCTGCTCCCGGCCGGACACCGAGCGCCACACGTCCTCCCCCTCGCGGGCGAGCACCGCCGGTGCGACCGACGACGGGGCGCCGTCGCGGCGGACCTCGAGCCGGCCCTCGCGCCAGGCGAACACGAACCGGGACCCCTCGGACCACCAGCCGCCGAGGAGCTCGGCGGCCTCGGCCGGCACCTCGGGGCCAGGCCGCCACGGGGCGAGCCGCTGCGGGTCGCCGTCGACGACGGCCAGGGCGAGGTCGATGGCCAGGCCCCCCGGGTCGGCGCCGGCGGAGGTGTTCACCATGACCACCGCCCCGACCTTCTCGCTGCGGCGGACCGCCATGCCGGCGAGGAAGCCGGGCATGGCGCCGTCGTGGCCGACGAGGATCCGGTCGCCGCGGCGGTGCAGCATCAGGCCGAGCCCCCACCCGAGCGACCACGCCTCGAGGTCGTGCATCACCTGCGGGTGGCACATCTCCTCGAGCGTGGCCGGCGCGAGGACGGCCGGGTCGGGGTCGGCCAGGAAGGCCGCCCAGCGCGCGAGGTCGGCGGGTGTGGACCACAGCTCGGCGGCCGGCGCGAAGGCGTTGCCGGGGAACTCCGGCTCCTCGAGCAGGACGTCGGCGTAGGGGTGGGAGTAGTAGCCGGTGGCGTGCGGCGCGCTGCGGCGGACCGTGGTGCGCAGCAGCCCGAGCGGCTCGAGCAGGTGCTGGGCCAGGGCCTGCTCCCAGGTGGTGTGGCGCAGCCGGGAGACGACCTCGCCGAGCAGGGAGAAGGCGAGGTTGGAGTAGTGCCAGCGTCGGCCGGGCGGGAGGACGTCCTCGGCCTGCTCCAGGCCGGCGAGCAGCTCCTCGCGGTCCGGGCCCTCCGGGCGCTCCCACACCTCGCCCACCGGCTCGCGCTGCAGGCCGGACAGGTGGCACAGCATGCGCCGCACCGTCAGGTCGCCGTGCCTGGTCTCGGGCAGGAAGCGGCCGAGCCGGTCGTCGAGCTCGAGCAGCCCCTCGTCCCGGCACTGCATGACCAGGGCGGCGGTGAAGGTCTTGGTGATCGAGCCGATGCGGAACTGGACGTCCTCGCGCGGGTCGAGCTCGGGGGCGCCGTCGGCGCCGACCCGGGCCGCACCGGCCCCGCCGGTCCACGCCAGGCCGCCGTCGCGGACCACCGCCGCGGCGACGCCGGCGGCCCGCCAGTCGCGCTGGGCGGACCGGACGCGACGACCCAGGTCGTCCTCGAGGGCCGCGGGCAGGATGCCGCTCATCCCGGCGGCCACTCGAGCGGGCGCCCGGTGAGGACGTGGCCGTGCACGTGCCACACGCTCTGGCCGGCGAGGGCACCGGTGTTGAAGACCAGGCGGTACTCGCCACCACCCTCCGCGCCGGCCACCTCGGCGCCGACGAGCACCAGCTCGGCGAGCACGCCAGGGTCGGCGGCGGCCAGCGCGGCGACGTCGCGGTGGTGCGCGCGCGGGACGACCAGGACATGGGTGGGTGCCTGCGGGTTGACGTCGCGGAAGGCGACCACGTGCTCACCCTCGCGGACGAGGGTGGCCGGGATCTCGCCGGCGACGATCCGGCAGAACAGGCAGTCGGCCGCGTCCGGCGGCGGGCTGCTCTCGACGGCGTCGGCCATGGCCGGACCCTACCCACAGTGCCCGTGCCGCTCCGCCCTCGCCCCTCCGGTGACCGCCGCGCGCCACTCACGGTCCTGGGGAGCAGTGCGTGGCGAGCAGCGCGTGGTGAGCGGTGACCGGGGCGGCACGACGCGGGATGATCCGACCGGGAGCCTCGCGCCCGGCGTGTCAACGCCGGCGGCCGGGTGCGCGTCCTGTCAGGTGTGAGGATCGAGCGACCGCCGGCCGGCGCCGCCACGGCGAGCGTCGGGTACGAGGATGGCAGGGCGTGGCCCGGGGGACGGAGGTGGGCGGTGGGCGGGTCCGACAGTGCCGCCGACGGCACCGGCTCCCGGCCCGAGCCAGCCACCGGTGCCGCCGTCCCGGTGCTGGACGAGCGGCGGTGGGACGCCGACCACGCGGTCACGGCGCTCTACGGCGCCCACTACCGCCCGCTGGTGCGGCTGGCCGCGCTGCTGCTGCACGACGTCGCCGCGGCGGAGGAGGTCGTGCAGGAGGCGTTCATCGGGCTGCACGGACGCTGGTCGGGGCTGCGCGACAGCGGGGCCGCGCTGGGCTACCTGCGCCGCAGCGTGGTCAACGGCTCGCGGTCGGCGCTGCGGCACCGGGACGTCGTCGAGCGGCACGCCCCCGCGCCGGGGGTCGACGGTGCGAGCGCGGAGGAGGGGGCCCTCGCCGCGCTGGAGCGGCAGGCGGTCGTCCAGGCCGTGCGCGCGCTGCCCGCCCGCCAGCGGGAGGCGATGGTGCTGCGCTACTACGCCGACCTGTCCGAGGAGGAGACGGCCACGGCCATGGGGATCAGCCGCGGGTCGGTGAAGACCCACACCTCCCGGGGGCTGGCCGCGGTGCGCGAGGCGCTGGGGAGGGCGTCGTGAGCGACCGGTCCGGCCGACGGGTGCCCGACGGGGCCGACCTCGAGGACCTGGTGCGGCGCTCCCTGCACGAGGAGGCGGGCTCGGTGGAGCCCTCGGGCGACGGGCTGTCCCGGATCCGCGAGGGGGTGCGGGAGACCGGGTCCGGCGACGGGACAGCTCCGCGGCACCGCCGGGCGCTGCTCGCGGTGGCCGCGGCGGGGGTTGCGGTCCTGGCCGGCGTCGGCGTGGCGCTGGCCGGCCGCGGGGACGACTCCACGATCGCGACGCCGCCCACGCCGACGAGCGCCCCGACGACCGCCGCCAGCGTCGCACCCACGCCGTCCCCGTCGGCCAGCGCCTCCCCCACTGCGAGCGGCGCCGGCTCGGCGACGCCGTCGGCGGGCAGCGCGGCGCTGCCGGTCTACTACGTCGCCGACGTCGCGGGGCAGACGCGCCTCTACCGCGAGTTCCACGCACCGACGACCCCGCCCGCGGACGCCGGCCGGGCCGCGCTGGAGGAGATGCTGCACGGCGAGCCGGCCGACCCGGACTACACCTCGCTGTGGCCGCGGTCGACGTCGATCGTCTCCTACGAGGTGTCGGACGGAACCGCGACCGTGGATCTCTCCTCCGACGCGACGTCGGCGTCGGCGGGCCCGGAGCAGACGACGGCGAGCGTGCAGCAGCTGGTCTACACGCTCACCGCGGCGGACCCGGCGGTCAAGCGGGTGCGCCTGCTGTTGGGCGGCCAGCAGGTGAAGACGCTGTGGGGCCACCCGGTGGGCGACCAGCCGCTGGAGCGCGCGCCCTCGCTCGACGTGCAGGGGCTGATCTGGATCATCGACCCCGCGCAGGGCACGACCAGCGGGTCGCCGGTCACCGTGCGGGTCTACGGCACGGCCTTCGAGGGAAACGTCGTGCTCAAGGTGTTCCGCGGCGCGACGGAGGTCGAGAGCACCTTCGTGACGACGGCCATGGGCTCCTTCGCAGAGGCCTCGACGCAGATCGACCTCGCCCCCGGCACCTACTCGCTGCGCGCCTACGACGAGAACGCCGAGGACGGCACGCTCACCGAGCGGGACAGCAAGGACTTCACGGTGCGGTGAGAGTTCCCGGGGGGCGACCGAACGATCACGGGGACGTGATCGTTCCATGCTCACCGCACCAGATCTGGCGCGGTGAGCATGGAACTGCGGAGGTGAGGACCTTCCGTCAGGCCCAGCGGCCCAGCCTGGAGCTGAGCACGGACAGGGCGGCGACGCCGGCGGTGGAGGTGCGCAGCACGGTCGGGCCGAGGCGCAGCGGGACGGCGCCGGCGTCGGCGAAGGCGGCCAGCTCCTCCGGGGAGACGCCGCCCTCCGGGCCGACGACGAGCACGACGTCGCCGGCCGCGGGCAGCGGCACGGCGGCCAGCGGCTCGACGGCCTCCTCGTGCAGCACCGCGGCCAACCCACCAACGCCGACGGCCTCGCGGATCCGGCTCACCACGTCCTTGGTCGAGGCCGCCTCGGCCACCAGCGGCACCCGCGCGCGCCGGGCCTGCTTGCCCGCCTCCCGCGCGGTGGAGCGCCAGCGCTCGAGCGCCTTGGCGCCGCGGTCGCCGCGCCACTGCACCACCGAGCGCGAGGCCTGCCACGGCACCACGACGTCGACGCCGACCTCGGTCATCGTCTCCACGGCCAGCTCGCCGCGGTCGCCCTTGGGCAGCGCCTGCACCACGACGAGCCGCGGCGACGGCTCGGGCTGGTGGCGCACCGCGTCGACGTCGACCGCCAGCGCGTCGCGGCCGACCACCTCCGCCACCGTGCCCTCGACCACGGTCCCCTCGCCGTCGGCGAGGTCGACCCGCTCCCCCACCTCCAGCCGGCGCACGACTACCGCGTGCCGTCCCTCCGGGCCGTCGAGCAGCACCCGGGCCCCGGCGTCGACGCCGGCCAGCCGCCCGGCCGGCACCAGGAAGACCGGCGCGGTCATCGCCCCACCCCGAGACCCTTGTTCGTGATCATGCGATCGGGGTGATCATGCAACGCGCGTGATCGTGAAGAGTCACAAGATCGTACGGGGCGCATGATCACGGGAATTGCATGATCACGCATGGGAGGGGTGGTCAGCGGCCGTTGAAGGCGTCGCGCAGGCGGGAGAAGAAACCCTGCTGGCCGGGGTGGAACTGGCCCTGCGGGGTGTCCTCGCCGCGCAGCTCGGCGAGCTTGCGCAGCAGCGCCTCCTGCTCGGCGTCGAGCTTGGTCGGGGTGACGACCTCGACGTGGATGAGCAGGTCGCCGCGGCCCGAGCCGCGCAGGTGCTGGACGCCCCGGCCGTGCAGCGGGATGACCTGCCCGGACTGGGTGCCGGGGCGGATGTCGATGTCCTCGTGGCCGTCGAGGGTCTCCAGCGGGACCTGCGTGCCCAGCGCGGCGGCGGTCATCGGCAGGGTGACGGTGCAGTGCAGGTCGTCGCCGCGGCGCTGGAACATCTCGTGCGGACGTTCGTGGACCTCCACGTAGAGGTCGCCGGCCGGTCCGCCGCCGGGGCCGATCTCGCCCTCGCCGGCCAGCTGGATGCGCGTGCCGGTGTCCACCCCGGCGGGGATCTTGAGGGTGAGCGCCCGGCGGGTGCGGACCCGACCCTCGCCGCCGCACTCGCTGCACGGGGTGGGGATGACGGTGCCGAAGCCCTGGCAGGCCGAGCAGACGCGGGCGGTCATCACCTGCCCGAGGAACGAGCGGGCCACCTGCTGCACCTCGCCGCGGCCCTTGCAGATGTCGCAGGTGCGCAGGGAGGTGCCGGGGGCGGTGCCCTCGCCGGAGCAGGTGGGGCACAGCACCGCGGTGTCGACCTTGAGCTCGCGCGTGGTGCCGAACGCGGCCTCGGCGAGGTCGACGTCGAGGCGGATCATCGCGTCCTGCCCGCGCCGGGCTCGAGAGCGGGGTCCGCGGGTGGCGGTGCCGCCGAAGAACGCGTCCATGATGTCGCTGAAGCCGAACCCGGCGCCGAAGCCGCCGCCGCTGGACATCGGGTCGCCGCCGAGGTCGTACATCTCGCGCTTCTGCGGGTCCGAGAGGACCTCGTAGGCGGCGGTGACGTGCTTGAACCGCTCCTGCGTCTCCGGGTCGGGGTTGACGTCCGGGTGCAGCTCGCGGGCCAGCCGCCGGTAGGCCTTCTTGATCTCCTCCGGCGTGGCGTCCCGGCTGACGCCGAGGGCGGCGTAGTGGTCGGTGGGCGAGGTGGGCACGCGGGATGTCTCCTGACGCGATCGGGACAGTCGGCGGAGCGGGAGGGGCGGAGCTGAGAACTTACGACTCGGACAGGATGTGCCCGACGTAGCGGGCCACGGCGCGCACGGCTCCCATCGTGGTCGGGTAGTCCATCCGGGTCGGGCCGAGGACGCCCAGGGTGGCCACCGCCTCGGCGCCGCCGCCGTAGCCGGTGGCGACCAGGGCGGTGGAGGCGAGGTCGTGGTGCGGCACCTCGTGACCGATCCGCACGGTGACCGCCTGCGGGTCGGTGGCGTCGCCCAGCAGGCGCAGCAGCACCACCTGCTCCTCCAGCGCCTCGAGCACGGGGCGGATGGTGAGCGGGAAGTCCTGCCCGAAGCGGGCGAGGTTGGCGGTGCCGGCCAGCACCACGCGCTCCTCGGCCTGCTCGACGACGGCCTCCATGAGGACCGACACCAGGGCGCTCACCACCGGTCGGTCGGCGGGGGCGAAGGAGTCGGTGAACTCCTCCAGCTCGGCCGGCACGTCGGTGAGCCGCTGGCCGACGACGGCGGTGTTCAGCCGGCCGCGGACCTCGGCCAGCAACGTCTCCGACACGTCGTCGGAGCAGTCGACGACGCGCTGCTCCACCCGGCCGGTGTTGGTGATGAGCACGAGCATGACCCGCGACGCCGTGAGCGGCACGAGCTCGACGTGGCGCACCGTGGAGCGGGTGAGCGAGGGGTACTGCACGACCGCGACCTGGCGGGTCAGCTGGGCGAGCAGGCGCACGGTGCGCGAGACGACGTCGTCGAGGTCGACGGCGCCGTCGAGGACGGTCTGGATGGCGCGCCGCTCGGCGGGCGAGAGCGGCTTGACCTGGCTGAGCCGGTCGACGAAGAGGCGGTAGCCCTTGTCGGTGGGCACCCGGCCGGCGCTGGTGTGGGGCTGGGCGATGTAGCCCTCCTCCTCCAGCGCCGCCATGTCGTTGCGGATGGTCGCCGGGGAGACGCCGAGGCTGTGCCGCTCCACCAGCGCCCGGGAGCCGACCGGCTCCTGGGTGGAGACGTAGTCCTCGACGATGGCGCGCAGGACGGCGAGCCGCCGGTCCTCGACCACGAGCCACCTCCCGTCGCTGTCACCGCGTCGCCCGGCCCGGGGCAGCCGCTCCTGGCACTCCGGGCAGACGAGTGCCAAGTCTACTCCGGGGTCACTTCCCCGGCCCGGCGTCGCCCGGCGTGGGCGCGTCACTCGTGCGGCGCGGCCGCTTCCAGCAGGTCCCGGTCCACCAGCCCGGCTCGCGCCTCCTGGCGCATCAGCACGACGACGGCCCCGAGCACGAGCAGGGTGCCCACGACCTGCAGCCCGCCCACCTGCTCCCCGAGCAGCACGGCGCCGAGCACCACGGTGACGGCGGGCTCCACGGTGGACACCACCGACGCCTGGGCGGCGGGCAGGAGCACCAGCCCCGCGGTGAGCAGCCCGAACGGCACGACCGTGCCGAGCACGGCCATGGCCACGGCCGAGCCCCAGCCGGCGGCGTCGGTGGGGCCGTGGGCCCGGGTGAGCAGGGCGGCGACGGTGAGCACGGCGCCGGCGGCCGAGAGTGTGACGGTGGTGGCCCGCAGGCCGCCCACCCGCGGGGCGAGCCGGCCGGAGACGACGACGTAGCCGGCGAAGAGCACCGAGGCGGCCACCACCAGCAGCACGCCGACCGGCTGGCCGCTCGCGCCGTCGCCCGCGCTCAGGCCCGCTCCGGCGACGGCGGCGAGCACACAGCCGACCACGACGCCGCCCGGCCGCATCCGCAGGACGACGGCGGAGATGACGACCACCCAGGCGGGATAGAGGAACAGCAGGGTCTCGGCGAGGCCCGCGGAGACCCGTTGCAGGCCCGCGAAGTAGAGGACGATCTCCGGGCTCAGGCCGACGGCGCCGACGAGGGCCAGCCGGCCGAGCACGCGTCGGTCGGTGAGCACCGGCTCCCGGCGCCGGCGCGCGGTGACCACGACCGCCGTCCACAGCACGGCGGTGGCCACGACGAACCGCCACGCCAGCAGCGCGAGCGGGTCGACGCCGTGCCGGTAGGCGACCTTGCCGAACAGCGGCAGCGTGGCGAAGGACACGGCGGACACCAGCACAAGAATCGTGCCGCGCAGCCGCGGGTGCAGCGCGCGCGGCGCGAGGGTCTGCTGCGCCACCGGTCAGCGGCCGGTGAACCGGGCGGCGCGCCGCTCGACGAACGACGCGACGCCCTCGGCGGCGTCCTCGCTGTCCAGCAGCGGCAGCAGGTCGGCG
>JBQCIO010000222.1:0-6341 GCA_051953655.1 Motilibacteraceae bacterium
AAAAGATATTTTTTTTGTTTGGGGGGGGGGTGGGGGGGTTGGGGGGTTTGTCCCCCCCCCCGGGGGCGGCCCGCCCCCGCCGCAAGACCCGTCGTTCGTGCCGCACGAGCACCGCGGAAGCAGAGGGACCAGGTCGTGATCGAGGACACCGCCACCGTCGTCGCCCCGTCGACGATGCTGCTGTCGGGCATCAGCAAGAACTACGACGGCGTCGCCGCGCTCACCGACGTCTCGCTGGACATCCGTCCCGGCGAGGTGCACGCCCTGCTGGGCGAGAACGGTGCCGGCAAGTCCACCCTCATGGGGGTGGCCAGCGGCTCCACCACCCCGGACACCGGGGTCATCACCGTGCTCGGCCAGGTCGTCGACCACCTGACCCCGCCGCTCGCTGCCGAGCTGGGCATCGCCATCGTGCACCAGCACCCGGCGGTCCTCCCGGACATGACCGTGGCCGAGAACATCCGCGTCGCCGTGCCCGCCTCCGTCCTCGGAAGCGGCGAGGAGCGGGCGCGGACGATGCGCCGCATGCTCGACGACGTCGGCTCCACCGCCCACCTCGACGACCGCGTGGGCAGCCTCACCGTGGCCCAGCGCCACCTTCTCGAGCTGGCCAAGGCCCTCGTCGTGGAGCCCAAGCTGCTCATCCTCGACGAGCCCACCGCCCCGCTGGGCCCCGAGTCGGTCGACCTGCTGTTCGCCCGGGTGAAGCGGGCCGCGCAGGGCGGGACCGCCGTCGTCTACATCACGCACCGGCTGGCCGAGGTCCGCGAGCTGGCCCACCGGGTCACCGTGCTCCGCGACGGCAAGGTCCGCGGGAGCGCGACGCTCGACGAGGTGACCGACGAGCAGCTGCTGGCGCTCATCGTCGGCCGTGAGCTCGCCGCCACCTTCCCGCCCAAGGCGGGCCCCGACGCCGCTGGCGGCGAACCGGTCCTGTCGGTCGCCGGACTGACCGGGCACGGCTTCTCCGACGTCTCCTTCTCCCTGGCCCGCGGCGAGATCCTCGGGGTCTCGGGCATCGTGGGCAACGGGCAGAGCGACCTGCTGCGCGCCCTCGCCGGGCTGGAGAGCGCGACCGGGTCCGTGCAGGTCGGCGGCCGGGAGCTCACCACCCGCGACCGGCGGCGCCAGGCCGCCTACATGCCGGCCGACCGGCACGCCGAGGGGCTCATGATGTCCCTCTCGGTCCGGGAGAACGCCGCCGTGTCGGCGCTGCAGAAGTTCCGCGGCACGCTGTTCCTCCGTCGCAGCACGGAGAACGAGCGCGTCGGCAAGGAACTGCGGGGCCTCGAGGTGAAGGCAGCTTCTCCGGAGATCGAGGTCTCCTCGCTCTCCGGCGGCAACCAGCAGAAGGTCGTCCTGGCCCGCGCGCTGCTCTCCGAGCCCTCGCTGCTGCTGGCCGACGAGCCGACCCAGGGCGTCGACGTGGGCGCGCGCGCGGAGATCTACCGCATCATGCGGGAGGTCTCGGCGCGCGGAGTACCCGTGGTGGTCGCCTCCTCCGACGCCAAGGAGCTCGAGGGGCTCTGCGACCGGGTCGTCGTGATGTCGCGCGGCAACGTCGTGGACACCGTGGACGGCGCCGAGGTGACCGAGGAGCGGCTCATCCACTCGGCCGTCCGGGCCACCGGTCACCGCAAGGAAGCCCGCCTCCAGCCCGAGTTCCGGGGGAGCAGCCGGCTCAGCCGGTTCGTCCAGGGCGACTACGCGCCGGTGCTCGTCCTCGCGCTGGTGATGCTGGTGCTGGGCGCCTACGTCCTCAGCCAGAACTCGCGCTACCTGTCCGCCTTCAACATCACCGCCGTGCTGACCAGCTGCGCGGCCCTCGGCTTCATCGCGCTGGGCCAGACCATCGCGCTGCTGACCGGAGGCATCGACCTCTCGGTGGGGCCGCTGGCCGGCTTCCTGGTCGTCATCGGCTCCTTCTTCCTCACGGATGGCAAGTCCGCGCCGCTCATGCTGGTGGGACTGCTCGTCATGCTGCTGGCCGCGGCCGGCACCGGCCTGGTCAACGGGACCCTCATCAGAGCGGCCAGGTTCACCCCCGTCGCCTCCACCCTGGCCGGCTACATCGCCCTGCAGGGCTTGAGCTTCCTGCTGCGCGACCAGCCCGGCGGGATCATCTCCAGCTCCGTCACCGGTGCCGTGAAGACCAAGGTGGGCCCGGTGCCCGTGGTCTTCCTGGTCCTCGTGGTCGTCGTCCTCGTCATGGAGTACGCGCTCCGGTTCACGCCCTGGGGCCTGCGCCTGCGAGCGGTCGGCTCGGACGAGGAGTCGGCCCGCCGCGTGGGTGTCCGCACCGACCGCACCGTCGTGCTCGGCTACGTCGTCGCCTCGTGCTTCGTGTTCCTCGGCGCGATCGTCCTGCTCGGCCAGCTCGGGATCGGCGACCCGTCGCAGGGCGTCGGCTACACGCTCAGCAGCATCACCGCCGTCGTGCTGGGCGGGACCAGCCTGCTCGGTGGGCGCGGCACGTTCGTCGGCACGCTGCTGGGTGCCGGCCTGATCGTGCAGGTCCTCAACGCCACGGTCTTCCTCAACCTCACCCAGACCTGGCAGTACTTCTTCCAGGGCGCCCTCATCGTGGCCGCCGCCGTGATCTACAGCCAGGTGCGCGGACTGCGCGCAGCCCGCTGACCCTCATCCGACAGCCCCCTGCTCGACCCATCGTCTGGAGGACGCAGTGCGCGCAGCACGCTTCCACGGCAAGTCCGACATCCGCATCGAGGACGTCGAGGTACCCAAGATCAAGGCGGCCGACGAGGTCCTCGTCGAGGTGCTCTGGTGCGGGATCTGCGGCACCGACCTGCACGAGTACTCCGTCGGACCGATCGTCACGCCGGTGACGCCGCACCCGCTCACCGGGGTCACGCTGCCGCAGACGCTGGGCCACGAGTTCTCGGCGCGCGTGGTCGAGGTCGGGCCGGAGGTCTCCGACGTCGCCGTGGGCGACCGGGTCGCGATCATGCCCGCCATCGTCTGCGGCCGCTGCCGATTCTGCCGCGAGGGCCTGGGCCACCTGTGCGTCCGCTTCGCCTGCACCGGGCTGTCCGCGGAGACGGGCGGACTGGCCCAGTTCGCGGTGCTCAAGGAGTACCAGGTCGCGGTGCTCCCCGACGCCGTGTCCGACGTCGAGGGCGCGGTCGTCGAGCCGGCGAGCGTGGCCGCCTACGGGATCGACCGCGTCGGCGTCCGCGGCGGTGACGTCGTGCTGGTCACCGGCGCCGGGCCGATCGGGGTGCTCTCGGCGATGTACGCGGACGCCCTCGGCGCCGCCACCGTGGTCATCGCGGAGCCCAACCCCAACCGGGCTGCGCTGGCCCGGGCCATGGACATCGGCCCGGTCGTCGACCCCACCGACGGCTCCT
The DNA here is from genome assembly GCA_051953655.1 of Motilibacteraceae bacterium. Lineage (GTDB taxonomy): Bacteria > Actinomycetota > Actinomycetes > Motilibacterales > Motilibacteraceae > JBQCHF01. The sequence goes on from JBQCIO010000222.1 coordinate 3,369, forward strand.
TCGCCGACTTCATCGGCGACCTGACCCGCGGCGAGGGCGTCGACGTCGTCGCCGAGTGCTCGGGCACCACTCCCGGGCTCACCACGGCGATGAACAGCGTGCGCACCCGGGGCTCCATCGTGCAGACCGGCCTGCACACCAAGCCGGCCACCATCGACGCGATGCGGCTGTCCGAGAAGGACATCAGCTACGTCGGCAGCTGGTGCTACCTCATCACCGACTGGCCGCGGATCATCCGCCTCATCGCCGCCGGCAAGTACCCGGTGAGCAAGGCCGTCACCGCGCAGATCGGGCTGGAGGACGTCGTCCCCCAGGGGTTCGACGTGCTGGTGAACCCCACCGGCGACCAGCTCAAGGTGCTCGTCTCCCCGACCGCGTCCGCCCCGACCCTGTCGGCCTGACGGCGAGAAGGAGAGACCCATGACGCTGCAGGCCATCCACCACGTCGGACTGGTGGTCCGCGACCTGGACCGGTCGATCTGGTTCTACCACGACCTGCTCGGGCTGCCCTTCGCCAACGAGCCCACGCCCTGGTTCGAGGGACCGGACCTGGCCAAGGGCGTCGGTGTCCCCGGCGCCAAGCTCCGCCAGGTGTCGCTGTGGGTGGGCGAGCACTCCACGCTCGAGCTCATCGAGTACGCCAACCGGCCGGCCGACAGCGTCGCGCCGGTCCCCAACAACCACCTGGGCGCCGCCCACGTGTGCTTCAAGGTTCCCGACGTGCACGCCAAGAAGGCCGAGCTCGAGGCCAAGGGCGTGCAGTTCTACTCGGACGTCAACGTGGTCGACGAAGGGCCCCTCGCCGGCTGGCGGTGGGTGTACTTCAGCGACCCGGACGGTCTCGCCCTCGAGCTGGTGGAGATCGCGTACTACCTCAAGGACCAGCGTGAGGCGGCCGCCGCCGCCTACCTGCAGACCCGCCCCAGCCGCGCCGACGTCGAGCCCAAGCTCGGCTGACCGGCCACGATCAGGAGGATCCGATGGCTTCCCCCACCTACGGCGTCAGTGGGGTCGACTGGGAGGACCGGCTCGACCTGCCGCGCCTCCGCCGTGAGCGGCTGGACCGGCTCAAGGCCGAGCTCGAGAAGAGCGACCTGGCGGCTCTGCTCACCTTCGACTTCCACAACATCCGCTACATGACCTCGACCCACATCGGCACGTGGGCGATGGACAAGATGATCCGCTTCGCGCTGCTGCCGCGCGGCGGCGAGCCGGTGCTGTGGGACTTCGGCTCGGCGGCGAAGCACCACCAGCTCTACGCGCCCTGGCTCGACGACGCGCACGACCGCGAGGACGAGCACTACGGCTCCCGGGCCGGGATCTCGACCCTGCGCGGCGCGATCGCCCCCGGCGCCGGACGGGCGCAGGACGTGGCGCAGAAGGTCTACGAGGTGCTCGCCGACCACGGGCTGCTCGGTCAGCCCATCGGCGTCGACATCATCGAGCCGCCGGTCATGTTCGCCCTCCAGGACAAGGGCATCCCGGTCGCCGACGGCCAGCAGGTGTTCCTGTCCGCGCGGCGCATCAAGACCCGTGACGAGATCGGCCTGCTCACCCAGGCGGCGTCGATGGTCGACGCGGCCTACGAGCAGCTCTACGAGTTCCTGCGCCCGGGCGTGCGAGAGAACGAGTGCGTCGGCCTGGTCAGCAAGGTGCTCTACGACCTCGGGTCGGAGCACGTCGAGGGCGTCAACGCGATCTCCGGCGAGCGCTGCTCCCCGCACCCGCACGTGTTCTCCGACCGCCTGCTGCGGCCAGGTGACCCGGCCTTCTTCGACATCCTGCACAGCTACAACGGCTACCGGACCTGCTACTACCGCACCTTCGCGGTGGGCAGCGCCTCGCCCGCGCAGCGCGACGCCTACACGATCTGCCGGGAGTACATGGACCAGGCGATCGAGCTGGTCAAGCCCGGTGCCACCACCGCGGACATCGTGAGCGTCTGGCCCACCGCCCAGGAGTTCGGCTTCGCCGACGAGGAGGCCGCGTTCGCGCTGCAGTACGGGCACGGCGTCGGCCTGAGCATCTGGGAGCGGCCCATCTTCAGCCGGCTCACCTCGCTGGAGCACCCGGAGGTGCTCGAGGAGGGCATGGTCTTCGCCCTGGAGACCTACTGGCCGGCCGCCGACGGCTGGGGCGCGGCCCGCATCGAGGAGGAGATCGTGGTCACCGCGGACGGCGCGGAGGTCATCACCAAGTTCCCGGCCGAGGACCTCCTCGTGGCGGGCAAGCGCTACTTCACCGTGAACGGCCCGCTGCCGGCCGAGCGGGACAGCCAGTCGCACGTGAACAACCGCGGCCGCAGCGCCGCGGCCGTCTCCGTGGCGGCTCCCGCGACGGGGGAGGACGTGGCATGAAGCTCCCCCTGGACGCGCACCCCTACGGCGACCACCCGGTCGTCCTCCCGCCGGAGGATCAGACCCGCCACGACGGCGCGCCGATCGACCTCGAGGTCCGCCTGGGCATCTACCGCAAGCTGCAGGAGATGCGGCAGTTCGAGAAGCGGGCCTACGACCTCTTCATGCGCCAGCTGGTCAAGGGCACGAGCCACCTGTCCCTGGGCATGGAGGCGATCTCGGCCGGCTTCGGCGCGGCGATGCGCAAGGACGACTACACCTTCGCCACCTACCGCGGCCACGCTCACACGCTCGCCCGCGGGGTTCCGATGACGCCGGTGCTCGCCGAGCTGCTCGGCCGCGCCAACGGCCTCATGGGCGGCAAGGGCGGCTCGATGCACCTGACCAGCGTCGAGCACGGGATGATGGGTTCCTACGCCATCATCGGTGCGCACCTGACCATCGCCAACGGCGCGGCGTGGTCGGCGCAGTACCGCGGGTCGGGCCAGGTCGCCGTCTGCTTCTTCGGTGACGGCACGACCAACATCGGCGCCTTCCACGAGGCCCTCAACTACGCGGCCGTGTACAAGCTGCCCGTCGTCTTCGTGTGCGAGAACAACATGTACATGGAGTACAC
>JBQCIO010000223.1:0-7123 GCA_051953655.1 Motilibacteraceae bacterium
GACCACCGGCCCCTCGAGCCGGTGCGGGCGGCCGAGCACGTGCGCGGCCCCCTCCACATCGCCCTCGGCCAGCCGTGAGCGCACGAAGGTGGAGGACCAGGTGGCCTCCCCCTCCCCGGTGAGGGCGAAGCCGTCGACCTCGACGCCGTGCTCGGCGCCCATCCGCTCCAGCAGCGCAACATCGCCGGCCGCGCGGTGGCCGAAGCGGAAGTTCTCCCCCACGACCACGGCCTTCGCGCCCAGCGCGCCCAGGAGGACCTCGGTCACGAAGTCCTCGGGGCTCTGCGCGGCCAGCTCGGCGGTGAAGGGCAGCACCAGGACGGCGTCGACGTCGAGCCGCTCGAGCAGCGCCACCCGGTGCTCCAGCGTGCTGAGCACCGGCGGGGCGAGCTCGGGGCGCAGCACCGCCAGCGGGTTGGGCTGGAAGGTGACCACGACGGCGCGGGCGCCGAGCTCGCGGGCCCGGGCCACGGCGGCCGACACCACCGCCTGGTGGCCCCGGTGGACGCCGTCGAAGACGCCGACGCTCACCACCGACGGGCCGAACCCGGGGGGCACCTGGTCCAGTCCGGTCCACCGCAGCACGGTCCGGAGCCTACGGCGTCAGGTGACCCGGCTGCGCAGCGCGTACCGCTCGTCGCGGTGCTCGCCGGCGTCCAGGACGGCCCGCAGGTGCTCCACCGCGGTGACGACGTCGGCGTGGGTGACGTAGAGCGGGGCCAGACCGAGGCGCACGATGTCGGGCTCGCGGAAGTCGCCGACGACGCCGCGGGCGATGAGCGCCTGCACCACGGCGTAGGCGTCGGGGTGGCGCAGGCTCACCTGGCTGCCGCGGCGGGCGGGATCGCGCGGGGTGACGACGTCGAGCTCGGGCAGGTGGGCGTCGGCGAGCTCGACCAGCCACGAGGTCAGCGAGAGGCTGCGGGCGCGGACCTGCTCGACGGACAGGTCGGCGAAGACCTCCAGCGCGGACTCGAGGGCGAGCATCGACAGCAGCGGCGGGGTGCCGTCGCGGAACCGGGAGATGCCCTCCGCCGGGGCGTAGGCGCCCTCCATCGCGAACGGGCGGGCGTGGCCGTGCCAGCCGGCCAGCGGGCTGCCGGACCCGGCCTGGTGGCGCGGGGCGGCATAGACGTAGGCGGGGGCGCCGGGGCCGCCGTTGAGGTACTTGTAGCCGCAGCCGACGGCGAAGTCGGCCTCGTGCTCGGCCAGGCCCACCGGCACCGCGCCGGCGGCGTGGCTGAGGTCCCAGACGACCAGGCCGCCGGCGTCGTGGACAGCGGCGGTGAGCGCCGGCAGGTCGAGCAGCTCGCCGGTGCGGTAGTCGACGAGGCTGAGCACGACCACGGCGACCCGGCCGGCGAGGTCGTCCGTGCCGTCGCTGAGGGCCGTGACCAGGTCGTGCGCGGCGACCCGGCGCGAGGTGAGGCCGGTCAGCTCGGCCACGGCGTCGACGACGTACTGGTCGGTGGGGAACGCGCCGGGCTCCACGACGAGCACGTCCCGGCCGCGGCGCAGCCGGGCCGCGGAGACGACCACCTTGAACAGGTCGACGGTGGTGGAGTCGGTGACCACGACGCTGCCGGGCTCGGCGCCGACCAGCCGGGCCACCTTCTCCCCCGCCCGCTCAGGGGCGCCCCACCAGTCGTTCCTGTTCCACGAGGTGATCAGGTCCTGGCCCCACTGCCGGCGGACGACGTCGTCGACGGCGGCCGGCACGTGCGCGGGCAGCGCGCCCAGGCTGTTGCCGTCGAGGTAGACCAGGCCCGGCGGGAGGGCGAAGCGCCCGCGGACGTGGGCCAGCGGGTCGGCGGCGTCGAGGGCGGCGGCCCGCTCGCGGGCGTCTGCAAGGGGGACGACGGCGGAGGTCGCGCTCGCGGCGGGCGGCTCGGACGTCTGCTGGGTCACGCCGCGGAGACTACCGGCGGCGGCCCCACTCGTTCCGAAGCGGTGCGGCCCTGGTCCGGCTGCCGTCGAGCGCTCAGGCCGGGCGCCAGTCGGGGGTGAGCACGACGAGCGGGCGGGCCGCGCCGCGGGACTCCTCGACCAGGGCCAGCAGGGCGCCGTCCGGGGCGAACACGGCCACCGGGCCGGGGCCCTGGCCGAGCGCGGGGAGGCGGCCGCCGTGGCTGAGCACGCGGGCGGCGTCGGCGTCGACGTCGCGGCGCGGGAAGGCGGCCGCGGCGGCCGGCGCGAGGGGCACGACGTCGAGGTGCTCCTCGAGCTGCTCGAGGGTGCGCGCGAGGTCCAGGCCGTAGGGGCCGACCCGGGTGCGCCGCAGCGCGGTGAGGTGGCCGCCGACGCCGAGGGCCGCGCCGAGGTCGCGGGCCAGCGCGCGCACGAAGGTGCCGCTGGAGCACTCCACCTCGACGTCGACGTCGAGCATCGCCGGCGCGCCGGTGGCGGGATCGGCCGCCACCGGGCGGACGGCCAGCACGGCGAAGCGCGACACGGTGACCCGGCGCGGGGCCAGCTCCACCTGCTCGCCGGCCCGGGCCAGCGCGTAGGCCCGCTTGCCGTCGACCTTGATCGCGCTGACCGAGGAGGGCACCTGGTCGATGTCGCCGGAGAGCCCCGCCATCGCCGCGAGCAGCGACTCCTCGACGACGCCGGAGGCGTCGGCGCTGGCCACCAGCTCGCCCTGGGCGTCGTCGGTGGTCGTCTCGGCGCCGAGCCGGACGGTGGCCTCGTAGGCCTTCTCGGTGAGGGCGAGGTGGCCGAGCAGCTTGGTGCCCCGGCCCAGCCCGAGCACCAGCACGCCGGTGGCCATCGGGTCCAGCGTGCCGGCGTGCCCGACCCGCCGGGTGCCGGCCATCCGCCGCACCCGGGCCACGACGTCGTGGCTGCTCGGCCCCTCGGCCTTGTCGATCACGACCAGCCCCTCGGGGGCTCCCTCGGGGTGCGACCCGCGACGGCTCACGCGACGCCCTCGGCCGCCGGGACGCCCTGGGAAGCGCCGGCCGCCAGCCGGTCCAGGACCGCCCGCACGATGTCGGCCGGCTCGCCCGCCGCCTCGAACCCCGCCGCGTACCGGTGCCCGCCTCCGCCCAGGGCGACCGCCACCCGCGAGACGTCGACGGCCCCCTTGGACCGCAGCGAGACGCGCCACCGACCCGGCTCGCCGCCCGGGCCCGGGTCCTCCTGCTTGAGCACGCAGGCGACCTCGGCCTCCTCGGCGCGGCGCACGACGTCGACGACCCCCTCCACGGTGTCCAGCTCAACCCCGTGCGCAGCACGCTCGGCGGCCGGCACGCACGTCCACACCAGCCCCAGCCCGCCGGCTGCGGCCGGCTCGAGCACGGCGCGGGACAGCGCGGCGCCGAGCACCGGGAGGTAGCCGAACGGGGTGGTGTCCCAGACCGCGCGGGCGATCTCGTCGTGCCGGATGCCGGTGGCCAGCAGGCGCGCGGCCACGGCGTGGGTGGTGGGGGTGGTGCCGGCGTAGCGGAAGGACCCGGTGTCGGTGGTCAGCCCGGTGTAGAGGCAGGTGGCGACCTCGGCGGTCAGCTCCGCGCCGAGCCGGTCCACCAGCTCCAGCGCGAGCACGGCGGTGGCCGGCGCGGCGACGTCGACCAGGCCGGTGCCGGCGAAGCCGGTGTAGGAGGCGTGGTGGTCGACCGCGAACGAGGCCGGGGAGGCGGCGAAGCGGTCGGCCAGCTCGCCCAGGCGGGCGGCCGAGCTGGTGTCGAAGGCGACGACGACCTCCGGCGCGGACTCCACGGTGCCCGGGTCGACGAGGAGCTCCTGACCGGGCAGGAACCGCAGCGCCCGCGGGGTGAGCGCCGGGGTCTCGCCGAAGGTCACCCGCGGGGCCGAGCCCAGCGATCGCAGGGCCAGCGCCACGCCGAGGGCGCTGCCCAGTGCGTCGCCGTCGGGGGCGACGTGCGCCACCAGCACCGGCGAGGGAGCCCCGCGCAGCGCCGCGACGAGCGCGGACCAGTCCTCCTCCGCCACCGACGCCTCGGCGTCACGGTGCGCAGCAGGGCTCATGCGCGGGTGGCGTCGTCGTCGGCCAGCCCCTTGTCCGACCGGCTGTCGGAGAAGGCGCTGTCGGAGAGATCGACGTCGCCGTCCTCGCCGTCCTCCTCGTCCTCGAGGCGCGGCGCCCGGTACGGGTCGGCCTCGCCGGCGTACGCGGCGCCCGAGGCCGCCCGGGCGACCTCGGCGTCGGAGGCCGCGGCCTGACGCAGCAGGTCCTCGATGTGCTGGGCGGTCTCCGGGATGGCGTCGGCCACGAAGGCCAGGCTCGGGGTGTGCCGGACGCCGGTCTGCCGGCCCACCTCCGACCGGAGCACGCCCTTGGCCGACTCCAGCGCCGCAGCGGTGTCGGTGCGCGCCGCCTCGTCGCCGTAGACGGTGTAGAAGACGGTGGCCTGCTGCAGGTCGCCGGTGACCCGGACGTCGGTGATGGTGATGAAGCCCAGGCGCGGGTCCTTGACCCGGGTCTCGAGCATCTCGGCGACGATGACGCGGATGCGGTCGGCGAGCTTGCGGGCGCGGGCGGCGTCGGCCATGGCGGGTCGTCCTATCGGGGCGGGGGATGTGAGCTACGGCTGCTCGGCGAGGCCGACGTCGTCGATCTCGTCGCTGCCGCTGACGTACTGACGGTGGGCGCTGAGCAGCTCGAGCTCGGGCCGGGCGGCCACCAGCCGCTCGCACGCGTCGAGGACGTCGACGCAGTGCGCGCGGTCCGGTGCCACGACGGCGACGCCGAGCAGCGCCCGCCGGTGCAGGTCGAGGTGGCCGGCCTCCGCGGCCGCCACGGCGTGGACCCGCCGCAGCTCGGCCAGGACCGGGCGCACGAGCGACCGCTTCTGCTTCAGGCTGCGCACGTCGCCGAGGAGCAGGTCCAGGGCGAGCGTCCCGGTGAACATCGACTGACCCTCCCCGCCGGCTCCGACGCGACGAGCCGCCCGCCCCGGTCCGGCACCTGGGCAGGCGCCGGACCGGGGCGGACGGGGCGCGCTAGGCGCGCGGCTTCTCGCGCAGCTCGAAGGTCTCGATGACGTCGCCTTCCTTGATGTCGTTGAAGGAGCCGAGGCTGATACCGCACTCGAACCCTTCGCGGACCTCGGTGACGTCGTCCTTCTCGCGCCGCAGCGAGTCGATCCGCAGGTTCTCGCCCACCACCGCGCCGTCCCGGACCAGCCGGGCCGAGCTGTTGCGGCGGATGGTCCCGCTGCGGATGAGACATCCGGCGATGTTGCCGACCTTCGAGGACCGGAAGACCGCGCGGATCTCGGCGGTCCCGAGCTGGACCTCCTCGTACTCGGGCTTGAGCATGCCCTTGAGCGCGTTCTCGATGTCCTCGATGGCCGCGTAGATCACCGAGTAGTAGCGGATGTCCACGCCCTCGCGCTCGGCGAGGTCGCGGGCCTTGCCCTCGGGCCGCACGTTGAAGCCGAGGATGATCGCGTCCGAGGCCACCGCCAGGTTGACGTTGTTCTCGGTGATCGCGCCGACGCCGCGGTCGATGATCCGCAGCGCCACCTCGTCGCCCACGTCGATCTTGAGCAGGGCGTCCTCGAGGGCTTCGACCGAACCGGCCACGTCGCCCTTGAGGATGAGGTTGAGGTTCTCGACCTTGCCCTGCTCCAGGGCCTTGGTGAAGTCCTCGAGGCTGATCCGCTTGCGGGTGCGCGCCAGCTGCGCGTAGCGCTAGGCCGCCACCCCCTTCTCCGCGATCTGGCGCGCGGTGCGGTCGACTGGGGCGACGAGGAACTTGTCGCCCGCGCCGGGCACCGAGGTCAGGCCGAGCACCTGGACCGGGCGGGACGGACCCGCCTCCTGCAGCGGCTCGCCGTGCTCGTCGAGCATGGCGCGCACGCGGCCGAAGCCGGTGCCGGCCACGATCGCGTCGCCGACGTGCAGCGTGCCGGACTGGACCAGCACCGTGGCCACCGGACCGCGACCACGGTCGAGGTGGGCCTCGATGGCCACACCGCGCGCGTCCTTGTCCGGGTTGGCCACCAGCGCCAGCGCGGCGTCGGCGGTGAGCAGGACGGCCTCGAGCAGGTCGTCCACGCCCTGGCCGCTGAGCGCGGAGACGTCGACGAACATCGTCTCGCCGCCGTACTCCTCGGCCACCAGGTTGTACTCGGTGAGCTGCTGGCGGATCTTGGCGGGGTTGGCCCCCTCCTTGTCGATCTTGTTGACCGCCACGACGATCGGCACGTCCGCAGCCTGGGCGTGGTTGAGCGCCTCGATGGTCTGCGGCATGACGCCGTCGTCGGCCGCCACGACGAGGATCGCGATGTCGGTCACCTTGGCACCACGGGCACGCATGGCCGTGAACGCCTCGTGACCAGGGGTGTCGATGAAGGTGATCGCGCGGTCGACGCCCTCGTGCTCGTGGTGGACCTGGTAGGCACCGATGTGCTGGGTGATGCCGCCGGCCTCGCCCGCCGCCACGTCCGCGTTGCGGATCGCGTCGAGCAGGCGGGTCTTTCCGTGGTCGACGTGACCCATCACGGTGACCACCGGCGGACGCGCCTCGAGGACGTCCTCGCCCTCGGCCTCGAGCTCGGCGGCCAGGTCGATGTCGAAGGACTCGAGCAGCTCGCGGTCCTCGTCCTCGGGGCTGACCACCTGGATGCGGTAGCCGAGCTCCTCGCCGAGCAGCGCGAAGGTGTCCTCGTCCAGCGACTGCGTGGCCGTGGCCATCTCACCGAGGTGGAACAGCGCGGTGACCAGCGAGGCCGGGTTCGCGCCGATCCGCTCGGCGAAGTCGGTCAGCGACGCGCCGCGGGGCAGGCGGACCAGGGTCTCGCCGTCGCCGCGGGGGACGTTGACGCCGCCGATGCTCGGCGCCGCCATGTTGTCGAACTCTTGACGACGCTGCTTCTTGGACTTGCGCCCACGGACCGGACGGCCACCGCCCGGACGCCCGAAGGCCCCCGCCGTGCCACCCCGTCCGCGCGGACCACCGCCGCCACCGCCACCGGGACGGCCGGCGAAGCCGCCGCCGCCACCACCAGCGGCGCCGCCGGGACGACCGCCGAAGCCGCCGCCGCCGGGACGGCCGCCGGCACCGGGACGACCGGGCGCACCGGCGCGACCGCCGGGGCCGGGACGACCGCCGCCGGGGCCGGGACGCGCCGCCGGACGCTGCGGCATCATGCCC
>JBQCIO010000224.1:0-15862 GCA_051953655.1 Motilibacteraceae bacterium
TTGTGGGGCGGACCGGGTCGGTCCTGGTCTGTATGCTCCGTGGCCGGCGCGGCTATTGGGCCGCCCAGCCGACCGGGCAGGCGCGACCGCACCGGGGCGAGCAGCGAGGCCAGCTCCTCCACGCGCATGCGGGTGGCCAGGGCGAGGTAGCCGACGGCGAGCACCGCCCCGGCGACGACGAGGGTGACCAGGGCGGCACCGACGCCGGTGCCGATCAGCCGCTCGAGCACGCCGACCACCACCACCGCCGCGAGACCGGCCAGCGACGCGGCGAGGGTGACCCGGACGACCAGGCGCAGCGAGCGGCCGTCGTCGAGCACCGGCTCGCCGGCCAGCGCCTCGGCCCGGTCGGCGCTGAGCCGGCGGCGCAGCAGCACCAGCGACAGCACCCATCCGACGGCGTAGGCGAGCCCGTAGACGACGCCGAGTCCGGTGGCGACCTCGGTGAGGGGCAGCACCGCGGCCGCGAGCAGCGACCCGGCCACGTTGACGACGTTGATGACGCAGGCCACGAGGAACGGGGTGCGGGTGTCGTCCTGCGCGTAGAAGCCACGCAGCAGGAGGTACTGCGCGCTGAACGGGACCAGCGCGAGCCCGAACCCGGCGAGGATCTCGCCGATGGCCCGGCCGGACCCGGCGCCCCCGGCGGCGCTGCCGTAGAGCACGGTGCCGATCTCCGGGCCGAGCACGAGGAAGGCCACGGCGGCCGGTACCACCACGACGGCGACCAGGCGCAGCCCCTGGGAGAGGTCGTCGCGCACCGCGCCCAGGCGCCCCTCGGTGAAGGCGGCGCTCATCCGCGGCAGCATCGCGGTGACGACCGAGACGGTGACGACCGCGTGCGGGAGCTGGAAGACGAGGAAGGCGTTGGTGTAGGCGTTCAGCCCGACGCCGACGTGCAGGCCGGCCTCGGCGGCCCGCTGGTCGACGCCGGTGAGGACCCGGCTGATGACGAGGTAGCCGAGCTGGTTCACCGCGACGAACGCGAGGGTCCACCCGGCCAGCCCGCCGGCCCGGCCCAGGCCCCATCCGCGCCAGTCGAACCGGGGGCGGTAGCGGTAGCCGGTCCGCCGCACGACCGGCACCAGCACCAGGGCCTGCGCGACCACCCCCAGCGTGGTGCCCACGCCGAGCAGCGTGATCTGCGCGGTGCTGATGCTGGCGGTGTCGGTGGTCCTGCCGAGGGCGATGAACACGCCGCACACCGCGATGACGACGATGTTGTTGAGCACCGGCGCCCACATCATCGGCCCGAAGCTGCCCCGGGCGTTGAGCACCTGGCCGAGCACGGTGTAGACGCCGTAGAAGAGGATCTGCGGCAGGCACCAGTAGGCGAAGAGGGTGGCCACCTCCAGCTCGCGGCCGCCCCAGGAGGAGCTGGCGTAGAGCCGGACCACCACCGGTGCCGCCAGGGTGGCCACCACGGTGATCGCCGCCAGGCCGGTGAAGCAGACCGTGAGCAGCCGGTGCGCGTACTCCTCGCCGCCGTCCGAGCGCTCCTTCATCGCCCGCACCAGCTGCGGCACGAAGACGGTGTTGAGCACGCCGCCGGCCAGCAGGATGTAGATCGTGTTGGGGACCGTGTTGGCCACGGTGTAGGTGGAGCCGAGCAGCGCGGTGCCGATGGCGGCCACCAGCACGATGCTGCGGACGAACCCCAGCAGCCGGGACGCCACGGTGCCGGCGGCCATGAGCGTGCTCGAGCGCAGCAGGCGGGTGCCCTCGGGACCGGGTGCCGGCGCCGGGACCCCGGCTTCGTCTGCGGCCTCGCCCCCGGAGCTGGGCTCCTGGCTCGCGTCCGGCCCCGGGTCCCCGGCCGGGTCCGGCCCGGGCTGCCGCGGCGAGGTCACGGGGGAGTCCTCGGCGAGGTCGGTCGGGGTGCCGGTGCGCTCCTCCACGCCTCACAGCCTCTCACCGCACGCGCCGGCGCAACCCTCCGCGGCGCAGCCCGGTTCAGCGCGGCTCGGGCAGCGGGGGCGACGCGCTCGTCCCGTCCGGTGCCGCCGCCCCGTCCGAGCCGGTCTTGCCCGAGCCGGTCGCGCCCGAGCCGGTCCGGTCGCTGCCGTTCCTGTCGCTGCCGTCCGGGACGTCGGAGCCGTGCGCCGGAGCGTCCGCCGGGGCGGCCCCCTCGGCAGCGGCCGCCCCGCCGGCTGCGGGCTCGTCGGACCGGCCGCGACGGCGCACCCGGCGGTAGATGTTGTGGCCGGCCCCGAGGAAGAGCAGGAGGGCGGCCCCGGCCGTGACGAGCACGCCGGCCAGGCCGTACTGCGCGATCCGGACGCGCACCGCCACCGGCTCGCCGAGCGGGTCGCCGGCCGGGGTCAGCAGGCGCGCGCTGACGTCGACGACGCCGTTGGCCCGGGCGGTGACCGGCACGAGCACCCGCGCCTTGCTGCCGGGGGCCACCTCCACCGGGTCCGGCGCCCGCACCGAGAGCCGCGGCGACGCCGAGGAGAAGACGACCTTCACGGTGACCGTCTGGTCGAGGTCGTTGACGACCGTGACCGGGATGTCCGCCGCACTGGACCCGAGGGTCGCGCTCGCGGGCAGGATGCGCACGGCCCCGATCCGGGCCGACAGGGCGGCGCGGGTCTGGTCCAGCAGCGCCCGCCCCCGGGCCAGGTCGGTGCGCAGCGAGGCGGAGACCATCCGCTCTCCCTGCACCTGGTAGCTCGTGCGGACCGGGGCGGGGTCCCGGAGCACCGCCGCCGCGCTCTGCCCCCGCGCCACCGTGGTCCCGACGGCGTCGACGTAGTCGGTCGGGAGCGGGCCGGCGGCACCGGTGGACGCCTCATCCGCAGGCGGGCCCGTGACCAGGGGCCCGTGGTCGGCGTCGGGCGGTGGCACCGCGAGCGCCTCGGACAGCGTGACCAGCTTCAGCCACGGGGCGGACGCGGTGAGCGCCAGCAGCCGGGCGGCCTGCTGCGGGTCGACCTGCCAGTCGTGCGGCGGCGCGATGACGACGGTCCGCTGCACGCCCGGGCTCTCCGCGGTGACCATCTCGGTCTCGGCGAGGAAGCGCTGGCGGTCCAGCAGCTCGCTGCCGGGTCCCGAGGGGGTCGCCGAGGCCAGCCGGGTGAGCGTGTCGTCCCACAGGGCCACCGGTTCCTGCGCGCCGGCCACGGTGAGGGTGGCCCGGCCGGTGGCGGTGCCGTCGCCGCGTGCGGGCAGGGCCCGCGCGTCGAGCAGCACGGCGCTGGACCCGGCCGCCCGCAGGGCGCCGAGCTCGCCGGCGGTGGCGAACCCGCCGGGGGGAGCGGCCACCGCGGTGGTCACCGGGCGGCCCAGGACGTCGGTGGCGGTCGCCTGCCCGCGCTCGGCCGCGGCCGGGAGCACGGAGGTCTGCCCGGCCGCCAGCAGCGCGCGGACGTCGGGGTCGGCGAAGGGCAGCGCGACGACGTCGGCGGTGCCGGTGGCCGCCACCAGGTCCGAGAGGAAGGCGCGGGCCGCGGTGCCGCCGGTGCCCTCCTCGGGTGCCTTCTGCTCCGCCGCCCCACCCGAGCCGGTCCCATCCGAGCCGGTCCCATCCGTGCCGCCCGAGCCGGTCCCACCCGCGCCAGCCCCGGCCGCCACCCGGTAGCCCTGGCTCATGGCGCGGGCGTCGTCGAGCAGCATCGGGTCGACGAGCCAGGTGACCGGCCGTCCGGTCGCCGCCTGCACGAGCCCCTCCAGACGACCGCCCGGCGCGAGGGAGGTCGCCAGCTCGTCGTCGGCGAAGACCCCGTCGACGCGCCGGTGCGGCACGTCGGCGAGCGGCCACACCCAGGCCAGCTGCGTGGGCACCGCCTCGAGCGGGTCGGGTGCCCAGGGCAGGAAGGTGCGGGTGACGCCGAGGCGGCGCAGGTAGCCGCCCTCCTGCCCGCCCGCCCGCACCCCCCGGGCCTCCACGGTGAGCGGGAAGACCCCGAGGCTGCCGAGCCGCAGGTCGTCCAGGGCCGCGGTGAGCGTGAACGGCGCGCTCGCCCCGGGCACCAGGTCGCCGACGTCGGCGGAGGCGCCCGGCGCGGCGATCGGGCTGCCGTCGCGGACCGACTGGCCGGCCGCGAGCGCGGCGAGGTCGCCGCGGCTGACCACCTTGACCCGGCTCAGCCGCAGCCGGACCGACACGCCCTTCACGGTGGCGTTGCCGGCGTTCACCAGGTGCCCGGTGACCGTGAGCTGGCCCTTGGGGCGGGGGACGGCCGGGGTGAGGCCGTCGAGCACCACCTGCAGCGGGAGGTCGGCCTGGCTGCCGACCGCCTGTGCGCCTGTTCCTCCGGCGACTGTCCCTGTTCCTGTGCCTCCGGCGACGTCGGCGGCTGCGCCGGGCGAGACGAGCAGCGCCGGCACGAGCGCGCCGAGCACCACGAGGAGGCCGAGCAGCGCACGGAGCGTGTGCGGCCGGCCGGCGGGCCCGCGGGCCGTCGGCGGTCGGGCCGCGAGCGTGGTGGGGTGCGCGAAGGTCACGCGCTGTCCGCGAGGAGCGCGGCGGCGGTGTCGATGAGCCGCCGCTCGCCGGCGTAGGCCAGCCGGGCGCGCACCTCCGGCAGCGGCACCCAGGCCACCGCGGCCACCTCGACGTCGGCGTCGGACAGCTCGCCGCCGGTGGCGGTGAGGAGGTAGTGGTGCACGGTCTTGTGCACGCGCCGGTCCTCGGCCACGAACCAGAAGTCGATGGTGCCCAGGGGGGCGACGACCTGCCCGCTGATCCCGGTCTCCTCGCGGACCTCGCGGACCGCGGCCATCTCGGCGGTCTCGCCGGCCTCGACGTGCCCCTTGGGCAGCGACCACAGCATCCGGCCCCGCCGGTCCACCCGGCCGATGAGCGCCGCCCGGGGGGTGGGCGCGGTCAGGTCCACGACGAGCCCGCCGGCGCTGGTCTCCTCCACCCGCGTCAGCCACCGGCGCCGGGGCCGGCGCCCTGGCGTGGGCGCAGGCGTGGGGCGGGTCACCTGGCGATCGTAACCACGGCCCGCGCGGCGACGGGGCTGCCGGGCGGGGGGTCGTCGCGTCGGGGAGGCCCCCTGTCGAGCCGGCTCCGCGACCCCGCTCCGCGACCCCGCTCCGCGACCCGGGGCGGGCGCTGCGGCGCCCCGTAGGCTTGGCTCCCGTGCCCACGACGCCGGAGACCTCCCCGACGGCGGCCCAGTCGCCCTCCCAGCCGCCTGCGCCGTCGGCCCTGCCGACGTTCGACGTCTCGCCGGTGGCCGACGACCTCGCGCGGCGGTTCGCGGCGGCCGGGCACGCGCTGGCGCTGGTGGGCGGCTCCGTGCGCGACGCGGTGCTGGGGCGGCTCGGCCAGGACCTGGACTTCACCACCGACGCCCGGCCCGATCAGGTGCTCGCTCTGGTGGCCCCCTGGGCCGACGCGCACTGGGAGACCGGCATCGCCTTCGGGACGGTGGCCGGGCGCAAGGCGGGCTGCACCGTCGAGGTGACCACCTACCGCGCCGAGGCGTACGAGCGCGACTCGCGCAAGCCGGCGGTCACGTTCGGCGACTCGCTGGAGGAGGACCTTCTCCGGCGGGACTTCACGGTCAACGCGATGGCCGTGGCCCTGCCGCAGCGCGAGTTCGTCGACCCGCACGGCGGCCTGCGCGACCTCGCGGCCAAGGTGCTGCGCACGCCGGGGACCCCGGAGGACTCCTTCTCCGACGACCCGCTGCGGATGATGCGCGCGGCCCGGTTCGCCGCCCAGCTCGGCTTCGAGGTGGCCCCCGAGGTGGTGGCCGCGATGACCGCGATGGCCGAGCGGATCACCATCGTCTCCGCCGAACGGGTGCGCGACGAGCTGGCCAAGCTGCTGCTGTCCCCGGACCCGGTGCGCGGCCTGCGCCTTCTCGTCGACACCGGCCTGGCCGACCACGTCCTCCCGGAGCTGCCCAAGCTCAAGCTGGAGATCGACGAGCACCACCGCCACAAGGACGTCTACGAGCACACCCTCACCGTGCTCGAGCAGGCGGTCGCCCTGGAGACGGCCCTGCCTGATGGCGGCCCGGACCTCACGCTGCGGCTGGCCGCGCTGCTGCACGACGTCGGCAAGCCCAAGACCCGCCGCTTCCAGCCCGGCGGCGGCGTGTCCTTCCACAACCACGAGGTGGTCGGGGCGCGGATCACCGAGGCCCGGCTGCGCGAGCTGCGCTTCCCCAAGGACCTGGTGGCCGACGTCGCCCGGCTGGTCGAGCTGCACCTGCGCTTCCACGGCTACGGCACCGGCGAGTGGACCGACTCGGCGGTGCGCCGCTACGTGCGCGACGCCGGCGACCTGCTGCCGCGGCTGCACGCCCTGACCCGCTCGGACTGCACCACCCGCAACCGCCGCAAGGCGGCGGCGCTCTCGGCCGCCTACGACCACCTCGAGGAGCGCATCGCGCGCCTGGCCGAGGAGGAGGAGCTGGCCTCGCTGCGGCCGGCGCTGGACGGCAACGAGATCATGACGCTGCTCGGCCTGCGGCCGGGTCCGGTGGTGGGGCGCGCCTACAAGCACCTCATGGAGCTGCGGATGGACCGCGGCCCGATGACGGCCGAGGAGGCCGAGACGGCGCTGCGCGAGTGGTGGGCGCAGCAGCCGGAGGCCGCGGAGGGCTGAGGGCCCTCAGGCCCCGACGCGCACCCGCCGGCTCGCGCGGGAGTAGACCGCCGCGGTGCCCAAGTAGACCACCGCGACCACGCCGTAGACCAGCCGCGACGCCCCGCTGGAGGGCAGCAGCAGCGCGGCGAACGCGGCGGCGCCGACGAAGGAGATGTTGAACAGCACGTCGTAGAAGGAGAAGACCCGGCCGCGGTAGGCGTCGGCGACGCTCTCCTGCACGATCGTGTCCACGCAGATCTTCGAGCCCTGCGCGGCGACGCCGATGACGAAGGCCCCGGCGACGACCAGCACCTCGTTCAGCGCGGCGAGGTAGACGAGCTCGACGACGCCGGCGCCGGCGAAGCAGATCACGATCCACGGCGCGGTCCGCAGCCGGCGGGTGGCCGGCGGGGTCACCAAGGCGGCCACGAAGAAGCCGACGCCGGACGCGGCGAACACCAGCGCGAGCCCGGCGAGGCCGGCGTCGACGTCGGCGGGGTCGTTGAAGTGGTTCCGGTAGAGCAGGATCGCGGCGATGGTCGAGATGCCGTAGGCGAACCGGTGCGCGGTGATGGCGGCCAGCGCGTGCGCCGCGGACCTGCGGTGCCAGACGTGGCGCGCGCCGTCGGTCAGCCCGCTCGCCACGTGCCGCAGCGCCTCGCGGGTGTCCTGGCGGGGTCCGTCGAGGTCGGGCCCGAGCAGGTCGCGGTCCATGGTGGCCGCCACCGCCGACGCGACCAGGTAGAGCGCGGCGGCCACCAGGGCCAGCCGGGCGTCGCCGCCGTCGCCCGCGCCGAGCAGCCGCTTGAGCCCGTAGCCCACCCCGCCGCCGACCAGCGCGCTGATCGTGCCGCTCGTGGTGGACACCGAGTTGGCCATCACCAGCTCGTCCCGCGGCACCACGTGCGGCAGCGCCGCCGACAGGCCGGCGAGGAAGAACCGGTTCACCGACAGGCAGGCGAGCACGACGACGTAGAGCCAGGCCCCGACCTGTCCGACGCCGACCATCGCCGCCACCACGACGACCAGCGCGGTGCGCACCGCGTTGGCCCAGACCAGCACCTGACGGCGTTGCCAGCGGTCGAGCAGCACCCCGGCCCACGGGCCGACCAGCGAGTAGGGCAGCAGGGTGACCGCGAACGCGCCGGCCACCCCCGCCGCCGAGGTCTGGCGCTCGGGCGAGAAGAAGAACAGCGAGGCCAGCGCCACCTGGAAGGCGCCGTCGGAGAACTGCGAGGTGAGCCGGGTGGCGTAGAGCCGCCGGAAGTCGCGACCGCGCACGACGACGCGCAGGTCGCTGACGAATCCCACCCGGCCAGGCTACGGGCCGTGCGGACGGCCCCCGTCACGGGCCGAGGCCCGGCCCCCGTGCTGGGGACCGGGCCTCGGGCCGGTTCGCTTCGGAACGATCACGTGGGCGTGATCCTTCCCTGGTTACCGCGGCAGATCTGTCGCGGTAACCAGGGAACTTCCGCGGGGAGTGGAGCGCTCAGCGCTCGACCTCACCGTGCCTTCTGGTGAGGCCGCCCACCTCGCGCGCTCCGGCAGCGGCTGCTTCGCGACGCCGCTACCTCCGCTTGCTCAGCGCTCGACCTCACCCCTGATGAACTTCTCCACCAGCTCCTTGCACGTCGCGTCGTCGTACTGCTCCGGCGGCGACTTCATGAAGTAGGAGGAGGCGGACAGGATCGGGCCGCCGATGCCGCGGTCCTTGGCGATCTTGGCCGCGCGGATGGCGTCGATGATGATGCCGGCCGAGTTCGGCGAGTCCCAGACCTCGAGCTTGTACTCGAGCGAGAGCGGCACGTCGCCGAAGTTGCGGCCCTCGAGGCGCACGAACGCCCACTTGCGGTCGTCGAGCCACGCGACGTAGTCCGACGGGCCGATGTGCACGTTGCGCTTGGGCATCTCGCCCTGCAGCTGCGAGGTGACCGACTGGGTCTTCGAGATCTTCTTGGACTCCAGGCGCTCGCGCTCGAGCATGTTCATGAAGTCCATGTTGCCGCCGACGTTCAGCTGGTAGGTCCGGTCGACGGTGACGCCGCGGTCCTCGAACAGCTTGGCCAGCACGCGGTGGGTGATGGTGGCGCCGACCTGCGACTTGATGTCGTCGCCCACGATCGGCACACCGGCGGCGGTGAACTTGTCCGCCCACTCCTTGGTGCCGGCGATGAAGACCGGGAGCGCGTTGACGAAGGCGACCTTGGCGTCGATCGCGCACTGCGCGTAGAACTTGGCCGCCTCCTCCGAGCCGACCGGCAGGTAGCAGACGAGGACGTCGACCTGCTCGTCCTTGAGAACCTGGACGACGTCGACCGGCTCGTCGTCGGACTCGGTCACCATCTCGCGGTAGTACTTGCCGAGCCCGTCGAGGGTGTGGCCGCGCTGCACGGTGACGCCGGTCGGCGGCACGTCGCAGAGCTTGAGGGTGTTGTTCTCGCTCGCGTTGATCGCGTCGGAGAGGTCCTGCCCGACCTTCTTGGCGTCGACGTCGAACGCGGCGACGAACTGCACGTCGCGGACGTGGTAGTCGCCGAACTGCACGTGCATCAGGCCCGGCACCCGCTGCTGCGGGTCGGCGTCCTTGTAGTACTCGACGCCCTGGACGAGGGACGAGGCGCAGTTGCCGACGCCCACGATGGCCACGCGAAGGGAACCCATCCGGTGCTCCTTGCTCCTACTTGTCGCTGGTCTCGGACGGGTGCGGGTGGCCCGCCGCGTCCTGCTTCTGGGTGGTGCGCTTGCCGCTGCCCCCGGTGCTGGAGGTCTGGTCGTGCTGCTGCAGGGCCTGCTGCGGGACTCCGCCCGCGGCGGCCCCGCCGCCGTTCGTCTCGCTGGCGATCAGCTCGTTGAGCCAGCGCACCTCGCGCTCGACCGACTCGAGCCCGTGCCGCTGCAGCTCGAGCGTGTAGCTGTCGAGCCGCTCCCGGGTGCGCTGCAGGGACGAGCGCGCCCCACCGAGCCGCTCCTCGAGCCGGCTGCGCCGGCCCTCGAGGATCCGCAGCCGCACGGCCGCGTCGGTGCGGGAGAAGAACGCGAAGTGGACGCCGAAGCCCTCGTCGTCCCAGGCGTCGGGCCCGGCCTGGGCCCGCAGATCCTGGAAGCGCTCCTTGCCCACGGCGGTGAGCTTGTAGACGATCTTGGCTCGCTTGCCGCTGAGCGCCGGAGCGGCGTCGTCGGCCCCGTCCTCGGTGATCCACCCGCGCGCCAGCAGGTCCTTGAGCGCCGGGTAGAGCGAGCCGTACGAGAGCGCCCGGAAGGTGCCGAGCACCGCGGTGAGCCGCTTGCGCAGCTCGTAGCCGTGCAGGGGACCCTCGTGGAGGAGCCCGAGGACGGCCAGCTCCAGCATCCCGGTCCCGCGTCGTGCCACCGCCGCCCTCCTCCCGCCGCTCGCCGTGACGCCTGATGACTCGGCTCGATGTATCGAGTCGATACATCGGGACGATAGGCGACGGTCGCCGCAGCGGCAAACGCGGCACGCCCGATCCCCAGCCCCGGCCGCCCGTCGAGGCGGCGATGGCGGGGTGACACCGGCCACGTGCAGCGGTGGACGGGGGGTCGGGCGGAACCCCCCGGCGCGCCCGCGCGTCCGCCAGGGGAGGGGGTGGACGCGTGCGGAGGCCGGGAGCGGGGTACCGGGGCTGCGACGATCTACCCCGGCGGTCCCCATCCGGCCTCCCCGCACGGCGGGGCCGGCGGGGCGCGGGGTGCTCGCGGGGGATCCGTACGGTGCGTTGTCGGGACGACCCCTGCCCGGGGTCGCCAGTCACGAGGAGTGAGACCGACCAGTGAGGATCGACTACCCGCGGGCCGGGCGCTCCGGGCTGCGGCGCTTCCTGCCCTCGTGGCGCCAGCTGCTCGGCGTCGTCGTGCTCGGGGTCGCCCTGGTCGTGGCCGGCTTCGGTGCCGCCTACGCGCTGGTCGACGTCCCCCAGCCCAAGGACCAGCAGCTGGCCCAGGCCAGCGTCGTCTACTACCGCGACGGCAAGACCGAGCTCGGCCGCTTCGGGGACATCAACCGCACCGCGGTGCCGCTGGACAAGGTGCCCCAGTACGTCCAGGACGCCGTGCTGGCGGCGGAGGACCGCACCTTCTACACCAACCGCGGCATCTCGCCCACCGGCATCGCCCGCGCCCTCTACCGCGACGTGGTCGGCGGCGGCTCGCAGGGCGGGTCCACCATCACCCAGCAGTACGTCAAGAACGTCTACCTGACCCAGCAGAAGACCGTGAGCCGCAAGCTCAAGGAGTGGATCATCGCGGTCAAGGTGGACCAGTCCACCTCCAAGGACCAGATCCTCGAGAACTACCTCAACACGATCTACTGGGGTCGCGGCGCCTACGGCGTGCAGGCCGCCGCCCAGGCCTACTTCGGCAAGGACGTCTCCGCCCTCACCCCGGCCCAGGGGGCGTTCCTGGCCGGCATCATCCAGAGCCCGGGCAACTACGACCCCACCGTGGGCCCGAAGTCCACGGCCCGGGCGCAGGCGCGGTGGGCCTACGTCGTCGACGGCATGCACAAGCTCGGCTTCGCCGACGCCGCGGCCAACGGGGACAAGGCGCAGGCCGAGGGGTTCCCGCAGGTGCAGCCGCGCAAGCAGGTCGACCGGCTGGGCGGCCCGAAGGGCTACCTGCTGCAGATGGTCGAGGACGAGCTGGTCGCGCAGGGCTTCGACCAGGCCACCGTGGAGACCGGCGGGCTGCAGGTGACCTCCACCTTCGACGCCAAGGCCCAGGCCGCGGCCGAGAAGGCGGTCAAGGACAACTTCCCCACCGAGAACGCCAAGGACGTCCACGCGGGTCTGACCGCGGTGCGCCCCGGCACCGGCGAGATCGTCGCCCTCTACGGCGGCCCCGACTACGTCAAGGCCCCCGGGCAGAACGCGGCCCTGGCCCAGATCCAGGCGGGCTCGACCTTCAAGCCGTTCACCCTGGTGGCCGCGCTGGAGAACGGGATCTCGCTGTCCAGCCGCTACGCCGGCAACAGTCCCCTGCAGGTGCCCGGCGGCAAGCCGGTGCGCAACGAGTTCAGCCAGGACTACGGCCAGTCGGTCGACCTGCGCAAGGCCATCGAGCAGTCCATCAACACCGCGTTCGTCGACCTCACCCTCGACGTGGGCGCCAAGAAGGTGCTCGATGCCGCCGTCCAGACCGGCATCCCCAAGGACACCCCCGGCCTGGAGCCGAACGCCGTGATCACCCTGGGCACCGCGTCGGTGAACTCGGCCCAGATGGCCAACGCCTACGCCACGTTCGCCGCCCAGGGCCGGCGGGTGGACGGCACGCACGTGGTGCTCCAGGTCAAGCAGGGCGTGAACGCGAAGGTGGTCTACAAGGCGGCGGTGAAGCCGGAGAAGGCCTTCGACGCCAACATCGCCGCCAACGTCGACGACGCCCTCGCCGGCGTGGTGCAGCGGGGCACCGGCACGGCGGCGCGCGCGCTCGGTCGGCCGGCCGCCGGCAAGACCGGCACCGCCGAGTCGAACTCGGCCTGGTTCGTCGGCTACACCCCCCAGCTGTCCACCGCGGTCGAGTTCTACAAGGGCGACGGCACCGTCTCGCTGGACGGGGTCGGCGGCCAGAACGCCTTCTTCGGCGGCGGCTACCCGGCGCAGACGTGGACCGCGTTCATGCAGGGCGCGCTGGAGGGAGAGCCGGTGCAGGACTTCCCGGCGCCCCAGCCGATCGGGCAGGTCAGGAACCCGGCGCCGTCGACGCCGACCTCGACCCCCACGCCCACCGGCCCGGCCACCCCCTCGACCACGCCCACCCCCACCCCCAGCGCCTCGGCCACGGACACCGGGCCGGCCACCCCGACCGCGTCGGCGAGCCCCACCGACAACGGCAACGGCGGTGGCGGCGGTGGCGGCGGAACGCCCACGGCCACGAGCACCACCTCGGCGGCCCCTACGGCCGTCAGCACCGCGACCTCGCCCGGCACGGTCACCCAGCAGGCGCGACCACGCAGCACGAGCACCGGCTCGACCGGCGGATCCACTCCCACCACCGGCACCGGCCCGTAGGCTCGCCGCTCGTGAGTCAGCCCGTGAACCAGGACGAGCCGGGCGTGGCCGGGCTCGCGCCGCGGTCGACCGCCGGCCGGCGTGCTCCCGAGCCGACGGTGGTCGCCCCCACCAGGGACGACCCGGTGGTGCGGGCGCTGAGCGAGGTCGTCGGCGGCCCCGTCGGCCCGCGTCTGCGGGCCGGCGCTGCGGCGCTGTGGACCCCGACCCGGGTGTGCATCGTGCTGGCGGTGGTCACCATGGTCGCCGCGCTGGCCCTCAAGCAGCACTGCCGCACCACCGGCTGGGCCTCGCCGGACCAGTTCACCCACCTGTGCTACTCCGACGTCTCGGCGCTGTTCGGCGCCCGCGGCCTGGCCGACAAGCTCTTCCCCTACCTGGGTCACCCCGGGGTGGAGCAGGTCGAGTACCCGGTCCTCACCGGCCTGCTCATGTGGGTGACCGCCAAGGTCGTGCCGGGCTCGGGCTACTCCGTCGACCGGCTGGTCACCTACGTGGACGTCAACCTGCTGGTCGACTTCGCGCTGCTCGTGGCCACTGTGGTCGCCACCGCGTACACCGTGCGGCGGCGCCGGTGGGACGCCGCCATCGTGGCCGCGGCCCCGGTGGTGGCGCTCACCGCCACCATCAACTGGGACCTGCTGGCGGTGGCGCTCACCGCGCTGGCGATGCTCCTGTGGGCGCGCGACCGTCCGGTGGCCGCCGGCGTGCTGCTCGGGCTCGGCGTCGCCGCCAAGCTCTACCCGGTGCTGCTGCTCGGCCCGCTGTTCGTGCTCTGCCTGCGCGCGGGGAAGCTGTCGCGGTGGTGGGGGGCCGTGGTCGGCACGGCCGGCGCCTGGCTGGCGGTGAACCTCTGGTTCGTCCTGTTCGCCCGCCAGGGCTGGGAACGCTTCTACGTGCTCTCCAAGGAGCGCGGCGCCGGCTTCTCCTCGATCTTCTACGTGACCGGCTCGGGCTGGTGGACCGCCCACCCGACGCTGCTCAACGGCGTGGCGACCGGCGCGATGCTGCTCGCCTGCGCCGGCATCGCCTGGCTGGCGCTCACCGCGCCCCGGCGACCGCGGGTCGGCTCGCTCGCCTTCCTCGTGGTGGCCGCCTTCCTGCTCACCAACAAGGTCTACTCCCCGCAGTACGCGCTGTGGCTGGTGCCGCTGCTCGCGCTGGCCCGCCCGCGCTGGCGCGACGTGCTGGTCTGGCAGGCCTGCGAGGCGGTGCACTGGGTCGCGATCTGGCTCTACATCGCCGGTTTCACGGCGAACACGCGCGGCCTGCCGCGCTCGGTCTACGACGCCACCGTGTGGCTGCACGTGGCCGGCCTGCTCTGGCTGGTCGTCATGGTGGTCCGGGACGTGCTGCACCCCGAGCACGACCCGGTGCGCACCGACGGGGTCGACGACGACCCGGCCGGCGGCCCGCTCGACCGGGCCCCCGACGTCGTGGTGCTGGACGGCACGCGGCCCGTGCGCGTGCCGGTGGAGGAGCCCGGGCCGGGCGTGCCGGCCGGGGTCTCCTAGGAGCTCGCCGTGCTCAGGGCCGGGCGCCGTGCGGCGGGTGCCGTCGACGTCGCCGCGCTGGCCACCTGGGGCTGGAGCCGGGTGGCGGTGCTGCTGGTGGCGGCCACGGCCGGCGCCCTGTTCGGCCGGGCCGGCACCCCGTTCCTCGCGCTGTGGCGCCAGTGGGACGTCCAGCACTACGAGGCGATCGCGCAGGGCGGCTACGACGCCGAGCCCGGCACCCCGCTGGCCGCGTTCTTCCCCGGCCTGCCGCTGGTGCTGCGGGTGGTCGGCTGGACCCGGCTGGACCCCACCGCCGCCGGGCTGCTGGTCTCCGCGGTGGCCGGCGCGGTGGCGGCGGTGGCGCTGGCCCGGCTCGGTGACCAGGACGGCGGGCCCGAGGTCGGCCGGCGCGCGGTGCTGCTGCTGGTGCTCGCCCCGCCCGCGGTGTTCCTCGCCGCCGGCTACACCGAGGCGCTCTTCCTGGCCCTCGCGCTGCCGGCCTGGCTGTGCGCCCGGTCCGGGCGCTGGTGGGCCGCCAGTCTGCTGGCCGCCGGCGCGGCGTCGGTCCGGGTCAGCGGGCTGTTCCTGGCCGCCGGGCTCGCGGTCGAGTGGCTGACCGGCCGTCCGCGGCGCCGCGAGGACCTGCCCGCCCTGGCGCTGCCGGCCGTCCCGGTGATCCTCTTCGGGGCCTACCTCAAGGCCACCCAGGGCAGCTGGCTGGCCTGGGTCGAGGCCCAGCGGACCGGCTGGTACCGGGAGCTGACCGACCCGGTCACCGCCTTCCACCGCACCTGGGCGGCGGCCTTCGGCGGGCAGCAGCCCCCGTCGGTGGCACCGCTGTTCCGGCTCGAGCTGGTCGCCGTCCTCGTCGGTGCGGTGGTCACGGTCTGGCTGCTGGTGGCCCGCCGCTGGGGCGAGGCGACCTACGTCGGGCTCTCCCTCACCGCCCTGGCGACCTCGACCTGGTGGTTCTCGGTCCCGCGCGCCGCGCTGCTGTGGTGGCCGCTGTGGACGGGGCTGGCCGCCCTCACCGTGCGCCACCGCTGGGTCCTGCCCGTCTACCTCGCCGTGGCCGCGCCCCTGTCGGTGCTCGTGGCCGCCGCCTTCGTCACCGGGCACTGGGCCGGCTGACGCGCGGGGCGGCAAGCGACAAGATCCGGCGGGAAGCCGCGCTCGTCGTGCGGTCTCAGCTCTCCACGACCCGGTCGAAGCGCACCGTCGTCATCCGCACCTCGCACTCGACGTCGGCCCCGAGCGGCGGGGCCTCGACGCCGGCCGGCAGCAGCACCAGCGAGACCTGCATGTGCGGCGGCTCGGCGAACCAGCGCTTGCGCCCGGCCACGGTGAACGGCGAGAGCACCCGGCCCACGGCCTCCATCCCGCCGAGGGCGAGCACCTGCGCGCGCTGACGGGCCGAGGCCACCGCCGACGGCGCCTCCAGGGCCACGCCGTGCGCGGTGCCGCCGCTGACCACGAGCAGCGCACCGGCCGCCGACGCCTTGCGCTGCCGGTAGCCGTAGCGGTCGCCCTTGGCCAGCGGCCGGGCGTCGAGCACGGTGCCGGTGGCGCGGTAGGCGGCCCGGTCGCCGAGCCAGAGCCGGGTGCCGACGCGGGGCCGCACCGCCGCTCCGGTGGCGGCGGCCAGCTCGGCGCAGGCCGGCCCGTCCAGGTGGGAGACCCAGAGCGTCGCCACCGGCACGCCGGCGGCCGCGGCCGCACGCGCCAGCTCGAGCGCCTCGCCCCGGTGGTCGCCGGCCAGCGGCAGGTGCAGGGCGATGCCCTCGAGCGTGACG
>JBQCIO010000225.1:0-11659 GCA_051953655.1 Motilibacteraceae bacterium
GGGGTGACGGCGCCCGGGGGCAGGGGGCCCGGCCCGGGTTCCTAGAAGGGGGGCACGGGGTGCTGGGGCCCGGCGGGGGGGGGGGCCCCCCTCCCCCTCAACGACGGGGGCCGGGGGTCCCCTCACGCGGAACAGCAGTGAAGCGCTGGGCGGCTCACGCCCGGTACGTGCGGGTGGTGAGCAGGGCCACCGACAGGAGGGTCGCTGCTGACAGACCAGCCGTGCTCGCCGGCAGGGCGGCGCAGGAGCCGGGCACCTGGCCTGTTGAGGGTGCGGCCAGCACCACCGTGGGGCGGGGGACAGCCGCCCGGAGCAGGTCCGCTCAGGCGGCGGCGAGCGCCAGCCCGGCGCCGAGCAGCACGCCGTAGACCAGCTGCAGCCGGCCGGTGCCGGCCAGGACCGCGATGAGCTCGCGGCCGGTGGCCCCGGCGGCCAGGGCCCGCAGCGGCGGGGCGGCCAGCGGCACCGCCGCGAGCGCGACCAGCGCCCAGGGCGAGACGACCAGGGCGAGCACGGCCGCCACCGCGAAGGCGAGCACGACCAGCGCGCGGTAGAGGGTGCGGCTGCGCGGGTCGCCGAGCCGGACGGCGAGGGTCCGCTTGCCGGTGAGCCGGTCGGTGGGGATGTCGCGCAGGTTGTTGGCAACGAGGATCGCGCAGGCCAGCGCCCCGCAGGCGACGCCGCCGAGGACCGCGGCGGCGGTGACGTGCCCGACCTCGACGTAGGTGGTGCCGACCACCGCGACCAGGCCGAAGAACACGAACACCGACACCTCGCCCAGCCCCCGGTAGCCGTAGGGCCGGCGGCCGCCGGTGTAGTACCAGGCGGCCACGATGCAGACGGCGCCCACGACCAGCAGCTCCCAGGTGCCGGTCGCGGCCACCAGCACCAGCCCGACCACGGCGGCCAGCCCGAAGCAGGCGAAGGCGGCCAGCTTGACCGAGTGCGGCCGGGCGGCGCCGGAGCCGACCAGCCGGAACGGGCCGACCCGGTCGGCGTCGGTGCCGCGCACGCCGTCGCTGTAGTCGTTGGCGTAGTTGACGCCCACCTGCAGGGCCAGGCTCACCACCAGTGCGAGCAGCGCGGCCCACCAGACCGGGTGGCCGTCGGCGACCGCGGCGCCGAACCCGACCAGCACCGGGGCGACCGCGGCCGGCAGGGTGCGCGGGCGCGCCCCCTCGACCCACTGGGCGGCGGTGGCCACGAGCCCTCCTGACACGACGTCGGCGCCGTTCCTCGGCGCCCCTCCCAGCCTACGGCCGCCGGAAGGCGCTCACCCCCCGAGCACGAGCGCGGGGAGGGCGCGGCGGTCGACCTTGCCGTTGGCGGTGAGCGGCAGGGCGTCGACGACGACGAGGGCGCGCGGGGCGGCCACCCGGCCGGCGCGGGCGGCGACGGTGGCGCGCAGGTCCTCCAGGGTCGGTGCGGGGTCGGCGACGACGACCGCGGCGACCCTCTGCCCCCACTCCGGGTCCGGCACCGCGGTGGCGGCGGCCTCGCGCACGCCGGGGTGGGCCAGCAGCGCGGCCTCCACCAGCGGCAGGGCCACCTTCTCCCCGCCGGTCACGACGACGTCGTCGGCGCGGCCGAGCACCTCGAGCGTTCCGTCCTCGTGCAGCCGGCCCAGGTCGTTGGTGACGTGCCGGCCGTCCACCAGCGCGGCGGCGGTGAGGTCGGGGCGCAGCCGGTAGCCGGCGAACACGGTGGGCCCTCCCAGCCGGATCCTGCCGTCGTCGCCGATCTCCACCTCGACGCCGTCCAGCGGGTGCCCGTCGTAGACGCAGCCCCCGCAGGTCTCGCTCATGCCGTAGGTGGTGAGCACCCGCGCACCCGCGGCGCGGGCCCGCTCCAGCAGTGGTGCCGGGGCGGCCGCGCCGCCGAGCAGCACGGCGTCGTAGGAGGCGAGCGCCTCCGCCCCGGTTCCGCTGGCGAGAACCCGGCTCAGCTGGGTGGGCACCAGGGCCGTGTAGCTCCGCTCCGACGAGCCGTAGGACAGCAGGTGCTCGGTGGCGGCCACGAAGCCCTCGGCCGTGAACCCGCCGGCCAGGTCGAGCACGGTCGGCGTGGTGCCGGCCAGCAGCGAGCGCAGCAGCACCTGCAGCCCGGCGATGTGCGTGGCCGGCATGGCCAGCAGCCACCGCCCGGGGCCTCCGAGCCGGTCGTGGGTGGCGTGGCCGGACGCGGTGAGCGCCGCGGCGGTGAGCAGCGCGCCCTTCGGCTCGCCGGTGGAGCCGGTGGTGGGCACGACCAGGGCGACGTCGTCGCGCTCGAGCGGCGCGTCGGGGTCGTCCGGACGCAGCGCCGCGACGACCCGCTCGCGCTGCGCGGTGTCGGTGGGCAGCGGCAGTACGGCCGGGCCGGTGCCGTCCAGGGCGGCGGCCAGCCGGGGGAGGAGGTGCACCACGTCGTCGCCGTCGGGGACCTCGATTCCGGTCAGTGCCCGTGCCACGGTCTCGACCCTACGAGCGGTGCTCGCCACGGGCGCGCCGGGGCGTCAACGCGCCAGCACCGCCTGGGTGGCGGTGGTCTCCGCGACCAGCCGGCCCTCGCTGTCGCGCAGCTCGGTCCGCACGACGACCAGCGTGCCGCCGACGTGCACCGGCCGGGCCGTGGCGACCACGTCACCCTCGCGGACGCCGCGGAAGAAGTGGGTGGCCGAGCCTGTGGTGGCGGTGCCGGCGCCCTCGGGCAGGTTGAGGTAGGCACAGACCGCGCCGACCGAGTCGGCGAACGCCATCAGCGCGCCGCCGTGCAGGGCGCCGCCGAGCGTGGTGCGGTCCGGCGCCCACGCCATCCGGCCGACGACCTCGTCCTCGGTCGCCGCGTCCAGGGTGATGCCGAGCGAGGTGGCGAACGGCATCGTCGCCACGAGGTCCGCGAGGTGGTCAGCCATGCCCAAGATCTACTAGAAGTACCAGGGGAAGCGCGACCAGTCCGGCTCCCGCTTCTGCAGGAACGCGTCGCGCCCCTCCACCGCCTCGTCGGTCATGTACGCCAGGCGGGTCGCCTCGCCGGCGAACACCTGCTGGCCCATCAGGCCGTCGTCCACCAGGTTGAAGGCGAACTTCAGCATCCGCTGCGCGGTGGGGCTCTTGCCGTTCACCTCGCGGGCGACCTCCAGGGCCACCTGCTCGAGCTCGGCGTGGCCGGCCACCAGGTTGACCGCGCCCATCCGGTGCATCGTCTCGGCGTCGTAGGTGCGGCCGAGGAAGAAGATCTCGCGGGCGAACTTCTGCCCGACCATCCGGGCGAGGTACGCCGAGCCGTAGCCGGCGTCGAAACTGCCGACGTCGGCGTCGGTCTGCTTGAACTTCCCGTGCTCCCGGCAGGCGATGGTGAGGTCGCAGACCACGTGGAGGCTGTGGCCGCCGCCGGCCGCCCAGCCGCTCACCACGGCGACGACGACCTTGGGCATGGTCCGGATCAGCCGCTGCACCTCGAGGATGTGCAGCCGGCCCGCACGCGCCGGGTCGATCGTCTCGGCGGTCTCGCCCTCGGCGTAGCGGTAGCCGTCGCGGCCGCGGATGCGCTGGTCGCCGCCCGAGCAGAACGCCCAGCCGCCGTCCTTGGGGGAGGGGCCGTTGCCGGTGAGCAGCACGCAGCCGACGTCGGGGGTCATCCGGGCGTGGTCGAGGGCGCGGTAGAGCTCGTCCACGGTCTGCGGGCGGAAGGCGTTGCGCACCTCGGGCCGGTCGAAGGCGATGCGGACGGTGCCCTGGTCCGCGCCGTCGACGACGTGCCGGTGATAGGTGATGTCGCCGAAGTCGAAGCCCTGGACCTCGCGCCACTGGGTGGGGTCGAAGGTCGGCTGCTCGAGGGGGCCTGACACGCCGGGGGTCGCCATGTCGGCGAGGATAGGGACGTGGGTGAGCCGGGTTTCCGCGAGGGCGCTGCGTTCGACGAGGTGCACGTCTGGTCGGTGCCCATGCGCACCCGGTTCCGCGGCATCGACGTGCGCGAGGGCGTGCTGGTGCGCGGGCCCGCGGGGTGGGCCGAGTTCAGCCCGTTCTGGGACTACGACGCCGCCGAGTCCTCCTCCTGGCTGCGGGCCACCCGCGAGGCGGCCTTCGAGGGGCTGCCGGACCCGGTGCGCGACCGGGTGCCGGTGAACGTGACGGTGCCGGCCGTGGGGCCCGAGCGCGCGCACGCCGTCGTCGTCGGGTCCGGCGGCTGCCGCACGGCCAAGGTGAAGGTGGCCGACCCGGGCCAGTCCGAGGCCGACGACCTGGCCCGGCTGGAGGCGGTGCGCGACGCACTGGGCCCGGACGGCAAGGTGCGGATCGACGTCAACGGCCTGTGGGACGTCGACACCGCGGTGGACCGGCTGCCCCGCTACGACCGCGCGGCCGGCGGCCTGGAGTACGTCGAGCAGCCGTGCGCCACGGTGGAGGAGCTGGCCGCGGTGCGCCGGAAGGTCTCCGTGCCGGTGGCCGCCGACGAGTCGATCCGCCGCGCCGAGGACCCGCTGCGGGTGCGGGCGCTGGAGGCCGCCGACGTCGCCGTGCTCAAGGTGCAGCCCCTCGGCGGGGTCCGCGCCTGCCTGCGGATCGCCGAGCAGATCGGGCTGCCGGTGGTGGTCTCCTCGGCGCTGGAGTCCTCGGTGGGGATCGCCATGGGCGTGGCGCTGGCCGCCGCGCTGCCCGAGCTCCCGCACGCCTGCGGCCTGGCCACCGTGCAGCTGCTCACCGCCGACCTCGTCGACGACCCGCTGCTGCCCGTGGACGGCGCGCTGCCGGTGCGACCGGTGGCGCCGTCGGCGCAGCGGCTGGCGGCCGCCGTGGCCGCGCCGGAGGTGGCTGCCCGCTGGACCGCTCGGCTGGCGGAGGTCGAGGCCGCGTTGGGTGCGGCTGCCTCCTGACCCGGGCGACAGCGTCCGCGGGAGGTGACCGATTTGCGCACACAGGGGGCGCCCCGTCGTCGGCGAGTCGTGCCCCTCCGGTGACGACACGCCGGTCTCGAGCAAGGGGCTGTGTGCGCAAAACGGTCAAGGGGCGGCGGGTGCCGAGCCCGACGGGTCGGCCCGGGCCGCGCGTGGCAGGCTGGTCCGGCCGCCCAGACCGACCGACAGACCGCTCAGCCCCCGGAGGCCCCGCTGAACCCCTCGACCGCGCTGGCCCGGGTGCTCGTGGACGAGCTGGTCCGCGGCGGGGTGCGCGAGGTGGTGCTGGCGCCGGGGTCGCGCAACGCGCCGCTGGCCTTCGCGCTGCACGACGCCGACGCCGCCGGCCGGCTGCGGCTGCACGTGCGGATCGACGAGCGCTCGGCGGCGTTCCTCGCCCTTGGGCTCGCCAAGGCCTCGCAGGTCCCGGTGGCGGTCGCCTGCACCTCGGGCACCGCGGCCGCGAACTTCCACCCCGCGGTGCTGGAGGCCGACGCCGCCGGGGTGCCGCTGGTCGTCCTCACCGCCGACCGGCCGGCCGAGCTGCAGGGCACCGGCGCCAACCAGACCGCCGACCAGGTCCGGCTCTACGGCGGCGCGGTCCGCCTGGCCGCGTACCTCGCCGCCCCCGCCGACCTGCCGGGCGAGCTGGCCTCGGCCCGTGCCCAGGTCTGCCGGCTGCTGACGTCCGCCGCCGGGGAGCTCGACGGCGACCCCGGCCCGGTCCACGCCGACGTCGCCTTCCGCGAGCCGCTGGTCCCGGACGGCAACGAAGACCGTCCCGCCGATCTGCCGGGCTGGGCCGGGCGCCCCGACGGCGGCCCCTGGACCCGCGTCTCGGTCCCCGCCCCCTCCTGGGCCGGCCCCCTCGACGGCCCTGCCGCGCTGGGGTCCTCGTGGAGCCGGACCCTGGTCGTCGTCGGCGACTGCCCGCCCGACGTCGCCCGGCTGGCCCGCCGGCTGGCCGGTCAGCGCGGCTGGCCGCTGGTCGCCGAGCCCAGCGGCGGCCCCGGCCTCGCGCACGGCCCGCTGCTGCTCGGCGCCGCCGACTGGCTGGACGCGCACCGACCGCAGCGGGTGCTGGTGGTCGGCCGACCCACGCTCACACGTCCGGTGCAGCGGCTGCTCGCCGACCCGCTGGTGCAGGTTGAGGTGGTCGCCACCTCCCCGCGCTGGGCCGACGCCGGCCGGCAGGCCGCCGCCGTGCACCACGTCTCCTGGCTCGACGCCGCGCTGCGTCAGCCCTCCACCGCGCCCCAGGGCGCCTGGCTGACCCCTGCCCCGGAGCCGGCGGAGACCGACGCCGTCTGGGCCGCTGCCTGGGGCGAGGCCTCCACCGCCGCCGCGAAGGCCGTCGACAACGTGCTGGCCGATGCCTGGCCGTCCAGCCTCGCGGTGGCCCGCGCGGTCGTCGACGCCCTGCCCGAGGGCGCCCTGCTGGTGCTCGGCTCGTCCTCGGTGGTCCGCGACGTCGACCTCGTCGCCCCGCTGCCCGCCGGGCGCACCGTGCTGGCCAACCGCGGCCTGGCCGGCATCGACGGCACCGTCTCGACCGCGCTGGGCGCCGCGCTCGCTGCGCAGCGCTCCCGGTGGGCGCCGGCGGTCGCGCTGCTGGGCGACCTGACGTTCCTGCACGACAGCAACGGGCTGGTCGTCGGCCCGGACGAGCCGCGGCCGGACCTCACCTTCGTGGTCGTGAACGACGACGGCGGCGGCATCTTCACCCTGCTGGAGCAGGGTTCACCGGAGCACACGGCGTCCTTCGAGCGCGTCTTCGGCACGCCGCACGGCGTCGACCTCGCCGCTCTGGGCGCGGCCACCAGGACCCCGCACACCCTCGCGACGACCGCCGACGTGCTGCGCGCCGCCCTCGCCGACGGCGCCTGCCCCGGCGCCGGCGTCCGCGTCGTCGAGGTCCGCACCGACCGGGGCGCGGCCCGCGAGCTGCACGCCCGGCTGCGCGCGGCGGTCACCGCCGCCCTCGCCTGAGCCGAGGCCGGCCCGCTGCCAACGACGCTCTGCTCCGTGAACTCACGGCGGTAAGCGACCAATGATCACGCTAGCCGACCATGGGCGGCGGGGAGCGCGCCCCGCTCCCGTCACTGCAGGGTTCGCCCTCGAGCGATCAGCCCGCCGCCAGCGCGTCCCGCACCGGCACCAGCTTGGCCTGCGTCTCCGCCAGCTCCGCAGCCGGATCCGACCCGGCGACGATGCCGCAGCCGGCCAGCAGCCGGACCCGACGCGGGTCGCCGCCGGCGCCGACCTCGGCGCAGCGCAGCGCGATGCCCCACACGCCGTCGCCGGAGCCGTCCACCCAGCCGACCGGGCCGGCGTAGCGGCCGCGGTCCATCCGCTCCACCTCGCGGATCAGCGCGAACGCGGCGTCGGTGGGGGTGCCGCACACCGCGGCGGTGGGGTGGAGCGCGCCGGCCAGCTCCAGCGACGTGCAGCCGTCGGCCAGGACGCCGGCGACGTCGGTGGCCAGGTGCATGACGTTGGGAAGGTGCAGCACGAACGGCGCCTCGGGCACGTTCATGCCGGTGCAGTGCGGGGCCAGCGCCTCGGCCACCGACCGCACCGCGTACTCGTGCTCCTCCAGGTCCTTGCTCGAGCGTGCCAGCCCGGCGGCCAGGGCGAGGTCGCGCTCGTCGTCGCCGGTGCGGCGGATCGTGCCGGCCAGCACCCGCGAGGTGACCAGCCCGTGCTCGAGCCGCACCAGCATCTCCGGGGTGGCGCCCACCAGGCCGTCGACGGCGAAGGTCCAGGTGGCGGCGTAGCGCTCGGCCAGCCGGGCCACCAGCCAGCGCGGGTCGGCCTCGGCCTCGGTGGTGGCCACCAGGTCGCGCGCCAGCACGACCTTCTCCACCTCGCCGGCCCCGATGCGGCGCACCGCCTCGGCCACCGACTCCTCGTAGGAGACCGCGTCGACGGCGCCCTCGGCGTAGGTGACCGTGCCCGGCGGCTCCGGCGGCTCCACCTCGCGCAGCGCCGACGCGCCGCCCACGGTCGTGACCCACGCCCGCCCGCCGCGCCGCCCGACGACCACCTGCGGCACCACCAGCACGGAGGACCCGGCCGGGTCGAAGGAGAAGCTGCCGAAGGCGACCGGACCGCCGCCCGGTCCGCCCACCGCGTCGTCGACGTCGAGGGCGGCCTGCACCTCGCGCCACCATCGCGCGGCGCGCGCGAACCGGTCCGGGCCGCTGACCTCGAGCCGGAGCGCCTCGCCCCAGCCGACCAGGCCTTCCCCGCGGCGCACCCAGGCCAGCGCGCCCTCGCGGGGGAGCCGCGCCAGCAGGTCGCCGGGGTCCTCCACCGGGGTGCTGCGCACCACGAGGGGCGCACCCGCGGGAGCCGTCGTCACGCCGTCGAGCCTACGGCCGACGTCCGGACCCGGCTCGCCGTGCGGCCGGACGTGTGGCCGACGTCTCCGCGCCGCCACCGCCCCCACGACCGTCCCCACCATCTGGTCGCCGCCCCCGCGGAATCCCGTGGGGGCGGCGACAAGAGATCACGGGGGCGTGATCGTTCCCGGCCGGGACCGGGCTGGTCGCCCTCCTCAGCCCCGCTCCCACGGGCTGTCCGGCGTGAGCAGCGACACCCCCAGCCGGGCCCGGCGGACCAGCCAGGGCGAGGGCCGGTAGCGCGGGTCGCCGGTGGCGGCGTGCAGCCCCTCCAGCACACCCAGCACCCGGGCGGGCCCGATCTCGTCGCCCCACGTCAGCGGGCCGCGCGGGTAGCCGAGCGCCAGGCGCACCGCGGCGTCGACGTCGTCCGGCGCGGCCAGCCCGAGCTGGGCGATCTCGCAGGCCAGCCCGACGACGCAGGCCACCACCCGCTGGGCGACGAAGCCGGGGGAGTCCGCGGTGCGGGTGACCGGCCGCCCGGTGCGCGCCAGCGCCGCCCAAGCGGCGTCCGCGGCCGCCGGGTGGGTGGCCGGGGTGGCGGCCAGGGTCAGCCGCGGCGGCAGCGCGCCGGGCGGGCCGAACGGGTCGACGCCGAGGGTCCGCTCCGGCGGCAGGCCCGCGGCCAGCAGCGCGGTGGTGACGTCCGAGCCCCACGGCAGCACCAGCGCGACCGAGCCGGCGCCGGGCCGGGCGCCCTCGTCCAGCGGCACGCCGTGCGCGTCCAGCTCGTCGGCCAGCCGGGTCCCCTCGGCCGACTCCGGGTCCACCCACACCGGCACCGCCGGCACGTCCGGCGCCGGCTGCTCGGGCGGCACCGCCGCGGCGCCGTCGGCGTAGTCGTAGAACCCGCCGCCGCTCTTGCGGCCCAGCCGCCCGGCGGCCAGGCGCCGGCGGCCGGTCGGGGAGGGCCGCAGCCGCGGGTCGCCGTAGAAGCCCGACCACACCGTCTCCATCACCGGCTGCGAGACGTCCAGCCCGGTCAGGTCGAACAGCTCGAACGGCCCCATCCGGAACCCGGCCGCCTCCCGCAGCACCCGGTCCAGGTCCGGCGCGGGCGCCACCCCCTCGTCCAGCAGCCGCAGGCCCTCGGTGGAGTACGCCCGCCCGGCGTGGTTCACCAGGAAGCCGGGGGTGTCGCTCACCCGCACCCCGGTGTGCCCGGTGCTGTCCACCAGGGCCAGCAGCCGGTCGACGACGTCGGGGTCGGTGAGCTCGCCGGGCACCACCTCGACCAGCCGCATGAGCGGGACCGGGTTGAAGAAGTGCAGCCCGCACACCCGCCGCGGATGCCGGGTCCCGGCCGCCAGCGCGGTCACCGACAGGGACGAGGTGTTGGTGGCGAGCACCGCGTCGACCGCGACGACGTCGTCCAGCTCGGCGAACACCGCACGCTTCACGGCGAGGTCCTCGACCACGGCCTCCACCACGAGGTCGGCGCCCCCGAACGCGCGCAGGCCGTCGACCGCGTGCAGGCGCTGCGCGGTCTCCGCACGGTCGCCCTCGGACAGGCGCCCGCGGGTCACCAGCCGGTCCAGCACGGCCACCACGGAGGCGACCGCCTCCTCCGCGGCGCCCGGCCGGGTGTCGTGCAGCAGCACCTCGCAGCCGGCGGTGGCCAGCAGCTGGGCGATGCCCCGTCCCATCGCCCCGGCGCCCACGACACCCACGGTCGAGACCTCGTGCCCGCCTCCGGACGGGTCCCCGTGAGTGCCCGATCGGCGTGCGCCGAATTGTCCGGAAGCCCTGTCGTCGGCCCGACCCATGCTCGTACTCTCGCACCCATGGGTGCAGAGCAGCCGGGCGACCCGTTCGCGGACGTCCTCGCGGCCAACTCCGACTACGTCGAGCACTTCGCGCTGGGCGGCCTCACGGGCAAGGCCGGTCGTGGGCTCGCGGTCCTCACCTGCATGGACAGCCGGATCGAGCCGCTGTCCATGCTCGGCCTGCGCCCGGGCGACGCCAAGATCC
The DNA here is from genome assembly GCA_051953655.1 of Motilibacteraceae bacterium. Lineage (GTDB taxonomy): Bacteria > Actinomycetota > Actinomycetes > Motilibacterales > Motilibacteraceae > JBQCHF01. The sequence continues at coordinate 10,255 of JBQCIO010000225.1, forward strand.
TCCGGAACGCCGGCGCGCGGGTCACCGACGACGTCCTGCGCACGCTGGTGGTGGCCGCCCACCTGCTCGAGGTCGACCGCGTGCTGGTGGTGGCCCACACGCACTGCCGGATGAGCTCGGACCCGGGTGCCATCCCGGCCGCCATCGCCGAGCGCAGCGGGATCGACGTGCGCAGCCTGGACCTCGCCACCGTGCCCGACATGCGCGGCACCCTGGCCGAGGACGTCCAGCGCATCCGCTCCTGGCCCTACCTCCCGGCGGGCCTGCCGGTGGCCGGCGCCATCTACGACGTCGACAGCGGCAAGCTCGAGATCGTCGAGCCGGCGGTCACCGGCGGATCGGCCTCGGTGCGGCCGGAGGCGTGACGCCCCGCATGGCGCCCCCGCGGCCGCTCACTACCCTGGCCCGGTGAGCCGCGCCGACCTGGACAAGCAACCGCACGAGGTCGCGGCGATGTTCGACGACGTCGCCGCCCGCTACGACCTCACCAACGACGTGCTGTCCCTCGGCCAGACCCGGCTGTGGCGCCGCGCGGTCCGCGACGCCGTCGACGCCCGCCCCGGCCAGCGGGTGCTGGACCTCGCCGCCGGCACCGGCACGTCCTCCGAGCCGTTCCGCCGCGCCGGTGCCGCGGTCTTCCCCACCGACTTCTCCCAGGGCATGCTCCGCGAGGGTCGCAAGCGGCTGCCGCACCTGCCCTTCGCCGCCGGCGACGCGCTGCACCTGCCCTACGCCGACGCCGTCTTCGACGCGGTCACGATCTCCTTCGGCCTGCGCAACGTGGCCGACGTCGACGCCGCCCTGCGCGAGATGCTCCGGGTCACCAAGCCCGGCGGCCGCATCGTCGTCTGCGAGTTCAGCCACCCGACGTTCACACCGTTCCGCACCGTCTACGTCGAGTACCTCATGAAGGCCCTGCCCACGGTGGCCCGCCGGGTCAGCTCCAACCCCGACTCCTACGTCTACCTGGCCGAGTCGATCCGCGCCTGGCCCGCCCAGCGCGCCCTGGCCGAGAAGCTCCGCGACGCCGGCTGGCGCGACGTCGCCTGGCGCGACCTGACCGGCGGGATCGTGGCCCTGCACCGGGGGACCAGGCCGGCGGGCTGAGGGGCCCTAGAGCATGGGTCGTGGGCACCGTGGTCCGGATAGAGGGAACCAAGGTGCCCACGATCCCGACCGGGGGGCGGGGGTGGCTGCTGCTCCTGGTGAGGTGGCTGCCCGGTCTGCCTCCTCATCAGCACGGCCAGAGGCGCTGGTGACGGCAGCGGTGCCGCCGTGGTGCCGTCGGCGAGCCGGCCGGCGGTCGGGCGGCCGGAGTGCGACCTCGGCTGCGAGGCCCAGCCCGCGCCCCCCCCGCCCGTCACCAGCGCCTTCGACCCCGAGCGAGACCGCGGTCGGGCAGCTT
>JBQCIO010000226.1:0-3375 GCA_051953655.1 Motilibacteraceae bacterium
GGTGTCTTTTTGTGTGGGGGGGGGGGGGGGGGGGGGGGGGGGGGGGGGGGGGTGGGTTTTTTTGTTTTTTGGTGCGCCCTTCCCCCGCGCGTCCCCCCCCCCACACCCGTCCACTCGGGGACTGATCAGGGGGGTGCCGCAGAATGCGACGACGATGTCGCGACACGCCGCGGGAGCGTGCATCACCGCCACTCGGTGCGTGAGCGAGCGCCCCCGAGCGGCACCGCACCCGGCCGCGCCTACTGCCCGCCCACCTACCGCCGCCACCAGCGCCGTTGCCCTTGCCGGAGCGAGACCGCAGCCGCGAACCTCAGGTCCACCTGCGACCGAGTGGCGCCTCGATGGACTACAGCGCCGCCAGCGCGTCCCGGTACTCCTGGGTGCTGCGCGCGTCGGCCGGGCTGTTGACGACCTTCCAGCGCAGCACGCCGGCCTTGTCGACGACGAAGGTCCCGCGGGCGGCCATCCCGCGCGCCTCCAGGAAGACGCCGTACTGGCGGGAGACCTCGCCGTGCGGCCAGAAGTCCGACAGCAGCGGGTAGTCCAGGCCCTCGCGCTCGGCGAACACCTTCAACGCCGGGCCGGGGTCGCAGGAGATGCCGAGGGTGACGACGTCGTCGGTCTGGAAGTCGCCGCTCTCGTCGCGGATGGTGCACAGCTCGCCGGTGCAGGTGGGGGTGAACGCGAACGGGAAGAAGACCAGGACGACGTGCTTCTCGCCGCGGAAGTCCGAGAGGCGCACGGTGCGGCCGAACTGGTCGGTGAGGGCGAAGTCCGGCACCTCCTGACCCACCTGCGGGCCCTCGGGCAGGGGCAGCCCGTGAGCGGTCGGCTGGGTGGTGGCGGTGTCCGTCATTGCGGTCCTCTCGGCGAACGTCGGTCGGTCTCGAGCCCCCGGCGCCCGCGGGCGCGGACGCCGCGCCAGGCGCGTGGGGGCCGTGAGGCAGGATGCCACCGTGCCCGCCGCCCCGCGCCCTCTGGTCCCCGACCCCGGGGAGCGCGGGCTCTCCTCGGCCGACCTCAGCGCGGTGGCCGGCCCGCTGCTGGCCGCCTGGGACGGCTTCCTCGTCGTCGCCCAGCACCTCGCCGACGCCGGCGGGCTGGGCCGGCCCAGCCGGCTGCCGGGCTGGAGCGCCCGGGACGTGTGCGTCCACCTGGGCTCCTGGCCGGACGCACCGGTGCTCGAGCGGCTGCTCGGCGACGCCCGGGCCGCGACCACGCGCAGGGCCGACGGCGGGGTCGGTGGGATGGATGCCGCCGAGCTCGGCGCGCCCCTCGACGTCGACGGCGCCAACGAGGCGGTGCTCGCCGCTCACGGCGACGCCTCCGACGACGAGGTGATGGCCGCGCTGCGCGCCGCTCGCGAGCGGACCGTCGACTTCCTCGACTCCCCCGAGGCTCGCGACCTGGCCCTCGCCCCCACCCGAACCCTGCTCGGCCCGCTGCCGCTGCTCGGGCACGTGGAGGCCGCCGCCTACGAGCTCGCGGTGCACGCCCTCGACCTCGCCCCGGCGGCCGCCCCGGCCCCCTCGGACGAGCTGCTGCTCGCCGGCCTCGGCGCCCTGGCCGACGTCACCGGTGCGCTGTGCGCGCGCTCCGGCGTCACCGCCACGGTCGCCATCCTCACCCCGCTGGGCGGCTGGGCGTTCGGCAGCCGCGGCCCGGACTGGACCACGGTGCAGCTCGGCCCCGACGCCGCCGCCTCCACGCTGGGCTGGCCCAGCCTGGAGGGCGCGGCGCCGGTCGTCCTCGACGCCAGCGCCGGCCGGGCGGCGGTCCCGCCGCTGCTGCTGCGCCGGGAGCTGCGGGTGCACGACGTCCCCGGCCTGCTCGGGCTGGTCCCCGTCCTGGACGCCGTCCCGGGGCTGCCCGGCGGCGCCGCCCTGGCCGCCGGCGCGCGCTACCTGTCCGGCCTGACCCGCTTCGTGCGCCGGCTGCCGGGACTGCACTGAGCGCGCACTCCGAGGCGGCACCGGCCTGCGCCACAATCCCCCGGTGACCTTCGCGCTGCTCGCGTTCTCCCTGGCCGCAGCGGCCATCGTGCTGCTGCCCGGCCCGGACACCATGGTCGTGCTGCGCGGCATCCTCGCCGGCGGGCGAGCCACGGCGCTGCGCACCGCGGCCGGCTCGCTCACCGGCCTGGTGGTCTGGGTCAGCGCCGCGGCCCTCGGGCTGTCCGCGCTGCTGCGGGCCAGCGAGGTCGGCTACACCGTGCTGCGGCTGGCCGGCGCGGCCTACCTGGTCTGGATGGGCGTCCAGGCGCTGCGGGCGCGGGCCGCGCGCGAGATCGCGGACCAGCCCGACCGGCCCGACCAGCCGGAGCGGCGCTCGCGCCGCGCCCTGCTCGGCTGCGGCTTCCGCGCGGGGCTGGCCACCAACCTGCTCAACCCCAAGGTGGGGGTCTTCTTCGTGACGTTCCTGCCGGGCTTCGTGCCGGCGGGGGCACCCGTGGGCGCCACCTCGCTGCTGCTCGGCGCGGTCTACATCGCCGAGACCGCGGTCTACTTCGCCGCGCTGCTGCTGCTGGTGGACCGGATCAGCCGCTGGCTGGCCAACCCGGTCCTGCGCCGGCGCATGGACCGGGTCACCGGCCTGGTGCTGCTCGGCTTCGGCGTGCGCCTGGCCGTGGAGAGCTGAGCCGGCGGGAGCCGGCTCAGCTCCCATCGGCGCTGCGCAGCGCTCATCGAAGCGTGGCGCGCGGGGTCAGCGCTTGGACTTGGGCGCCACCAGGCGGGTGCCGGACCAGTCCTGGCAGGCGCTGATGCTGCTGGTCTGGTTCAGCCCCGCCGTGGGCGCGGCGTCGCCGATGTCGCTCGGCTCGACGTGCCCTGGGCGGCCCGCCTTGGGCGTGAGCAGCCAGACGACGCCGCCGTCGGCGAGGTCGGTGAGGCTGTCGACCAGCGCGTCGACCAGGTCGCCGTCCTCGTCGCGCCACCACAGCAGCACGACGTCGGCGACGTCCTCGAACTCCTCGTCGACCAGCTCGTTGCCGGTGAGCTCCTCGATCGAGGTGCGGAGGTCGTCGTCGCAGTCCTCGTCCCAGCCGAGCTCCTGGACCACCTGTCCCTGCTTGAGCCCCAACCGTGCGGCCAACCCCTGCTGCTGGTCCGCGCGGTCCGCGGTCGCGCTCACGGTGGTCCCTCCCGGTGCTCGCCCCCGGCCGGCCCGGGTGTCGTGCCCGGTAGTCCACACGCCACCCGCCCCGTGGCGCAAGCGCTTCGGCCGTCCTGTGCACGACGTGGCGCGGGAGCGAGAACTCACACACCCCCCCGCCCCCACCCGGAAGAACGTGGCCCACCCCGCCGCCTTCGGCCGACACCCCGGCTGCCGACAGCGCGGACCGCATCGCATCCGCGGCGGTCGCGCTCGGGGTCG
>JBQCIO010000227.1:0-24821 GCA_051953655.1 Motilibacteraceae bacterium
GGGGGCTCCGGGTCGGCTATCCTCAACGTGCTTGTGGGGGTGTGGTGTAGTTTGGTTGCGCGTTTGGTTGGGGAAGATGTGGTGGTGGGTTCAAATCCCGCCACCCCGACGCCGCAGGAGAGAGGCCCGGTCCACCAGGACCGGGCCTCTCGTGCGTCCCGCTCGCGGATCCCTCGTGTGCGGTGCCGGCGCCGGTGGGTCAGACTGCCGCGCGTGACCGAGCAGCGCAGCGAGCCTCAGGACCAGCAGCACGGATGGCCGGCGGACGTGCCGGTGTGGGAGCGACGGTTCCGGGCGGCGCGGGTGTCGCTGCCGGACTGGGCCGACGATGCCCCGGAGCGCTGCGTCTACGTCAGCAACGCCACCGGCACCTTCGAGGTGCACGCGTGGGACCGCGCCGGCGGGACGCACCGGCAGGTGACCGACCGGCCCAACGGCACCACGGACGCCGCCATCGACCCGGCCGGCGAGCGGATCTGGTGGTTCGACGACACCGACGGCGACGAGTACGGCGTGTGGCGGGTGCAGCCGTTCGCCGGCCCGTCGGCCCGCGGGGACGGCGACGGCAAGGACCCCGAGGCGGTGCCGGGCCTCCCCCGCGCCTACTCCGCCGGGCTGGCGCTCGGCCGCGGCGGGGTCGCCGTCGTCGGGCTCTCCGACGACGACTACGGCACCCGCATCGTGCTGTCCCGACCGGGTGCCGAGCCGGTCACGGTCTACGAGCACGAGGAGAACGCCGGCGTCGGCGACCTGTCCGACGACGGCAGCCTGCTCGCGATCGTGCACAGCGAGCACGGCGACTCCCGCCACCCGGCGGTGCGGGTGCTGCGCACCGCCGACGCTGCCGGGTCCGATCGGACCGTGGCCGACCTGTGGGACGGCGAGGGCAAGGGCCTGGAGGTGCTCGGCTTCGAGCCGGTGGCCGGCAGCACCTGGCTGCTGCTGCAGCACGAGCGGCGCGGGCAGGGCGAGCTGCTGATGTGGGACGTCGCCTCCGGCGAGCAGCGCGAGCTGGCGCTGGACCTGCCCGGCGAGCTCGCCGCCGAGTGGTACCCGGACCGCCGCGCGCTGCTGGTCGAGCACGAGCAGGGCGCCCGCAGCGAGCTGTTCCGCTACGACGTCGACGCAGGCACGCTCACCCCGCTCGACACCCCCACCGGCGTGGTCGCCGGCGGCACCGCCCGCCCGGGGGGCGAGGTGTGGTTCTCCTGGTCCTCCTCGGCCTCGCCGCGGGTCGTGCTCTCGACCGGCGGCGACGTCGTCCTCACCGCCCCCGGTCCGACGGCGCCGGAGTCGGTGCCGGCCGAGGACGTCACCGCGCAGGGGCCGGGCGGGACGATCCACGCGCTGCTGTCCCGCCCCGCATCGGGCACCGCGCCGTACGCGACGGTGTTCCTGGCGCACGGCGGCCCGACCCACCACGACAGCGACGAGTTCGCGCCGGACGTCGCCGCCTGGGTGGACGCCGGCTACGCCGTCGTGCGGGTGAACTACCGCGGCTCCACCGGCTACGGGTCGGCCTGGCGGGACGCGCTGGAGGCCCGGGTGGGGCACGTCGAGCTCGAGGACTTCGCCGCGGTGCGCGCGGCGCTGGTGCAGGACGGGATCGTCCACCCGGGGCGGACGATCCTGGCCGGGGCCTCCTGGGGCGGCTTCCTCACCCTGCTCGGCCTGGGGACCCAGCCGGACCTGTGGGCGCTGGGGGTGGCCGGGGTGCCGGTGGCGGACTACGTGGCCGCGTACGAGGACGAGATGGAGGGCCTCAAGGCCTTCGACCGGTCGCTGTTCGGCGGCTCCCCGGAGGAGGTGCCCGAGCGCTACGCCGACTCCAGCCCGCTCACCTACGTCGACGCCGTCCGCGCGCCGGTGCTGGTGCTGGCCGGCGAGAACGACCCGCGCTGCCCGATCCGGCAGATCGACAACTACCTGGCCCGGCTGGCCGAGCGCGGCGCCCCGCACGAGGTCTACCGCTACCAGGCCGGCCACGGCTCCGCGGTGGTCGAGGAGCGGGTCCGCCAGCAGCGCGCCGAGCTCGACTTCGCCCTGCGCCACCTCCCCCCGACCACGACCTGACCCCACCCCCTCCCGCCGTGATCAAGCAGACATGGTGAAGCGTTCGCTTCACCATGTCTGCTTGATCACGGCAGGGGGGCTGCCGGGTCTGCCGGGTCTGCCAGGTCGGCGCCGGGGAGCGGGGCGCGGAGGGCGTGCAGGAGGTCGACGACCTCGCGGGTCACCGGGCGGAGCAGGCGCAGCCGGGAGAGGCTCACCAGCCGGTCCACCAGGGGCACGGTGCGCTCGACGAGCAGGCGGGAGCGGCGGACGTCGGGCGAGCGGTCGTGCACCCAGAACAGCACGACGCCGAGGTGGTGCAGCCAGAGCAGCTCGGGCAGCTCGGTGCGCAGCTGCGGGTCGAGCTTGGCGTCGCTGCCGGCCAGGACCTCGGCGAACAGGGCGATGTTGGCCTCGCGGGCGGGGGCGGACTCGGCCGAGAACGGCGAGAGCGGCGAGGTGGGCTCCGCGGCCACCTTGAAGAACTTGGCCGCGAACGACTGGTACGGGGCGGCCACCTCGAACCAGGTGAGGTGCACGATCCGCAGCCGGGCCGAGAGCGCGCGCACCCCGGCCAGGCGCTCGCCGACGGCGGCGCGGTGCTCGGCGGCGATCTGGTCGTAGAAGGCCTGGACCAGGTGCTCTTTCGAGTCGAAGTAGTAGTAGGCGTTGCCGACCGAGACCCCGGCCTCCTTGGCCACCGCGCGCATCGTGGTCTCGTCGTAGCCGCGCTCGCGGAACAGGCGCAGCGCGGTGGCGAGGATGAGCTCCTTGGTCTGCGCCCGCGGCGCAGCGGGTCCGCCGGCAGCGGGAGGGGCCTCGACGGCGGACTCGGGTGCCACGGAGGGAGACCTCATCGGTCCACCCGCCCCCTCGTCAAGACTCACGGCGAGGGGGCTTGCGCGCGGCTGGTGGTCAGGCCCGCTCGGTGAGCTCGGCCGCGACGACCTCGGCGATCTGCGCGGTGTTGAGCGCCGCGCCCTTGCGCAGGTTGTCCCCGCACAGGAACAGGTCGAGCGAGTTCGGGTCGTCGATGGCCCGGCGCACCCGGCCGACCCAGGTCGGGTCGGTGCCGACGACGTCGGCGGGCGTGGGGAACTCGGCCTTGGCCGGGTCGTCGAAGAGGACCACGCTGGCCGCGTCGCGCAGGATCTCCTGCGCCCCGGCCTGGGTGACCTCCTTCTCGAAGGTCGCGTGGACCGCGAGCGAGTGGGTCGTGACGACCGGCACCCGCACGCAGGTGGCCGACACCTTCAGCCCCGGCAGGCCGAGGATCTTGCGGGACTCGTTGCGGACCTTGAGCTCCTCCGAGCTCCAGCCGTCGTCCTTGAGCGAGCCGGCCCACGGCACCACGTTGAGCGCGAGCGGCGCCGGGAACGGACCGAGGTCTCCGACGGTGCGTCGGACATCGCCCGGCTTGGTGCCGGCGTCGGGGTTGGCGGCCACCTTGGCGATCTGGTCGCGCAGGGTGTCGATGCCGGACTGCCCGGCGCCGGAGGCCGCCTGGTAGCTGGCGACGACGAGCTCGCGCAGGCCGTACTCGGCGTGCAGCGCGCCCATCGCCACGATCATCGACAGCGTCGTGCAGTTCGGGTTGCTGATGATGCCCTTGGGCCGCACCCGTGCCGCCACGGCGTTGACCTCGGGCACCACGAGCGGCACGTCGGGGTCCATCCGGAAGGCGCCGGAGTTGTCCACGGCCACGGCGCCGCGCGCGGCGGCGATGGGGGCCCACTCGGCCGAGACCTCGTCGGGCACGTCGAACATGGCGACGTCGACGCCGTCGAAGACCTCGGGCGCCAGCGCCTGGACCTCGACCTCCTCGCCGCGCACGACGAGCCTGCGCCCGGCCGAGCGGGCCGAGGCGATCAGGCGGATCTCGCCCCAGACGTCCTCGCGGGTGGACAGCAGGTCGAGCATCACCGAGCCGACGGCCCCGGTGGCGCCGACGACGGCGAGCGTGGGGCGGTCGCTGCGGGCGCTCATCGGCCGGTCCCGGCGTAGACGACGGCCTCGTTCTCGCCGTCGAGGTCGAACGCGGAGTGCACGGCCTGCACGGCGGAGTCGACGTCGTCGGCGGCCACGACGACCGAGATGCGGATCTCGGAGGTGGAGATCATCTCGATGTTGACGCCGGCCTCGGACAGCGCCGCGAAGAACTTGGCGGACACGCCCGGGTGGCTGCGCATGCCGGCGCCGATGAGGGAGACCTTGCCGATCTGGTCGTCGTAGCGCAGCGACTCGAAGCCGACCTCGGCCTGGATCCGCTCGAGCGCCTTGAGCGCCGGGGCGCCCTCGGTCTTGGGCAGCGTGAAGGAGATGTCGGTGCGCCCGGTGGAGGCGGCCGACACGTTCTGCACGATCATGTCGATGTTGGTGTCGGCCAGCGCGACCGCGGCGAAGATGCGCGCCGCCTCGCCGACCTTGTCCGGCACGCCGACGACCGTGATCTTGCCCTCGCTGCGGTCGTGCGCGACGCCGGAGATGATCGCTTGCTCCACGGTGTCCCCTTCCGGTTCGGCCACCACCCAGGTGCCCTCCTTCTGCGAGAAGGACGAGCGCACGTGGATGGGCACGTTGTAGCGGCGGGCGTACTCGACGCACCGCAGGTGCAGCACCTTGGCCCCGCAGGCGGCCATCTCGAGCATCTCCTCGTAGGAGATCCGCGGGATGCGGCGGGCGGCGGGCACGATGCGCGGGTCGGCGGTGAAGACGCCGTCGACGTCGGTGTAGATCTCGCAGTGGCTGGCGCCGAGCGCCGCGGCCAGCGCGACCGCGGTGGTGTCGGACGCACCGCGGCCCAGCGTCGTGATGTCCTTGGTGTCCTGGCTGACGCCCTGGAAGCCGGCCACGATCGCGATGTCGCCCTCGGCGACGGCGGCCTGGATGCGGCTGGGCGTGATGTCGATGATCCGGGCGTTGCCATGCGCGGCGGTCGTGATGACCCCGGCCTGGCTGCCGGTGAAGGAGCGGGCCTCGTAGCCCAGGCTCGCGATCGCCATGGCCAGCAGCGCGGCGCTCATCCGCTCGCCCGCGGTCAGCAGCATGTCCAGCTCGCGCGGCGGGGGCAGCGGGGAGACCTGCTGGGCGAGGTCGAGCAACTCGTCGGTGGTGTCGCCCATGGCCGAGATGACGATGACGACGTCGTCGCCGGCCTTCTTGGTGGCCACGACCCGCTGGGCGACGCGCTTGATCGACGCCGCGTCCGCGACGGAGCTCCCGCCGTACTTCTGGACGACCAGGCCCATGGGAACGTGCCTCCGGCTGCCACCCGGCGCCGCGGCGGGCGCTGGCGTCCCCCGGCGCGCGCCGGTCCTCGACTGTCGGGGAGGGAGTCTACAAGGGGGCAGTCGCCTCCTCCCTCATGTCCGCATGGCGGGATGCCTGTCTCAGATTTGCGCGCACCCGGCGTCCGCGGGCGGCTTCCTCCGGCGGACCCCGCCTCCGCGCGGACGATCCCGCGGACTGTCCGGTGGGCGGGGCTCACGGGACGAGCCAGACCTGCCGAAGACCATCGGGTGAGCCGTCCCGTCCGCGCGCCCCGCGTCCGCCCCCCGCGGACCGCGTCGCGGGCGTCGGCGGTCCTGGGCGCCGTCGCCGCCACCGCGGCCTGCGCCGTCGTCGCCGGGTGCGCGGGGTCGTCGGAGCCTGCGTCCGCCCCGCCGGCGACCTCCCCCGCCCAGTCCACCGTCACCTCGGCGGCCACCCCCGCCGAGGCCGTGGACGACGCCAGCACCCGGGCCGCGCGGGCCATCGGCAGCACCTCGACAGCCCGGTACTCGCTCACCACCACCGACGGCACCACCGCGCAGGTCGTGGTGGCCCGCGACGGCAGGAAGCTGCGCCTGGACCTGGTCCACGGGGAGCGCACCGACTCGCTGCTGCTCACCGCGGACGGCACGGCCGTCTCGTGCCATGCAGCAGCCCAGCCGTCGAGGCGGCTGTCCACCTGTCTGCGCCTCGCCGGACCCGGGCAGCCGCTGCCGCCGCTGCTCGACCCGGGCCTGGAGCGGGTGGTGACCGCCAGCCTGACCTACCTCGCCGCCGGGGTGGCCACGGCCCGCCCGGCCTCGTCCCTGCCGGCGGCCTCCGCGCTGCCGGCAGCGCAGTGCTACGACGTCACGGGCATCGGCCAGGACGCCGGCACCTACTGCCTGAGCGTCGACGGCCTGCTGCGCCGGGCCGTCTTCCCCTCCGGCACCCTCGACCTGGTCTCGGTCGGCACGCCCCCGGCCGCGGCCACCTTCGCCCCGCCGGTCCGCCCCACCCCCCTCCCCACCCCTTCCTCCTCGTGATCATGCGGAGATGGTGACCTCACCCTTCCTGCATGATCACGTGAGGAGGGTGGGCGGCCGGAGGGGGCGGGCCTCGGCGGGGAGGACGGGGTCGGCGCCGGGCGGGGTCACGCCGTGCAGGACGTGGGCGAGCACCTCGACGCCGCGGACGACTCGCGGGCCTGGGCGGCTGTGATAAGCCGGGCCGTCCAGCACCCAGACCTGGCCGGAGCGGACGGCCGGCAGGTCGGCCCAGCCGGGCAGCGAGGTCAGCACCGGTGCCTCGGCCAGCGTGCGCTCCATCGGCAGGCCGCACGGCAGCAGCAGCACGACGTCGGGAGCCACGTCCAGCACGGCCGGCCACTCCATCGGGCTGGTGTGCGTGCCCGGCGCGGTGAGCAGGTCGATGCCGCCCGCGTGCGCGATCTGGTCCGGAACCCAGTGCCCAGCGGGCCACAGCGGGTCCAGCCACTCGATCGCCACCACCCGGACCGGGTCGCGGCCGGCGACGGCGGAGCGCACCGCCTCCAGCCGCCGGGCGGCGTCGTCGAGCACCGCGCGGGCGGCGTCCTCGCGCCCGGTCAGCCGGCCCACCGCGAGCACGGTGTCCAGCACCTCGACGTAGGTGCGCGGCTCCAGGCTCACCACCTGCGGACCGCCCGCCTCGCCGTGCAGCCGCCGGACCGTCTCCGACACCCGGTCGTAGGAGAGCGCGCAGACGTCGCACAGCTCCTGGGTGAGCACCAGGTCCGGCGCCAGCGCGGCCAGCACCTCGGCGTCGAGGCCGTAGAGCGAGGAGCCCGAGTGCGCGGACGCACCCACCGCTGACCGGCTGACTGCTCGGCTGATCTCCCGGCTGCTCAGCCCGTCGACGTCGAGCGCGGTGGAGGTGACCACCGGGACGTCGTCGAGCTCACCGGGCGGCCAGTCGCACTCGTGGGTCCGCCCGACCAGCGCGTCGCGCAGCCCGAGCGAGACGACGACGTCGGTGGCCGCCGGCAGCAGCGAGACGATCCGCACGCGACGCGGACGCGCAGGGGTCAGGGCGCCTCGACGGCCTCGGCGGCCGTCTCGGCGAGCAGCCGGTCCTCGACCGCGACCTCGTCGTCGGCGGCGTCGTCCAGCCGCACGTGGCTGACCACCGACTGCAGGGCGCGCAGCACCGAGCCGGCCGTGCCGCCCCAGTTGGACAGGTAGGAGAACTGCCACCACCACAGCGCCTCGAGCGAGCGGCCCGTGCGGTAGTGCTGCAGCCCGTGCACCAGCTCGGTCACGATGTCGGCGATGTCGTCCGACAGCCGGCTGGTGAGCAGCTCCGGAGTGCCGGCGTAGGGGTCGAAGACCTCGGTGTACTCGTTGATCGGGTCGAGCAGGTTCGACAGCGAGTCGCGCAGGCCCTCGACGTCGGGGTCGAAGCCGGCGTCGGGCTCGAACCGCTCCTCCGGGACGACGTCGCTGATCGCGCCGAGCCGGCCCCCGGCCAGCATGAGCTGGCTGACCTCGAGCAGCAGCAGCGAGATCGCGTGGTCCGGGCTCTCCCCCGCGGCGATCTCGCGGATGGCCACGATGAAGCTCTGGATCTGGTCGGCGACCTCCGCGGTGAAGTCGGCGAGGTCGTCCGGGAGCGTGCTCTGGCTGGTGGTGGTCACGGCGACGTCCCCTCGTTCGTTGCGGACCGGGCTGCGCGGGAAGTGGTGCAGGACGTGGTGCGGGCGGCGGTGCCCGCGGCGGTGAGGTGGGCGTGCGACTGACCGTACTCAGACATCGAGGGCCCTCCTACCCGCGAAAGCCCGTCCCAACGTGACCTCGTCGGCGTACTCGAGGTCACCGCCCACCGGCAGGCCGCTGGCCAGCCGGGTGACGCGCAGCCCCATCGGTTTGAGCAGCCGCGCGAGGTAGGTGGCGGTGGCCTCGCCCTCGAGGTTGGGGTCGGTGGCGATGATCACCTCGGTGATCGTGCCATCCGCGAGCCGGGTCATGAGCTCCTTGAAGCGGAGATCGTCGATACCGACGCCGTCGATCGGGCTGATGGCACCGCCGAGCACGTGGTAGCGACCGCGGAACTCCCGGGTGCGCTCGATGGCCACGACGTCCTTGGGCTCCTCGACCACGCAGAGCACGCTCGGGTCGCGCCGGGCGTCCAGGCAGATCCGGCACTGCTCGCCCTCGGCCACGTTGAAGCAGGTCGCGCAGAAGCGGACCTTCTCCTTCACCTGCTCCAGCGCCGTGACCAGCCGGCGCACGTCGGCCGGGTCGGCGTTGAGCAGGTGGAAGGCGATGCGCTGCGCGCTCTTGGGACCGACGCCCGGCAGCCGGCCGAGCTCGTCGATGAGGTCCTGGACGACGCCCTCGTACACGTCGGCTACGCCCCACCGGGCAGGCCGGGCAGACCGCCGCCCAGCCCGCCGAGGTCGCCACCGCCGAGACCACCGCCGAGACCACCGAGCCCGCCGGCGAGCGGGCCCATGGCGCGCTGCTGCAGCTGCTCGGCCTTGCCGACGGCGTCGCGCACCGCGGCCAGCACCAGGTCGGCCACCGTCTCGGCGGCGTCGGCGGGCTCGCCCTCCAGGGCGCGCGGGTCCACCCGCAGGCCCACCAGCTCGCCCTGCCCGGACACGGTGGCGACGACGAGGCTCCCCCCGGCGCTGCCCTCCACCCGGGCGTCGGCCAGCTCCTGCTGGGCGTCGGCGAGCTGCTGCTGCAGCTGCTGCGCCTGGGCGAGCAGGGCCCCCATGTCGGGCATCCCGCCGCCGGCGCCGCCACTGAACGGGTTGGTGTCCACGTCGGGTCTCCGCTCGCTCGGGGTGGCACTTGGCTGCTGGGCACGCCGGGACCGCGCCGACGGTCCGGTCGGCGCCCGGCGAGCCTACGACGACTCGCTGCCGACGTGCCGCCGCATCGGCCCCCTGCCCGTTCCAGCCGCCTCCCACCGCGTGACCTTCCGGCGCGGGTCTCGTTCTCACGACGCCGGGCAGGACCGGCCGGCACACCGACGGGTCTGATCGACAGGTCAGAGGTCCGGGGACACGACGGGGACGAAGGGGCGGGACGCAGGTGACGCGGGATCGGCCGGGGCGGGACGAGGCGGCGCACGAGCTGGCCGAGTCGGTGGCGCTGGGCCGCCTGGCCTCGGCCGCCGCGCGCGCCGGCGCGGTGCACCTGCTGACGCTCCCCTCTCACGCACGGGCCGAGGAGCGGGCCCAGCTCGCCCTGCCGGCCCTGGTCCTGCAGGGCGAGCGGCACGAGGTGGTCGTCACCTACCCCGCCGCCCTGGCCGACCGGGGACTGCCGGTCTGCTACGAGGCCGACGTCTGGGCGCGCGACGACGTCGGGGTCGACTGCGACGTCAGGATCGCGCAGCCGGGCTGGCTGGGGACGCTCTACTGCGGGCTCGGCCTGGACGCCTCCCCCTCGGCGCTGGACGGCCTGGTGGCGCTGCTGCTGGACCTGCCCTCGCTCACGGAGGCGATCCTGGCGCAGACCCCCGACCCCGACGTCGCGCTGCGGCTGCTGGTCGCGGTGGAGCCGCGGGAGCCGTAGGGCACGTCTCACCGGCCCCGGCCGGACGCGGCGGCCGCCGCGTGCCGTGCGGGGCGGCCGGCGCCGTGCAGCGCGAGCATCCGCAGCACGGTCGCCGACCAGGGCTGCTCCTCCGCGGCGGTGCGGGCGGCCCGGCGGGCCTCGGTGCCGGCGGCGAGCACGACCGCCACCGCGTCGAGGTCGTCGGCGGCGACCACCGGGGTGCCGCAGGCGAGCGCCTCGAGCACGGCGACGTCGTGCCAGCCGGGGTCGGCGGCGGAGACCGGGCCCTGACGGGGACGCGCCGATGACGAGAGCACGACGTCGGCGCAGGCCAGCAGGGTCGGCAGGTCCTCGTCCGGCACCGGACCGAGCAGCACGTCGTCCGCCGATCCGTCTCCGGAAGGTCCGGGGAGCCGGCCGCAGCCGACCACGGCCAGGCGCACCTGACGGCCCTCGGCGCGCAGCCGGGCGGCGGCGCGCTGGGCGGCGAGCACGCCCCGGTCCCGCCCGGGGCCCGGCTCGGCGCGGTGCAGCAGCACGGCGTCGACGCCCGCGGCGAGCCGGGCGCGGGTGGCGGCGTCGGCGCGGCAGGGCGAGCAGCGGACCAGGTCGACGCCGGGCGGGACGGCCACGTGCGGCACGCGGGCGGCGGCCAGCACCGCAGCGGCCCCGCTGCTCATGGCCACGGACGTGTCGACCGCGGCGGCCGTGCGCGCGGCCAGCCGGACGGCGAACCGTCGGGCGGGGAGCAGGCCCCGCAGCGGCCCGGGCAGCAGCCCGGCGAGGACGTCGTCCGGGGCCGCGGCGTGCAGCGCGACGCTGGGCACGCCCGCGGCCCGTGCCCACCAGCCCAGGCCCCGCAGGGTGCCGGGGTCGGACAGTTCCAGCCGGTCCGGCGCGAGCCGGTCCAGCAGCCGGGCCACCCGGTCCGGCTCGACGATCACCCGGCTCCCGGTGCCGCCCACCACCGGCGCCCGCAGCACCAGGCGGCTGCGGCACCCGTCGTCATCGGTGCGGTCGGCGGGTCCGGGCACGACCAGCACCGGCTCGTGGCCGGCCGCGGCGTAGCCGGCCGAGAGCGCCGCGAGGGTCGCCTGCAGCCCGCGGGTGTGCGGGCCGACGGCCCCGACGACGTGGACGATGCGCACCCTCCCAGGGTCGGCAACGCTCGGGGTCGAGATCACCAGCCGCGGGCGTCGGCACGCGGAACAGCGGGTGAACCCTTGCCGCCGGCACCCCCGAGCCCGGTTGGGAACGATCACGTCCACGCGATCCTTTCCTGCTTACCGCGACAGATCTGTCGCGGTAAGCATGGATCGATCACGCCCACGTGATCGTTCCGGCCGGGGCCTGGGGTGGTGATCATCCGACCAGCTCAGTCGGCGAGCCTCAAGGACATGTGCCGAAGGGCCGGCTCCTCGAGAGGAGCCGGCCCTTCGGGTCGAGCAGGTCGTGCGGAGGACGCGACGTCAGCGACGCGCGGCTGCCGTGCGGTGCACGGCGGAGCTCAGCGAGCGACTAGCGGACGCGGCCGCCGGTCCACCTGCTGGTCCAGATCTTCTCCAGGCGGACGCGCGCACCGGTGTGCGGGGCGTGCCAGATCCGGCCGTTACCGGCGTAGATGCCCACGTGGTACACGTTGCGGGTGCTGCCGGAGTAGAAGAAGACCAGGTCGCCGGGGCGCACGCGCTTGCCGACGTGGATGGTCGCGTAGTACTGCTGCTGCGCCGTGCGGGGCAGGTGCTTGCCGACGCGGCGGTAGACGTACTGGGTGTAGCCGGAGCAGTCGAAGCCGCGGGGCGTGGTACCGCCCCAGACGTAGCGCACGCCCTTGTAGTGCGGGGCGACGGCGAGCGCGCGGCTCGCGGCGGAGACGCTGGCGCTGGCGGGAGCGGCGGTCAGGGTGACCGGGGCGACGACGCCGAAGATGGCGGCGATCGCGATCAGGAACCCGGCGATCCGGGCATGGGCACGACGAGGCGTCCGCAGGGTCGCGGTCATGAGGTTGTCCTCCGAACGACGCCTGCGAGAGATGACCTGTCGGGCTCGGGCGGTCGAAGGTTGCCCGGCCCACCTCGCGGTGGGCTTCGCCCCGAGGACGCCTCACGCGGGCCACGTCCGTGGCCGTTGTGGGCGCCCGTACTGCTGGGTCTCCCGTTCCTGCCCTCGAGGTTCTGTGCGTCTGGCGTCGGGGGCTGGGCAGGACTCGGCGTGCCCCTCGACGTCCCCGGTCTGTCACCGGGTCGTCACAATCCTCGGGGCTCACGGCCGGTGCTCAAGCCGAAACAAACGGCAAACTGTTCAAGGAAAGGTAAAGGGCAGGTCTGCCGCTGCTTTGTCGCAGGTGACAGCGGGATGACGAGCCATCAGCCGAGCGTCATCTCGAGGCCCACGAGCCGGGCGCGAGCACCGCGACCGATCATCCGATCAGGCCGGCTTCGAGCCGGCCCGGCTCCCCCAGCAGCAGGACTGCGCGGTCTGGGGCAGGTCTCCGCAGTCGCTCGTGGATCGGTGAGCGGTCCGTGGCGCCCGTCCGGCGCGGCGGAGGAGTTCCTCGTCGCGGTGCTCTCCGCGGGACGGCGCCGGTGGGGTCCGACGCTGTGACTGGGCGTGATGCCACGGGCCGCGAGCCCACCACGGCCTCCTGAGACGTGACCTAGAGCTCGTCGCGCTCCTCGATGACCGTGGCCCCCAGCTCGCGGACGAGCAGCTCGGCGCCGGACAGGCCCGAATCCTCCGCGTCGGGGTCGTCGTCGCTGGCGACGTCCTGCTCCGGCGGCACCCACCGGCGCGCGGGCTCGCCACGGACCGGTTCGGCCGGCTGCGGGGCGGCCTCCGGGCGCGCGGTGGGCTGAGCAGTGGACCGGGCCGACGGGCGAGCGCTGCCCTCGGCCCAGGCGCGCGGCGAGGGCGCCGCCCACGGGTCGTCCTCCTCCGGCGGTTCGGGCGGCAGGGACGGGTCGTCGTCGACCACGACCCGCGGGCTGCGGGTCTCGGTGGCCGGACCTGCCGGGGAGGGAGCCGGTTCGGCGGGGGCGGCCACCGCCTGCGGGCGGGTGGCGGCCGGGCGAGGGGCCGCCGACGGTGCCGGCCCGGACGCCGCCGGGGGCGCTGCGGGCGCGCCGGCGCGGGACGGCGCCCCGCCGGAGCCGCCGCCGGCTCCCCCGGCGGCCGACGGGTCGACGATGGCATGAACCTGCACGTCGAGCCCGAGCACGTCGATGAGCGCCTGACGGACCAGCTCGGGGTGGACCCCGCGGGCGAACGCGTCGCGCAGGCCGGCGCTGGAGAAGGCGAGGGTGAGGCGGCCGGGGGCCAGGTCGGCCACCTTGGCGTTCTGGCTGACCAGGGTCCAGGTGGCCCGCTTGAGCACGGCGAGGGCGGAGAGCACCTCGGTCCACAGGCCGCGGACCGCGCCGACGTCGAGCCCGCCCTGGCCCGCCCCGGCCGGGGGCTCCGACGGACCTGACGGCGGCGGTGCGGACGGGGCTGCGGGTGCGGCGGCCGGCGCGGAGGCCGGCGGCGTCGGACGGGCCGGCGCCCCGTTGCTCCCGCTGGCCCACTGCGCCGGCACCGCCCACGGGTCGTCCGGCTCAGCGGCCGGGGCGGGGCGTTCGGTGGCGGCCTCGGCCGCGGGGGCGACGGGGGGCTGCGCGGCGGGCCGCTCGGCAGCGGGGGCCGACGCCTCGGGTCGCTCCGCCGGGGAGGCGGGCGCAGCCGGCGCGGCGACGTCGGCGGCTGCCGGCTCGGGAGCAGGAACGGCAGCGGGAGCGGGAGCGGGAGCAGCCTCCTCCACCGGTGCGGGTGCGGGCCGCACCGCCGCACGGGCTGCCGCCGGACCGCCGGCCGGCCCGCCGAGAGCCGGCTCGCCGCCGCTGGGCACGCCGCCCATGGAGAGCCGCCGCTCGAGCCGGTCCAGCCGCGCCTGCAGGCTGCGCTCGTCGTCGTGCGCCGCGGGCAGCATCACCCGGGCGCACATGAGCTCGAGCTGCAGCCGTGGGGCGGTGGCGCCGCGCATCTCGGTGAGCCCGGTGGCCAGGATGTCGGCCGCGCGGGACAGCGAGGCCGACCCGAACAGCGCCGCCTGCGAGCGCATCCGCTCGAGCTGGTCGGCCGGGACGTCGTCGAGGATCGTGGCCGCGGCGTCGGGCACCGCGGCGATGACGATGAGGTCGCGCAGCCGCTCGAGCAGGTCCTCGGCGAACCGCTTGGGGTCGTGCCCGGCCTCGATGACCCGGTCGACCACGTGGAACACCGCCGCGCCGTCGCCGGCCGCGAACGCCTCGACGGCGTCGTCGAGCAGCGCGGCGTCGGTGAAGCCGAGCAGCGAGGTGGCCAGGGCGTAGGTGACGCCGTCGGCGCCGGCGCCGGCCATGAGCTGGTCCAGCACCGAGAGCGAGTCGCGCACCGAGCCGCGGCCGGCGCGGACCACCAGCGGCAGCACGCCCTTGGCGACCTCGACGCCCTCGCGCCCGCACAGCTGGGCGAGGTAGTCCTGCAGCCGCCCCGGCGGCACCAGCCGGAACGGGTAGTGGTGGGTGCGCGAGCGGATGGTCCCGATGACCTTGTCCGGCTCGGTGGTGGCGAAGATGAACTTCAGGTGCGGCGGGGGCTCCTCCACGATCTTGAGCAGCGCGTTGAAGCCGCTCGTGGTGACCATGTGGGCCTCGTCGACGATGTAGATCTTGTAGCGCGACGACGCCGGCGCGAAGAAGGCCTTGTCCCGCAGGTCGCGGGCGTCGTCGACGCCGCCGTGGCTGGCCGCGTCGATCTCGATGACGTCGATGCTGCCCGGGCCGCCGCGGGCCAGCGCCACGCAGGAGTCGCACACGCCGCACGGCTCGGGGGTGGGCCCCTGCTCGCAGTTGAGCGAGCGGGCCAGGATCCGGGCGCTGGTGGTCTTGCCGCAGCCGCGCGGGCCGCTGAAGAGGTAGGCGTGGTTGACCCGGTCGTTGCGCAGCGCCTGCATGAGCGGCTCGGTGACGTGCTCCTGACCGATCACCTCGGCGAACGTCTCGGGCCGGTAGCGGCGGTACAGCGCTTGGGACACGCGGGCACAGTAACCCGCCCCGGCGACCGTCCCTCGTGCACTGTCCACGGCCGCGCGGTCCACGGGCGCCGTCCAACCCGCCGGTAGCGTGACCGGCATGGGGGACCTACCGGTGCGAGGCGACCTACGCTGCGGGCACGAGGACCGCGAGGCGGTGGCCGAGCGGCTGCGGGTCGCGGCCGGCGACGGCCGGATCGACCTCGACGAGCTCGACGAGCGGCTGGCCCTCGCCTACGCCGCCCGTCGCTACGCCGACCTGGACGCGCTGGTGGCCGACCTGCCCGGCGCCGGCGTCGCGCGCCCGCCGGCCTCCGACGTCGTGGCCCCGGGTGCGACCTCGCGGGTGCGGGCGGCCTTCACCACCCGGGTGCAGCGCGGCGGCTGGGTGGTGCCCGAGCGGCTCGAGGCCCGGGTCCGGGCCGGCAAGCTGGTGCTGGACCTGGTCGACGCGGTGGTGGAGCACGGCACGGTGACCGTGGACGTGCGCGCCTTCTCCGGGACCGTCGTCGTGGTCGTCCCGGTCGGGTGGTCGGTGAGCACCGAGGGCGCCTCGGTGCTCCTCGGCTCGCTCAGGGTGCGCACCAGCCCGGCGGCGCCCGAACCACCTCGGCGCGTCGTCGTGACCGGCCGGGTCGTCATGGGCGACCTCGTCGTGCGTCACCGCTACCAGCTGCCGTGGGGACCGCTCTGAGCGAGCCGGTGCGGGCTGCGGCCGGAGGTGAAGGGGGCCGGGCATGAAGGGACCCCCCGCGCACCCGCCAGAGCCCACCTACCCTTGCTGCCTTCCGGCCCTGGGGGGGTTCAGCAGGATGACGCCGCACGAGGGGTCGGCGGCCAGTGTACGCAGGCCCGGAGGGTGGTGTCGGCGCGGTGCGGAGCGACCGGGGCGGCGCGCGGAGCCGACGCCCGGAGTCGTCGCCCAGGCCCCTGTCCAGACCCGGTAGGATCCTCCACGGAGGATTCGCCTAGTGGCCTATGGCGCACGCTTGGAAAGCGTGTTGGGGGCAACCCCTCGCGGGTTCAAATCCCGCATCCTCCGCTCTCGCGAACGCCGCCCACGTCCCGTCGGATCCATCGGACCTGGGCGGCGTTCGCACGCTCCGGGGGCTACCGCCGGCGGCGGCGCGGGGTGCCGAAGAGGCTGCGGGTGATCTCCCGGCCCAGGCCGCGGGCGGCGGACCGGGCGAACGACTGGAACACCTCGCTCCCCAGCACCTCCCCCACCATCCCGCCCGCCCCGCCCTCGTCGAAACCGCCACCCCCGGACCCCCTCGAACCAGGCTGCCCGGCCGGCTTGCGGCGCAGGTCGGGCACCTCGACGGGAGCGGGGGCCGGCGCGGGGGCCGGAGCGGCAGGCGCCGGCGGCGGGGCCAGCTTGGCGGCCAGCCGCTCGTAGGCGGAGTCCCGGTCCACGGCCTGGCCGTACTCGGCCTGCAGCAGCGAGGCGCCCACCACCTGGGCGACGACGGCGGGGTCGGCCTGGGCCATCAGCGACTGCGGCGCGCGCAGCCGGGTCCACGCCACCGGCGACGGCGTGCCCCGCTCGGTGAGGACGGTGACGACGGCCTCGCCGATGCCGAGCGCCGGCAGCAGCTCCTCGAGGTCGTAGCCGGAGCGCGGGAACGTGGAGACGGTCGCCTTGAGCGCCTTGGCGTCGTCGGGGGTGAACGCGCGCAGCGCGTGCTGCACCCGGTTGCCGAGCTGGGCCAGGACGTCGGCGGGCACGTCCTTGGGTGTCTGGGTGACGAAGAAGATGCCGACGCCCTTGGAGCGGATCAGGCGCACGGTGCGGGTGACGGCATCGAGGAAGTCCTTGCTGGCGCCGTCGAAGAGCAGGTGCGCCTCGTCGAAGAAGAAGACCAGCTTGGGCTGGTCGACGTCGCCGACCTCGGGCAGCTGCTCGAACAGCTCGGCGAGCAGCCACATGAGGAACGTGCTGAAGAGGGCCGGGCGGTCCTGCACGGCGGGCAGCTCCAGGCAGGAGACGACGCCGCGGCCGTCGGGGGCCTGGCGCAGCAGGTCCATCGGGTCGAACTCGGGTTCGCCGAAGAACGCCTCGGCGCCCTGGTCCTGGAAGGAGATCAGCTCGCGCAGGATCACGCCGGCGGTCTGCTTGGACAGCCCACCCAGCGCCTCGAGCTCCTTCTTGCCCTCGTCCGACACGAGGTAGGAGATGACCGAGCGCAGGTCCTTGAGGTCGAGGATGGGCAGACCGGCCTGGTCGGCGTAGTGGAACACGAGACCGAGCGAGGACTCCTGGGTCTCGTTCAGCCCGAGGACCTTGCTGAGCAGCAGCGGCCCGAAGCCGGTGACCGTGGCCCGCACCGGAACCCCGGACCCGAGGCCACCCAGGGCGAGGAACTCCACCGGGAACGCGGTCGGTGCCCACTGCTGGCCGACGTCGGTGGCGCGGGCGGTGATGCGGGCGCCGGCCTGGCCGGGTGCCGCGACGCCGGACAGGTCGCCCTTGACGTCCGCGAGGAACACCGGCACGCCGGCGGCCGAGAGCTGCTCGGCCATGAGCTGCAGGGTCTTCGTCTTGCCGGTGCCCGTCGCGCCGGCCACGAGGCCGTGCCGGTTGAGCATGCTCAGGGGCACGCGCACCGGGGCGTCGGCATGGGCGGCAGGGGCCGCGAGGTCGCCGTCGAGCAGCGCGCCGAGCTCGAGCACCGGCCCGGCGAAGGCATAGCCCGCGCGCACGGTGGAGAGGACGTCGGATGTCTCTGCCACGCCAGGCCTCCTGCGTTCGGCTGCCGATCGACGGCCGATCGACGGCGATCGGCGCGAGCCTAGCGAGGAGAGGGCGTGCGCACCGGGCGACGTAGGCTCGACGGATGGTGTTCAAGCGTGTCGGCGACGGCCGTCCCTACCCCGAACACGGCCTCACGCTGCGCGACTGGACCAAGGTGTCCCCCCGTCAGGTGCGCCTGGACGCGCTGGTCACCACCAAGACCCGCCTCGACCTGTCCGCCCTGCTGGCCGACGACTCCACGTTCTACGGGGACCTGTTCGCCCACGTCGTGGAGTGGCACGAGGAGCTCTACCTCGAGGACGGGCTGCACCGGGCCCTGCGCGCCGCCCTGCACCAGCGCAACGTCATCCACGCCCGGGTGCTGGCGCTCCCGGGGTAGGCCCCTGCGCGGTTACGCTTCCGGTCCCGAGCACCGCCCGCCGTCGCACGACTGCGGAGGGTGACAGGGACCAGCAGAGGAACAGCAGCGACAGGACGGACGCAGGGGCGCAGGCCCCGGACCAGCTCATGACCATGCTCACCCCCCGCGGCTCCGGCAGCATGCGCCGCGGCCGCCGACGCGGCCGCCGCGTCCTCGCCGTCCTGCTCGTGCTCGTGCTGCTGGCCGCGGTGGCCGCGGCCGCCTGGTGGTACCTGCTGCGCGACGGGTCGACGTCGACGACTCCCGCCGCCGCACCCACCCCCACCTGCACGCCCACCGCGACCGCCACCGCGTCCCCGACGCCGTCCTTCCTGCCGGGCACTCCGCTGCCGGCCGGCAAGGTCGACGTGCGGGTGCTCAACGGCACCCCCCGGTCCGGCCTGGCCAAGACGGTCGGCGACCAGCTGGCGGCCCGCGGCTTCCACGTGGTGGCGATAGGCAACGACACCGCCAAGCGCGCGGTCACCGCCCCGGCCGAGGTGCGCTACGGCAAGGGCGGGGCCTCCGCCGCCCTCACGGTGGCCGCGCAGGTGCCCGGCGCGGTGCCGGTGCTGGACCGCCGCACCGGCGCCACCGTCGACCTCGTCCTCGGCTCCGGCTACGCCGCGCTGCGGGCGCCGGCCCAGGCCTCCGCGGCCGCCACCCCGGTCCGGCCGGCGAAGCCCGCCCCGACGCCGACGGCCCGGCCCGGCGGCTGCTGACGCGGGAGCTCCCGGGCCATCTCCCGCACCACCTCGCCGGCCGGAGCGGGTGG
Source organism: Motilibacteraceae bacterium (assembly GCA_051953655.1). Taxonomy (GTDB): domain Bacteria; phylum Actinomycetota; class Actinomycetes; order Motilibacterales; family Motilibacteraceae; genus JBQCHF01. Next base: position 18,826 of record JBQCIO010000227.1, read on the forward strand.
CGAGAGTCCTCCCCTAACGGGGTCCTGACAAGGCCGAGGGCCCGGCGCACGGTGGATCGCGGGGGCGCCGCAGGCGCGCCCGCCGTCTCGGAGGTCAGCATGACCGACACAGCCCGCGCCCAGGAGATGCCGCTCGCCGCCGCGAACGCGCCCGTCCCGACGCCGCAGATCGCCGACCCGGGCCCGCTGGGTCTGGCGGCCTTCGCGCTGACGACGTTCGTCCTGAGCGTCTTCAACACCAACATGATCAGTGATGTCGGCCTGCGCGCCGTCGTCCTGCCGTTGGCGCTGTTCTACGGCGGCATCGCCCAGTTCGCCGCCGGCATGTGGGAGTTCCGCAAGGGCAACACGTTCGGCGCCCTCGCCTTCACCTCCTACGGCGCGTTCTGGCTCTCGCTCGCCACCTACCTGCGGTTCGTCGTGCCGGGCCTGGCGAACGTCACCAACCTGAACACCGCGACCGGTCTGTTCCTGCTCGCATGGACGATCTTCACCGCCTACATGATCCTTCCGGCGGTACGGGTGAGCGGTGCGGTGGCGGCTGTCTTCGTCGTGCTGACGATCACCTTCGCCTGCCTGTGCGTCGGCGAGTACGCCACCAGCGAGACCTGGACGAAGATCGGCGGCTGGGCCGGGATCGTCACCGCGGCGATCGCCTGGTACGCCTCGTTCGCCGGGGTCACCAACGCGACCTGGCGCCGGACGGTCCTGCCGACCTTCCCGACCGGCGTCGTCGACGTCGCCGCGGTGGAGTCGCGCCGGCACCGCGAGCACGCCGCCGTGCGCTGACACGTCGTCCCCTCCTCCCTCCGCGTCCCCACTCACCGCCTCCCCTCCCACCGGTGCCGGTCCGCCACGTGCGGGCCGGCACCGCTGCGCCCGCGCCCGGTCGCGCCGCCGCGGGGGCCGTAGCCTGCGGGCCGGACGGGGGTGCTGTGTGCGCGAGACGGTGGGCGAGATGGTGGGCGAGCCGGTCACCGAGCTGCTGACCGGACTGCTGGCCGGGCAGCGACTGCTCGGGCACGGGCCGGAGCGCGACCCGGTGGCGCTGGTGGAGCAGGTGGGCGGCATCAACAGCCAGGCCGCCCGGGCGCTGCAGCTCGGCCTCGCCGCCCGGGGGCTGACGGGTCCCGTCACGGCGTGCGATGCCGCCCTCGACGCCCACGCGCTGGTGCGCGCCAACCTCACCCGGGGCACCCTGCGGACCCTCAGCGCGGCCGACTACCGCGCCTGGCGGCCGGCCCTGCAGCCGGTGCTCGAGCGGGTCACCCGCGGGTTCCTGGGCCGTCGCCTCGCCGCGATGCCGGTGGAGGCCGTGCTCGAGCAGGCGCGGCAGCTGCTCGGTCGGGAGCCGCTCACCCGGGCCGACCTCGGCCGGGCACTGGCGGTCGCCTTCCCCGACCACGCAGGGCAGGACGGCGCCGGCAAGGATCTGGCCTTCGCCGCGCGGATGCTGCTCCCAGTGCTGCAGGAGCCGGCAGCCGGGCACTGGGAGCCCGAGCGCCGCCCGCGCTACCTGCTCGCCGAGCAGGTGCTCGGCGAGCTGGACGACAGCCCCGAGGCCCGGCAGGCCGGGCTGGCGTCCCTGCTGCGCCGCTACCTGGGCGCCTTCGGCCCGGCCACCGTCGCCGACTTCCGCGCCTGGTCCGGCGTCACCGGCCTGAGTACGAAGGCCGCCCGCGAGCTCGTGCCCGAGGCGGAGGAGCGCGACCTCGGCGGGACGGCGTACCTGGTGCTGCCCGCGGACACGGTCCCGCCGGACGACCGGCCTCCCGTCCTGCTGCTCCCGCCCTTCGACGACGTCCTGTTCGGCCACGCGGACCGCGAGCGGGTCGCGACCCGCGAGCAGCTCGAGCGGCTGGTGCCGCCCGCGGTGGAGATGCCCGGCATCATGCTGGTGGACGGCCGGGCGGCCGGGCGCTGGCGGCACCGGCCGGCCAGGCGAAGGTCCGAGCCGCCGGTCCTCGAGGTCCACCTGTTCGCCGGCGTGGACCCGCCCGGGCGGGAGCTCGCCGAGGCGGTCGGCAGCTTGGCCGGACTGCTCGGTGGCGAGGGGCCGGCGCCGCAGGTCGTCGTCGAGGCGTGGCCCGCCGCCTGACCGCGACTGTCGCAGCCAGCACGCTTCGCGCGCGTCAGGAGGACCTGCGCGGGTAGACGCCGGGGGCCGGAACCCGCCGGCATCCGGAAGGACCCGCCTGTGCACGTCCTGCTGCCGCTGCTCGGCGCGCTGGTCGTGCTGGCCGTGGCGCAGGACGTCTTCAGCACGGTGCTCTTCCCCGCCAGCGGGCACGGCGTCATCCGCAAGCCCCTCTCCCGGACGGTCTGGCGCGCCTTCGCGGTCCTGGCGGGGCGCCGCCACGGAGCCCAGCGGCGGAACCTGCTCGCCTACGCCGGCCCGGTGCAGATCGTCGCCACGATCGCAGTCTGGTTCCTGCTGCTGCTGGTGGGATGGGCCTGCGTCTACCAGCCGGCGCTCGGCAGCTCGATCACCGCGTCGAACGGGCCCACGGACACCGGCTTCACGACCGCCCTCTACGTCAGCGGCTACGCCGTCACGACCCTGGGCACCGGCGACGTCGTCGCGCAGACCTCGGCCTACCGGCTGCTCATGGTGGTCGAGGCGGCCAGCGGCTTCATCACCTTCACGATGGTGATCTCCTACTTCCTGTCGGTGTACTCGCAGCTGCCCTCGCGCAACGCCTTCGCGCAGGGATTGCACGACCTGAGCGGAGGAACCGACGACGCCGCGCTGCTGGTGACGGGTCTGGCCGACGGCGAGCAGCTCGGCCGGCTGTCGCAGGAGCTGACCGGGATGGCGTCGTTCCTGCGGCAGACGACGCAGACCCATCGCTCCTACCCGGTGCTCAGGTCCTTCCACTACCGCGAGGCCTACTACGCCCTGCCGCAGGTCCTCCTCGTGACGCTCGACACCGCCACGCTGCTGCGGGCCGCCCTCGACCCCGACCGCTACCCGGAGGCGCGGCCCTCCGGCGCGGCCGACGCAGTCCTGACCGCAGGTCAGGCTCTGCTGCACGAGCTCTCACCTGGCGGCCGAGCAGCGGACTCCTCCCCCGAGCAGGAAGCGCGATGGTCCGAGCGCTACGACGACGCGTGCCACCGGATGGCCGCCGAGGGGCTCGTCCTGCGCGGGCACGCCGACGGCCGGCGCGAGTACGTCGAGCTGCGGTCCGGCTGGGACGCGCCGCTGCGCGGCCTGGCGCAGGACATGCTGCACGGGTGGGGGAAAGGCAGGGCGCAGACCTCCTGAGCGCGGGCTCGGTCAGGAGGCCTCGGCCAGGGTCTCGTCGGTCGATGCCGTCCGGTGCCCCGTGGAGGGCACCGCCGCCTCGACGGACGTCAGCGGGAGCGAGGCGTCGCGGCCGCGCAGCCGGCGGGCCGGGCTGGTGACGTAGCAGAACTCGACCAGCTCGGGCGGGGCCGCGGGCGCGCCCCCCACCACCGTGACCCCGACCCGCCACGAGGCCGCCGGACCGACGGCTGTCTCCGACGAGTCGTCGGAGAAAGGGGCCGGCACCGTCTCGGGCCGGCAGGACCGGACGGTGACCGAGACGCGCGTGCGAACCCGGGTGCCGTCCAGTCGCGGAAGATCGAGCTCCACCACCGCACCCGAGCCCGGCCGCACCGGGGCCGGCATCAGCAGGCCGAGGCCGCTACAGGAGGCGTCGCGCAGCCGGGCACCCGGCCAGACCCCGCCGTAGGACGCGTCCTCGCCCGGCGCGGTGATGACCAGCGCGGGCTCGTCGCAGCCGAAGCGGAACTCCGCCCGGCGCTGCCGGCGGCGGGCCACGACGACGATGGTGCGCAGCACGCGGCGCAGCTCGAGCACCGCGAGGACGGGGAGCAGCCAGGCCGCCCAGCCCGGGAGGGCCGGGAGGTGCGTGAAGGGCGCGAGGCCCAGGTCGCCCAGGACCCTGGCCAGCACGCCGCCGACCAGCGCGACGGTGAGCACCAGCAGGAGCCGCAGCGGGCGCAGCGCCCGCAGCCCACCGGCGTCGGTGCCGGCCTTCGGCGTCACCTTGAACGCCATCCGGGAGGGTCGGACCAAGCACCGCATGGCACGGGCGTAGAGGCCGGCGGTGAGCAGCTCGAAGTGGACGGCGTCCCGGACGCGCATGTGACCCCGGCCGAGCGCGGAGCCGGCCAGCATCCCGAGCAGCGTCGCGGGCGCCCACAGGACCGCGATGGTCGTCCAGCTCGCCGTCACCGGCAGCGCACCGGTCCACAGCGAGGCGGCCAGCACCGCGAGGGCCAGCGCGCGGGCCGGCCCGGCGCCGTAGCCGAACAGGGAGGCGGCGAAGGACCAGCGGGCGGCGGCCGTCAGCTCCCGCGCCCGCAGCGGCGACTCGGGCGTGTGCAGGACCGACAGGTTGCCGCGGGCCCACCGGTTGCGCTGGAGCAGATAGCCGTCGAGGTCGTGCGGTCCGACGCCCTGCACGAGCACCTCGCCGTGGTACCGCGTCCGCCAGCCGCGCCGCAGCAGCTTGATGGTGGTGTGGAAGTCCTCGGCGATGGTCTCCGTGGCCACCCCGCCGATCTCCGCGAGCGCCTCCCGGCGCAGCAGCGTGGCCGAGCCGCACCAGAAGGCGGCGCCGTGCCGGTCCTTGCCGGGGCAGATGACCTCGTAGAAGACCGACTGCTCGTGCCGGCCCACCTCGTAGTGCTGCACCGAGTCGTGGTTGTAGAAGTCGTGCGGTGACTGGACCAGGGCGAGGCGGTCGTCGGCGAAGTAGCCCACCAGCGCGTCGAGCGCGTCGGGCAGTGGGACGTGGTCGGCGTCCAGGACGAAGACGAGCTCGGCGCTCGTGACGCCCAGCGCGTGGTTGATGTTGCCCGCCTTGGCATGGGAGTTGTCCGGCCGCACGACGTACTCGGCCCCCAGCTCGGCGGCCAGCGCCGCCATGTCCGGCCGGCGACCGTCGTCGAGCAGGTAGGTCGCGTGCGGGTAGGTCAGGTTGCGGGCGCCGACCAGCGTGGGGCGCAGCACCTCGACCGGCTCGTCGTAGGTGCACACGAACACGTCGACGCTGAACTGCCGGTCCGGGAGCGGGGGGCGCACCGACGGCCGGGCCTGGGTGGAGAGCGCGGCCATCGTGGTGAGCGAGATCGCGCCGTAGAGCTCGGAGACCAGCAGCGCGAGACCGAGGACGAGGCTGGCGGCGCCCAGCTCGGACCAGCCGATGCGCCAGACGAGGTAGGCGACCTGCCAGCCGATCGCGAGCAGGGTCAGGGCGAGCAGCACCCGGGGCCTCGGGTCGAACCACCGGCCGAAGCGGGTGCGGGTCGGTCCCGGGAGCTCCGGCAGCGCCGAGGCGTCGTAGCGCGGCGGCACGCCGAGCACCGAGCCCGCGACGGCGCGCGACATCGCGGCGGCCCGCCGGACGGCCCGCTGTGGCGCGGGTGGCGACAGCGGGGTCGGGACGTCGGACGACATCGTCAGGGGCTCCACGTGCGCCGCATCGGCACGGGACCCGGTTCCTTGATCGGGCAAGCGCCGGGATGGCCCGTTCGGCGCAGGCCGGAAGACCCAGGGGCAGGGCGGCCCCGGATGGCACCGCGGTTCTCCCGCCTCGCACGGACGTGTATGTGCTCCGCGAGAAATGGTTGTTCGGCTTGTGTTTCTCCTGTGGACAGACTCCTATTCGTATGCCTGTTCGGGTAGAATCAGTGCATGGCAGACAGCTCCGACCGCGCCGGGGTGGGGTCCTCCCCGCTGGCGGTCGGGCTGCTGGCGGTGGCGGACTCGGTCGAGGCGGTCGTCGCGCCGGGCGCGGGTCGGGTGGACTTCTCCGCGGCCAAGCCCTCCGAGCTGGTGGCGTTGCTGCACCTGGTGGGTGCGGTGCTGAACCAGCTGATGCTGGTGCTGCTGTGCCTGCTGCACGAGTGCGAACGCCGCGGGGTGGCGCAGGGGATCTCCGGGGTGCGCAAGACCGAGGACTGGCTGGCCCAGGCGCTGCGCATGGACGTGCCGCGTGCTC
>JBQCIO010000228.1:0-7032 GCA_051953655.1 Motilibacteraceae bacterium
GCGTTGCCGGTCGCCCCTCTCCGTGGGGTTGTGGTGGTCCCGGTGTATTTCCCCGCCTTCACCTGTGTCCGTGGCACGCGGTCGCCGCCGTGGCCGGGCGGGCGGGGGCGGCGCCGGGTGGTGCTGTGCGAGAGGTTCAGCTGGAGTCCTCAGGTCCGGGAGAAGTCGTCCTCGAGCCGCTCGATGTCCTCTTCCCGGAACTCACCGTAAGCCACCTCGAGGAACCGGACCGGCCGCGTCCCCGGGTTGGAGGCGCGGTGCACGGCGCCACGGGGGACCCATACCGTGCGCCCCGACGGGACGCTCGTCTCCGTTCCGTCGACGTGCACGTGCAGCGGCCCGTCCAGGACGACCCACAGCTCGCCCCGCTCGGCGTGCCGCTGCAGGCTCAGCCGCCGCCCGGGGTCGACCTCGATCACCTTCACCGTGGTCGTCTCGTTCAGGCTCAGCCGCCGGAAGGAGCCCCACGGCCGGCGGTCCAGGACCTCGCGACCGCGCGGGTCGACGTCGGGGGACGACGTGGCCCGCAGCGCCGTCTCGCCCACGGCGGGCCGGGTGAGGCGGGCCAGGTGCCGACCGAAGTGCACGCCCTGGCGCAGGCTCGCCTTGGACGTGCCCGCCTCCCGCTCGGCGAAGCGGTAGGGGACCTCGACGACGTCGGTCCAGCGGCCGCGGACCAGCACCTCGAGCAGGATCTTGAACCCGGTCGGGGCGAGGGTGACGCCCTCCAGCACCTCACGGCGCACCGCGAAGAAGCCGCCGAGCGGGTCGGTCACCTGCCGCAGGCGCTTCTGCAGCAGGAACACCGGCCAACGGGCCGAGCGGGAGACCAGGCGGCGCCACGGTCCGTCCAGCCCGGCGCCGGCGTCCGGGGCCGAACCCTCGCAGTAGCGGCTGGCGACGGCGACCTGCGCCTGGCTGCGCAGCAGCGGCTCGACCAGCTCGGGCAGGACCTCCGGGGGGTGCTGCAGGTCGGCGTCCATGACCACCAGCACGTCGCCGCGGGCGGCCCGGAACCCGGCGAGCACGGCTCCGGACAGCCCGTCCGGCCGGCTCCCCGCGGGCCGGTGCAGCAGCCGGACCTGGGCGCCCTCGCGGGCCAGGCGATCCGCCACCTGAGGAGTGTCGTCGTCGCTGTCGTCGACGAACAGCAGCTCCCACGGGACGCCGAGCCGGCCGAGGGCCGCGGCGCTGCGCTCGAAGAGCGGGCGCAGGTTGGGCGCCTCGTTGCGGGTCGGGACCACCAGCGTGAGCACCGGCGCCTGCTCTCGCAGGTCCACGAGCTCGTGCTGCTCGCCGGGCTCCGCCACGGTGCGGGACTGTGCGGGGGACTGGGTGCGGGACTCGGTGAGGGTCATCGGTCCACCTTCCTCAGCTCGATGCGCTGGTCGCCCTGGCCCCACGAGGCCACGACGTGCGAGTGCTTCAGGACTGCCTGCAACGTGGGGCCGGCGTCCCGGGAGGTCGTCATGATCTGGCTGGCCACCACGTAGTCGAGCTGGTGCCAGCTCTTCACCGTGCGGTCGACGTCGGGGTCGGTGTCCAGCTTGCTGAACCAGATGAGGTTCCTCATCGGCCAGCCGTCGTCGTGCAGGTCGGTCCAAGTGACGTTGTCCACCACCAGACGCGCCGTCTTCGGAAGACGCTTCTCGACGTAGGCGGTCGACTGCTGGTACGGCCGGTCGAAGTCCACGCGCTCCGCGGCGCGGTCGCGGTAGTACCAGTGCGGGGCGGCGGTCGCCGCTCCGGCGGTGACCAGGACCACGACGGCGGCCAGGGCCGCCGCGGACGCGGCGCCCGCGGCGCGTCGCGCGGTCGACATCCGGGGGCCCACCAGGTCCGGCACCCGGGCGGCCGCCGTGCGCACCACGGCGTCCAGCACCACCGCGACCGCGATCGCGGCGAGGGGCAGCAGGGCCACGACGTACGGCACCGGCAGGTAACCCGGACGCAGCAGCATCAGCACCGAGAAGACCAGCGCCGCGGCCACCGGACGGACCCCCCGCAGCCGGCGCAGCGGGGCCAGCAGCGCGACCACCGCGGCGGCGGCACCGATCGGGACCAGGTAGGGGTCGACGGTCAGCCAGCCGTCCAGCACGCTGCGGGCGTCGCTGGTCGGGTCGAAGACGCTGCCGGAGGAGGTCCGGCCGAACAGCTGGAAGACGATGCCCCCGATCAGGCTCACGTGCGACGTGCCGGGCAGGACCTCGCCCTTCACCAGCGCGAACAGCGGATAGAGCACCAGCGGCGTGACGACGCCGATCGTGAACACGGCCATGCACATGCGCCGGGTCGGACCCTTGGCGTGCTGCCACAGCGACCACGCCACGAACGGCAGCAGCAGGATGGAGGTCTCCTTGCTCAGCGCCGCGGCGCTCACCGCGAGGCCGGCCGCGAGGGCCGCGGACAGCCGCCGGCGCGGGGAGAGCACGAGCACGAACGCGCCGAGGACCAGCGGCACCGCGATGTTGTCCAGCAGCACCATCCGGTGGAACTGCAGGGCCAGCGGGCTCAGGCCCATGAGCAGCCCGGCGACTGCCGCGGCGGCCCGGCTGCCCCCGACGCGGCGGGTGAGCGCGAAGGTCAGCAGCACCGACACGACGTCGAGCAGCAGCATGAGCTGGCGACCCTGGCCGATGAGGTTGGGTGCGTGCTCGGGGAACCAGGGCACGGCCAGCCAGCCGGCCAGGATCATCCAGCCGAACGGCGGGTGGTCGTACCAGTAGGTGTAGGGTGACAGCCGGCCCTGGTCCAGCAGCGACTGCGCCTGCGAGACGTAGGTGCCCTCGTCGTCGAAGCGGATGGGGGACACGTACATCCCGCGCGCGTGCACCACCCAGACCACGACCGTGACGGCCAGGACCGTCACCGCGGTGAGCACGGCCCCGACGACCTGGCGGCGCGAGGGCGGCCCGTCGGGCGAGCCGGGCACGCCGACCTGGTGGCGACCCCCGTCCCGCGGGGGAGTGCGCAGGTCGACGTCCGCGCCGTCGCGCACCGTCAGCGGGCGCGAGTCCAGCGGGCGTTCGCGCAAAGGATCGTGCTGCCCGAATCGTTCGTGCAGCGGGATGGACGCAGGACCAGAGAGCTGGTCGGTCACGACAGGGATCTCCAACGTGATCGGACGGGCGTGGACTGCGCACCGGTGTGCCGGCGCGCAGAGGTCGGTGGGGCTCGGCCGGTTCGGCCGGCGGCTCGCGGTCGGGCTCAGCCGCGCGGCTGCCTGCGGGCCGCGGTGTCCAGCGCGGTGACGTCGACGGGCGTCGGGCGCAGGTCGATCTCCGCGGCGGGAGCCGGGACGCGGTGGGCGCCGGTGTGCGCCGTCTTCTCCCAGCCGCGCTCGCCGCGCACCTCGCGCCAGACGGCGCGGACGGCCGCGAAGGCGAGCAGCCACTGGTAGGGCACCGTGCCGAGCACGAGCCAGAGGTAGTGGCGCAGCCGCACCGGGACGTCGTAGTCGCGGCCGAACTCGTGCAGGGCGACGGCCTCGACGATGACCGAGGCGAGCACCAGCAGCAGCGGCACGAACGCCACCAGCGTGACGGCGACCGGGGTCTTGGCGAACAGGATGAGCAGCGCCGAGACGGGCACGAGCAGGCCGGTGAGCGCCTGCAGGAACGGGGTCACCAGCGTGTAGCGGGCCAGACCGCGCTGGCGGGCGGTGGGCAGGCCCCGCCACTCGCCCTTGCGCAGCACCTGCAGGAAGCCCTGGTTCCACCGGGTGCGCTGCTTGACCAGCGCGCGCACCGACCCCGGCGTCTCCTCGCGGGTGGCCAGCGCCGGCTCGTAGGCCACGCTCACCCAGGCGCCGAGCGAGCTCAGACGCACGCCCAGCTCGCAGTCCTCGGCGAGGCACTCGGCGTCCCACCCGCCGACGGCGCGCAGCAGCGAGGTGCGCACGAAGACGGTGTTGCCGCCCAGCGGGATGAAGTCGCGGTCCGCGTGGAAGTGCAGGCGGCTGCGGAACCAGAAGAAGTACTCGAGGCAGTTGCGCAGCGACCACCAGGAGGACTGCACGTTCATCAGCTGCACGCCGCCCTGCACGACGTCGGCGCGGTCGGCGTTGAAGGTGGCCTCGATGGCGCGAAGCAGCCCGGGGGCCACCTCGTCCTCGGCGTCGAAGACGCCGACGACGTCGCCGGTGCACTCGGCCAGCGCGGTGTTCAGCGCCTTCGGCTTGTTCTTGGGCCACGAGTGGTCGACGACCACGCGGATCCGGTCCGGGTGCCGCTCGGCCGCGGCGTGGGCCACGGCCGCGGTCTCGGCGTCGTCGTGGCCGACGACGGCGAGGATCTCGACGTCGTCGTGCTCGAGCGCGGCGAGGCCGTCGAGGGTGTGGCCGAGCACCTCGTCCTCGTGCCGGGCGGGCACGATGAGGCTGAAGCGGAGGCGTCGCGCCGGCGCCGGCTCCCCGCGGGAGAAGCGGGTTGCGGCCAGACCCTCCGGGCTGCGCCAGGCGTAGAGCATCCAGGCGAGCGTGAGGGTCGCGACACCGCCCAGGACGAGGGAGGTGACGAGGACGATCGCACTGACGACGGCAGGCAAGAACCACTCCTGTAGGCGGTCGGAAAGGTGCACCGACCGTCGTCGTCGACGGCCCGGTCGCGGCTGCACGCCCGGCGGGTGCCGGGCGGGTCGAGTCCCCGAGTCGGCGTCGTGCCAGATCATCAACGGAAGATCCGTCACGCACCGTCGTCGTTCCTGACCGGAGCGACGTGGCCGAAACCCCGCAAGTCGGACGAATCATTCCCCGACGTGTGCCGCGACACAGGCTTGACCGGGGCTTAACCATCGGGCCGGCTCCTGCTTGCGTCGAGGCGTGGTTACCGAGCGCGAACGTGGGCACCCTGCATGACTGGCCCGTGCCGCCCCTGCTGTGCCCGCTCACCGCGGCGGGCAGGCGGCCTGCGGCGCCGCCGCGAACGGCGCCACCCGCTCAGAACACGCCCGGAACCCGCTCAGACCCTCCCGAGGAGCGCATGCCTGTCCTCCGTCGCCTGCTGGCCATGGCCGGCGAGCTGGCCCGCTTCGGCTCGGTCGGCCTCGTCGCCCTGGTCGTCGACATCGGCGTCTTCAACCTCGCCCGCTTCGTCGCCGGCCTGGGGCCGCTCACGTCCAAGACGCTGAGCGTGCTGCTGGCCACGGCCGTGGCCTACGCCGGGAACCGGTGGTGGACCTACCGGCACCACGTGCGGCAGGGGCTGGTGCGCGAGGGCGTGCTGTTCCTCGTGCTGAACGTGGCCGGGCTGCTCATCACGTTGGCCTGTCTGGCTTTCTCGCACTATGTGCTGGGCCTCACCGGACCGGTGGCGGACAACGTCAGCGCGAACGTCGTCGGCCTCGGCCTGGGCACCGCCTTCCGCTTCTGGTCCTACCGCCGCTTCGTCTTCCGGGTGCACGCGGGGCCCGCTGCGGCTGCTGCCGACGAACCCGTCCAGGAGGCGGCCGAGGTGGACCTCAGGGGCGACCGGGTCGGCAGCGAGGCCACGACCTGAGCCCTAGCGCAGGTGGTCCGCCTCACCGGACATAGCGGCCGGTGGCGGTCAAGCAGGGGGTTCTCGGCGCCGACTCGTAGCGGGTGCACCACCTCGACCGCGCCCGCACCGTCGTCCTGAGCCTCCTCGTCGCCGGCACGCTCGGCGTCACCCTCGGCGCCGGCTCGGCCGCCGCCCGCCCGCTGCCCGACCGTCCCGCCCGGCCCGCCGCCGCGCCCGTCCGCGCGGCGACCGCCTTCCCGACAGCCCGGTCCGGCGTCGCCCACCGGCCTCTGAGGGCGTTCCGCACCGGGTCGACTCGCGGATCGACCAAGACGACCGGGCGCAAGCCGCGCCCCACCCCCTCGCCGACGGCGACGCCCACCGCGAGCCCGGCGCCGACCAGCACGCTCACCGCGAGCCCCACGCCGACCAGCTCGCCGACCGCGACGCCGACGAGCAGCGCCGCGCCGCTGGCCGTGCGCGTGAGCGGCAGCGCTCTGGTGGACGGTGCCGGTCGCCCGCTGCGGCTGCTCGGCGTGAACCGCTCGGGCACCGAGTTCGCCTGCGCGCAGGGATGGGGCTTCTTCGACGGCCCGACCGACACCGCTGCCGTGGCCGCGATGGCCGCCTGGCACGTGAACGCGGTCCGCGTGCCGCTGAACGAGGACTGCTGGCTCGGGATCAACGGCGTCAGCAGCACCTGGGGCGGCCAGGCCTACCGCGACGCCGTCGTGCAGTGGGTCGGGCGGCTGCACCAGGCCGGTCTGCTGGCCGTGCTCGACCTGCACTGGAGCGCGCCCGGCACGACCCTCGCCACCTCCCAGCAGGTGATGGCCGACGCCGACCACTCGCCGGCGTTCTGGTCGTCGGTGGCCACGACCTTCCGCTCCGACCCCGCGGTGGTCTTCGACCTCTACAACGAGCCGCACGACATCAGCTGGACCTGCTGGCGCGACGGGTGCACCACGGCCGCCGGCTGGCAGGCGGCCGGCATGCAGTCGCTGGTGGACGCGGTGCGCGGCTCCGGAGCCACGCAGCCCGTGCTCGTCGGCGGCGTGGGCTGGGCCTCGGACCTGTCCGGGTGGCTCGCTCACCGTCCGACCGACCCGGCGGGTCAGCTCGCGGCGAGCGCGCACATCTACAGCTTCAGCGGGTGCAGCACGGCCAGCTGCTGGGACAGCACCCTGGCGCCGGTGGCCGCCCAGGTGCCGCTGGTGACCGGTGAGGTGGGGGAGAACGACTGCGCCACCGCCTTCACCACCTCCTACCTCGACTGGGCCGACGCGCACGGCGTCAGCTACCTCGGCTGGACCTGGAACACCTGGGACTGCGCCTCCGGCCCGGCGCTGATCAGCTCCTACGACGGGACGCCGACCGCGTTCGGTGCCGCGCTGCGCGACCGGCTGGCCCGGGTCTCGTCCTGAACCCTCCCGGGGGGGGGGCGCCCCCCCCCCGGGGGGGCCCCCCGGGGGAGCCCCCCGCCCTCGGGAGCCCGGGGCGGGGACCCCCGGGGGGGGGGACAAGGGGGGGGAGATACGCCCGGGGGGACACCCCG
>JBQCIO010000229.1:0-10150 GCA_051953655.1 Motilibacteraceae bacterium
GGGTTGGGCGAGATGGCATCGAGCGGCAGCTCGGCGAACCGGGCCCCCGGGACGGCGGCCAGGCCGTCCCCGCCCGACATGGCACCCTCGGTCTCCGCCGGCGACGCGACCGCTGTCTCGGAGGACGTGCTGGACGACTCGGGACCGCCCGGCTGTCCGGCACCGTCGGAGGGCGCATCCGCCGCTCCGAGCTCGGTCGCGGTGGCGCTCCCACGCTCGGGGAAGAACACGTCGACCGGGCGGTTGGCGGTGGGTCGCTGCTCGGTGGCCGGGCCCTGCGGGATGAGGGCCCCGAGGCCGCGACCCAGTCCGCGTCGGCGGTCGTTCACGTGGTCCTCCTGCTGGTGCTGCATCTGGTGCTGCTCGAGATCGGCCGCCTCCCCTGCGCGCGCAGGGGGTGGTGACGGGGGGTCAGACTACCGGGCCGACGCGTAGGCGAGGCGCGGTGCGCACACGCCCGCGAGGCGTCAGGCCGGCTGCGCGGGCTGCTCGCCGGCCTGCCCCGCGCCGCGCTCGGCCACTTCGCGAGCCGCCTCGAAGTAGGAGAGCGCGCCGGTGGAGCCCGGGTCGTAGGTCATGACCGTCTGGGCGTAGCTCGGCGCCTCGCTGATCCGGACCGACCGAGGGATGGTCGTCCGCAGGACGACCTCCGGGAAGTGGGCTCGGACCTCCTCGGCCACCTGGGCGGCCAGCCGGGTGCGGGCGTCGTACATCGTCAGCAGGATGGTCGAGACGTGCAGCCCTGGATTGAGGTGCGCCTTGACCAGGTCGACGTTGCGCAGGAGCTGCCCCAGCCCCTCCAGCGCGTAGTACTCGCACTGGATCGGGATGAGCACCTCGCGCGCGGCGACGAGCGCGTTCACGGTGAGCAGCCCCAGGCTCGGGGGGCAGTCAACCAGCACGTAGTCCAGCGGCGGCTCCCCGGCGGCGTCCCGCGCCTCGGCGTAGGCGGCGAGCGCCCGCTGCAGCCGGCTCTCCCGGGCCACCAGCGAGACGAGCTCGATCTCCGCGCCGGCCAGGTCGATGGTCGCCGGGGCGCAGGTCAGGCCCGCCACGTCCTCCACCGGCCGCACCACCTCGACTAGCGGGCGCCCTTCCACCAGGACGTCGTAGACGCTCGGGACGTCGCTGTGGTGGTCGATCCCCAACGCGGTCGAGGCGTTGCCCTGGGGGTCGAGGTCCACGACGAGCACCGAGGCGCCCCCCAGCGCGAGGGCCGCGGCGAGATTCACCGTGGTCGTCGTCTTGCCGACGCCACCCTTCTGGTTGGCGATGGTGAGCACCCGGGTCGCCGGCGGCCGTGGCAGCGGGGCCCCGAAGGCTCCGGACCGCACCCGGACAGCGGTCTCCGCCTCACGGGCGATGGGCGTGTCGGTGGTGCTCGTTTCACGTGGAACAGCCGGCGGGACGTCGGCCGCCGTGATGACCTCCGGTGCGGCGAACGACGCGGACCCGTCCTGCGCGACCGGGACGTCCGCCGGGGTTGCTGCCGGTGCGTCGGCACGTTGTCCGGTCGCTGCCTCCGGCTGAGCTGCACCCAGGCCCGGCCAGCCCAGCGCGCCACCGCCCGGCGTGTGCGACCCCTCCTCGAAGGGCCAGCCGAGTCCGCTGCCCGCGGGCGCGGGGGGCACGGGGGGCACAGCCGGCCGCGCCTCCAGCGCCGGTCCGTCGGCGGGCTGGGTTGCCGTCATCGTCCACTCCTGTTGCTCTGCGTCGTGCTCTTCGCGGCCCGGCGTCCCGGGCGCACCGCTCCGCCGTGACGACGGCGGGCCGGGCCCAGACCCTGCGCGTCATCGACCGGCGTGTCACCGACCTGCACCCGGACCACCCATGTCGGTTCGGGATCGGACCCGAGACGGACGACCTCCAGGTCCCGGACATCCCACTGCTCCAGCGCGGGGCGGGCGGTCGCCAGCTCCTCCTCGGCCGAGCTTCCCTTGAGGGCGAGCAGGGACCCCCGGGGGACGACCAGCGGCAGGCACCACGCCGCCAGCCGTTCCAGCGGCGCCACCGCGCGGGCCGTGACGACGTCGAAGGCCATCCGCCCGTGCAACTCCTCCGCCCGGGCACGCACCACGTCGACCGACTCGTCCAGTCCGAGATCCTCCACCACCTCGGTGAGGAACCGGGACCGGCGTAGCAGCGGTTCGACGAGGGTCACCCGAAGATCCGGTCGGCGTAGCGCCACGACCATACCGGGCAGCCCGGCACCCGAGCCCACGTCGGCCACCCGAGCACCCGAGGGAATCAGGTCGGTGAGGACAGCGGAGTTCAGCAGGTGACGAGTCCACAGCCGGGGTCGCTCGCGGGGCCCCAACAGGCCCCGTTCGGTCCCGTCCTCCGCCAGCCAGCGCGCATAACGCCGGACCAACGGCAGGCGGTCGCCGAAGACATCCTCGGCCTCGGGCCCCGGCTGCTCGACCCCCGCAGCGTCGGCGTCGGCCATCGCGGCTCCTCTCGGTGTTCCACGTGAAACAGCAGGACGACCGGGCCATGGTTCCGTTCCACGTGGAACCACCGCCCCGTCGGCCTACGCGTCGGCCCCGCCCATCAGGACGGGGCCGCAGCGTGGGGAGCTGGCGTGCAGACGGCGTCAGGACGCCGGGAGGACGACCACGCGCCGCGAGGGCTCCTCACCCTCGGACTCGCTAGTCAGGCCGGCCGCGGCGACCGCGTCGTGCACGACCTTGCGCTCGAAGGCGCTCATCGGAGCCAGCCGGACCGGAGTCCCGCCGGTCCGCGCGTTGTCCGCAGCCTCCTGAGCGATCCGGGTCAGCTCCTCGCGTCGCGCGGCCCGATAGCCGGCCACGTCGAGCATGAGGCGCGACCGCTCGCCGGTCTGGGCCTGCACGGCGAGCCGGGTGAGCTCCTGCAGCGCCTCGAGCACCTCGCCATGCCGACCGACCAGGTCCTGCAGGTCGCCGCCGACCACCGAGACGCTGGCGCGCTCGCCCTCGACGTCCATGTCGATGTCGCCGTCGAGGTCGGCGATGTCCAGCAGTCCCTCGAGGTAGTCCGCCGCGATGTCCCCCTCACGCTCGAGCCGCTCGAGAAGCCGCGCCCGACGGCCAGGGGTTCCCTCCTCCGACTGGCCCTCCTCGTGCTGGCCCTCGTCCCGCTGGCCCTCACCCTGGTCGCCCCGCACCTGCTCGACCTCCCCCGCCTCCTCGGCGGACACGGGCACGTCGGTCGTCTGGTCGCTCACGTCTGGTGTTCCTTCCGCTGGTGCGACCATCCGGCCGCGATGCTGTCGAGTGGTCGGCACCCGGGACGACTCGCTCCGGCGGGTGCCTGACAAGGTCAGCTCTGGCGCTTGCCGCGCGGCTGTCGCTTGGGCTGCTGACGTTGGCCGCGGCCGGGGCCGGCCGGCCCGCGCTGGGCGCCGCCGCCGGGGGCAGGACTGGCCGGTGCACCCCCGGGGGATGCTGCCGCGCCGGGCACCGACGCCCCACCGTCCCCGGGCAGCGGACGCGCCTTCGAGGCCTTGGCCGCCTTGCGCGCCTCGAGCCGCTTCTCGGCCTCGCTCCCGATCGCCGGCATGCGGTTGATGACATAGAGCTGCTGGCCCATCGACCACACGTTCGTGGTGAGCCAGTAGATGAGGACACCGATCGGGAAGTTGATGCCGGAGATCAGGAAGATCAGCGGGAAGAGGTACAGCATGATCTTCTGCTGCTGGGCGAACGGCCCGGTCTGCGACGTGGCCGGCATGTTCTTCGTCATCAGCTGACGCTGCGTGTAGAACATGGACGCCGACATCAGGACGATCATCACCGCGGCCACCACGTGCACCGCGAGCGGGCTGCTGGTCTGGCCCGCCTTGACGAAGGTGGCCGAGATCGGCGCGCCGAAGATGGTGGCGTTGGCCGCCGACTCCACCTGCGCGGCGGTGAGGACCCCGAGCGCCTTTCCGTGCGCGGCCCCGTTGAGCACCCGGAACAGGGCGAAGAAGATCGGCGACTGGATCAGGATCGGGAAGCAGCTGGCCAGCGGGTTGGTGCCGGTCTCCTTGTAGAGCTTCATCAGCTCCTGGGACTGCTTCTCCCGGTCGTCCTTGTACTTGGCCTGCAGCTCCTTGATCTTCGGCTGGAGCTGCTGCAGGCCGCGCTGGGACTTGATCTGCTTGACGAACAGCGGGATCAGGATGATGCGGATGACGATCACGAGGCCGACGATCGACAGCGCCCACGCCCAGCCCCCGTCGGGGTTCATCCCCAGCGTGGTGAACAGGCTGTGGAACTGGACCATGATCCAGGAGACGACCCACTCGATGGGCGCCAGGATGGTGTTCACAGGTGGTCAGGCTCCCCGGTCAGGTCCGCCGCTGGTCTCGGGCCATGCGGTCGGGTTGGAGTTCTGGGCGGTCGGATGGGCGCTGCCGGAGGAGCCGCGGAGCGCCGTCGGTCCCGCTCGGTGCGGCGCCACCACCCCGTGGCCCTCGGCGGAACGGGGTCGATGCCTCCCGGGTTCCACGGGTGGCAGCGCACCAGCCGCCGGGCCGTGTACCAGGTCCCGCGGACGGTGCCGTGCACCCGGAGCGCCTCGAAGCCGTAGTGCGAGCACGAGGGGTAGAACCGGCAGACCGGCCCCAGCAGGGGCGAGACGGTGAGCTGGTAGAGCCGGATCGCCGCCAGCAGGACCAGCGTGACCGGGTTGCGCACCCCGCCCCGCCACACCGAGAGCAACGGCTCCCGTCCCGCCGGCCGGTGCACGGCCGCGCTCGAGTCCGCCACGTCGGTGCCGGTGGGAGCGCTCATGACCCACCTCCGGTTCGTCGCCCGAGCCGGCGTAGCGCGGCATCGAGGTCTTCGGCGAGCTGGGCCGAGGACGCGTCGGCCGCGGCCGGGTTGGCCCGCACCACCAGCACGAGCCCGTCCGGCAGCGACGCCATCCGCGACCGCAGCAGGTGCCGGAGCCGACGCTTAACCCGGTTGCGCACGACGGCCGGCCCCACGGCCCGAGAGACCACGAGACCCGCCCGCGCCGGAGCGGCGTCGGACGGGCCAGGGGCGGACGAGCCGCCGGTCGGCGACGGAGCAGCCGTCTCGTCCGGCGGGATCGCACCCATGCCGGCGGGCGTCCTCGCGTGGAGCACGAGCGTGGGCCGGCCGACCCGGACCGTGGTCGGGCCGCGACGGACCGCCGCGGCGAAGTCCGAGGACCGCCGCAGCCGTGCCCGGGCCGGCAGCACGGGCGACGCCGTCAGGCGGACAGGCGCGCGCGACCCTTGCTGCGCCGCGCCGAGAGGATGGCGCGGCCGGCGCGGGTGCGCATCCGCAGCCGGAAGCCGTGCGTCTTGGCGCGGCGGCGGTTGTTCGGCTGGAAGGTGCGCTTGCTCACGTCAGTGCTCCAGGGAAGGGCGGCAGGCGCCGCGGTGGGGCGGTGCGGTGAGGACTGACGCCGGGGCAGGGGACCCGCACCGGACGCCATCGGACCTCGGCCGGCACCGGACGCCCACGCGGACCGATCGGTGCACGGGTACGTGGGCATGCGGCGGCGGCCGTCGACACGACAGCGCCACGGTACGGGCGGGCCGGTGAGCCGGTCAAACCGGCCCCTGACCAGCTGGTCGCCGGGCGGCGGCCAGCAGTCGGCACACGTCGTCCGCCAGCGTCGCACCGGCGGTGCGGGGCTCGGCGACGACACGCCGGAGCGTGAGCGGGCCGACCCCCTGAGTTCTGCCGATCCGCTTGATGCGGGCTCACCGAAGTTGTTAGCGTCGCCCGCTGCCGGTGCCCCTCCGCGAGACGGTGAGGGGGCTCCGGTCCGCCTCCCGGCGGGTCCAGCGCCCAGCTCGAACCCGCCCGGCGTGCGTGTTCCGCGTGCGTCCGGCCGGGCACCTCCGCCTCTGCGTCCCCAGGTTGTGGACAAGGGTGTGGACGGAGCAGCCGGCGGCTGGTTGGGTCGAGCGACGGCGGAAGCAGCGGGAGGCGCGGACGTGGTGAACGAGGCGTCCGCACCGGACCTGGCCGACGTGTGGGCGCAGACCCTCGGCGAGCTCACCGCCCGCGACGAGCTGCTGCCCACCCACCGCGCGTTCCTGCGCCTCACCCGCCCGGTCGGCCTGCTCGACGGCACCGCGCTGCTGGCAGCTCCCAACGACTTCACCAAGGGTCAGCTCGAGACCGACCTGCGCCCGCTCATCACCGCCTCGCTCTCCGCGGCGCTCGGCCGCGAGGTACGGATCGCCGTCACCGTCGACCCCGACCTGCTCAGCCAGGACGAGCCGGCGGACCAGGCCGTGCCCGCGGCGCAGCCGTCGGCCGAGGCGGCGGACCTCCCAAGTCCCACCGGGGAGCCGGGCCAGGGGGCCGCCGAGCGGAGCGACCAGCGCGCCGACGAGCGGCTCGCCGCGGGGGCGGACAGCCGGCCGTGGGACTCCCCCGGCGGCGTCGACCGGCCGACGGACCCCTCCGGCGACCTCGGCTGGACCCCGGTGCGCCCCGGCGGCCGCGACACCGCGCGCCGCGACAGCGAGCCCACCCGGCTCAACCCCCGCTACGTCTTCGAGACCTTCGTGCCCGGCGCCTCCAACCGCTTCGCGCACGCCGCCGCCGTCGCGGTGGCCGAGGCGCCGGCCAAGGCCTACAACCCGCTGTTCATCTACGGCGACTCGGGCCTGGGCAAGACGCACCTGCTGCACGCCATCGGGCACTACGCGCAGAACCTCTACGGCGGGGTGCGGGTGCGCTACGTGAGCTCGGAGGAGTTCACGAACGACTTCATCAACTCGATCCGCGACGACAAGGCCAGCGCGTTCCAGCGCCGCTACCGCGACGTCGACATCCTCCTGGTCGACGACGTCCAGTTCCTGGAGAACAAGGAGCGGACGCAGGAAGAGTTCTTCCACACGTTCAACACGCTCTACAACGCCAACAAGCAGATCGTGATCTCCAGCGACCGGGCGCCCAAGCAGCTCACCACGCTGGAGGACCGGCTGCGCTCGCGGTTCGAGTGGGGCCTGATCACCGACGTCCAGCCTCCGGACCTCGAGACGCGCATCGCCATCCTGCGCAAGAAGGCCGCCCAGGACCGGCTCGCCGCGCCCCCCGAGGTGCTCGAGTACATCGCCAGCAAGATCGCGACGAACATCCGCGAGCTGGAGGGCGCGCTCATCCGGGTCACGGCGTTCGCGAGCCTGAACCGCCAGGGCGTGGACCTGGCGCTGGCCGAGATCGTGCTCAAGGACCTGATCCCCGACGACTCCGGCCCGGAGATCACCTCGGCCACGATCATGGCCCAGACGGCCGCCTACTTCGGGCTGAGCATGGAGGACCTCTGCGGTTCCTCCCGCTCGCGCGTGCTGGTGCAGGCCCGGCAGATCGCGATGTACCTCTGCCGCGAGCTCACCGACCTGTCCCTGCCCAAGATCGGCCAGCAGTTCGGCGGCCGGGACCACACGACGGTCATGCACGCCGAGAAGAAGATCAAGGTGCAGATGGCCGAGCGCCGGTCCACCTACAACCAGGTCACCGAGCTCACGAACCGGATCAAGTCGCAGGCCCGCCAGTCGTGACCACCCGCCCGTCGGGTCCCGTCGCGCAGCCCTCCAGCCTGCCCTCCGCGCTGCCCTCGGCAGCACCCTCCTGCCTCGCCTCCGCGTCGTCCTCCGGGCCGTCCGCGGCGCCCCCAGCGCCCCGTCACGGTGCCCGTCACGGAGCCCTGGACGGCCTGCCGTCCCCGTCGTTCGCCCCTGCGCGCCCGGGCCGTCGAGGCCGGATAGCACGGGATCCCGGTCCCCGCACGCGTGCACACCTTGGGGACAACCCTGTGGACGGGTGGACGTCGGCCGGGGACGGCCTGGGTACGGGCCGGGACGGCGTCGCGGTCTCCACAGGGCACCCGGTCCTGTCCCGAAGGCCCTCCCCAGGGGGCTCCGGTCTTCGTCGGGCCGCTGACCTGCGACGACGCCGGTTGTCCACATCGTCCACGCCCCCTATCCCGACTCCTTCCTTCATCTCTTGGAGGGAAAGCCCACACACCATCTGGGCCGGCCCGGATGTGGACGGGACCTCGGAAGGTCGGGCCCACCGGCCCCTGCCGTCCGGTGGACGAGCACCGGTCCGAGGCGACGGGCGACCGGCAAACATGGCAGGCTCCGCACCTGCACCCGTACCAGCAGCCGTACGAGCAGCAGCAGCAGAACCAGCAGCACGACCAGCCACAGGACCGGCCACCTCGGGTGGCAGCAGCAGGAGGGGTGACCGGTGAAGATCCGGGTCGAGCGGGACGTCCTCGCCGAGGCCGTGGCCTGGACCGCGCGCAGCCTGCCGCCGCGTCCCCCGGTGCCGGTGCTCGCCGGCCTGCTGCTCGAGGCCGACCAGGGCCGGCTCACGCTGTCGGCGTTCGACTACGAGGTGAGCGCGCGCGTCGAGGTCGACGCCGACGTGCTCGAGCCCGGGCGCGCGCTGGTCTCCGGACGGCTGCTCGCCGACATCACCCGAAGCCTGCCCTCGCGCCCGGTGGAGCTCGCCCAGGACGGCCAGAAGGTGGCCGTGACCTGCGGAACCGCCCGGTTCACCCTGCTCACGCTGCCCGACGACGAGTACCCGGCCCTGCCGGAGATGCCGGCGGCGGCCGGCACCGTGCCCGGCGACGTGTTCGCCGCCGCCGTGGCCCAGGTGGGCGTGGCGGCCGGACGGGACGACACGCTGCCCGTGCTCACCGGCGTCCGGGTCGAGATCGACGGTCCCAAGATCACCCTCGCCGCCACCGACCGCTACCGGCTCGCCGTGCGCGAGCTGCGCTGGGACCCCGAGCAGTCCGACGCCGCGGCCGTCGCGCTGGTGCCGGCCCGCACGCTCACCGACACGGCCAAGGCGCTGGCCTCGGGCGACGCGGTCACCGTGGCCCTGGCCACCGGCGGCAGCGGCGAGGGCCTGGTCGGCTTCCAGGCCGGCGGGCGGCGCACCACCACCCGCCTGCTGGACGGGGAGTTCCCCAAGTACCGCTCGCTGCTGCCGTCCGAGTCGAGCTCGGTGGCGATGGTCGAGACCGCGCCGTTCGTCGAGGCGGTGCGCCGGGTGGCGCTGGTCGCCGAGCGCAACACCCCGGTCCGGCTGGCCTTCACCGACGGGGTGCTCACGCTGGAGGCCGGCACCGGGGACGAGGCGCAGGCCTCGGAGTCGATCGAGTCGAGCCTGCAGGGCGACGACATCACCATCGCCTTCAACCCCGGCTACCTGCTCGACGGCCTGTCCGCGATCTCCTCGCCGTGGGCCCGCCTGTCGTTCACCGCGTCCACCCGTCCGGCCGTCGTCACCGGTGCGGCCACGGCCGACGCCGGTCCGGACGACACCTACCGGTACCTGCTCATGCCGGTCCGCCTGTCCGGCTGACCCCTTCCAACCCCCGCTGCCCGTGCACGTCGCCCACCTCTCGCTGCTGGACTTCCGGTCCTACGCCTCGGTCGAGCTCCCGCTCGCGCCGGGGGTGACGACGCTGCTCGGCCCCAACGGGCAGGGCAAGACCAACCTGGTCGAGGCGGTGGGCTACGTCGCCACCCTCGGCTCGCACCGGGTGGCCACCGACGCGCCGCTGGTCCGCCTCGGGGCACCGCGGGCGATCGTGCGGGCCTCGGTGGTGCGCGAGGGGCGGCCCACCCTGGTCGAGCTGGAGATCACCCCCGGGCGGGCCAACCGCGCCCGGCTCAACCGAGCGCCGGTGCCGCGCCCGCGCGAGGTCCTCGGGGTGCTGCGCACGGTGCTGTTCGCCCCGGAGGACCTGGCGCTGGTCAAGGGCGACCCGTCCGAGCGCCGGCGCTTCCTCGACGAGCTGCTGGTGGCCCGGGCCCCCCGGTTCGCCGGCGTGCGCTCGGACTACGACCGGGTGCTCAAGCAGCGCAACGCGCTGCTGAAGTCGGCCGGCTCCGCGGTGCGCTCGGGCCGCGGCGACGTGCACACCCTCGACGTCTGGGACGCCCACCTGGCCCGCACCGGCGCCGAGCTCCTCGCCGCCCGGCTCGGGCTGGTCGAGGCGCTGCGCCCGCTGGTCGTCGCGGCCTACGACGAGCTGGCCGCGGGCAAGGGCGGGACCCCCGCCCCGGCCGGCCTGGCCTACCGCAGCTCGCTGGCCACGGTGTCCGCCTCGTCCGACCGCGACGGCGCGCAGCCGGACGGGGAGCCGGCCCCGCTGCCCACCGACCGGGGCG